>DATLNO010000143.1:0-8526 GCA_035536715.1 Solirubrobacteraceae bacterium
CAGGTCGTCGCGGCAGCGCAGCAGGTCGCGCAGGCCCTCGGTCTCGGCGGTCGGCGGATGCACGAAGCGCAGCAGTCCGGCGCGGTGCAGCGCGACGAGCTTCTTGGCGTCACGACGATCGGTCTTGACACGATCGCCCGCTCGGATCGGCACCAGCGACGGCGCGACGACATCGCAGGCCACGCCGATCGACGTCAAAAGCCGCCACAGCGCGTAGCCGCCGGGCCCGGCTTCGTAGCAGACCGCGAGGCCCGCGGGCCCTCCAAGGCGGTCGATGAAACGACGGATCGCGCGCTCCGTCGTCTCGATCCGGCACGCGTCGGGCTTGCCGCCGGCGGGCGGCAGCGTCGCGGCGACGATCGACAGCTTGTGAACATCAAGGCTCACCCACAGACGCACATCAGCGGGTGCCAACGAGGTAACGTCAGACACGGCTGGTCCTCCACAGGTCGTATGCGGCTCTGGCCTTGCGGCCCTCAACACCCGCGATTGTCAACCCGCGACAGATGCGACGCACGAGGGCCAGCCCCACGCGTCCATACTGACTAGAGCAGGCGATCGATCCGCCCGCGCAGCAGCGGCCCGAGGGTGGCCGCGAACATCGCGGTGATGTGCGTCTTGTCCTTGTGGACGAGCACGCCGCCGACGACCGGGAAACACAGCCGCGGGCTGCACATCGACGGCGTCAGGTCGACGACGTGCACGCGCTGGGTGCCCGCCCGGCGCGCCGCGATCGCGGCGGCGTCGCGCCGCAGGACCCGCGAACGCGGCAGGGCGCAGGCGAGGTCGGGCCGCCGACGCCTGCGCATGGCCTGCTCGACGCAGATCGGGGTGTTCGCCGAGCTGAAGGGCACGTCGCGCAGGACGATGATCTGGCGCACGGTCGGCGGCAGGCTGCGCCACGCGCGCAGGTAGCCCTGGATCTGATGCTCTGTGCGGCTGGTGCCCTTCGGTGTGCGCACGCTCGTGCCGGACAGCTGTGAGACGAATACGGTCCGCACCTCTGGGTGCTGGGTGAACCACGTGTACACCGCGCGCCGCCACGCCGCGCAGCTCGTGCGCCGCGCCTTGGGCAGGTCGGGAAGCGCGGCCGACAAGGGGCAGCCGCTGCGCGTCAGCGAGTATCCGCGCCAGCCGCGCGACTGCGCCACGACTTCGAGTGCGCCGCGCCAGTGCGCGGCGTGGCTGTCTCCGACGAGCGCGACCGTGCGGTTCGCCACTGCTTCGCGCACACCGAACTGGCAGGTGTACGGGATCTGCTGCGAGAGCAGGCCGCAGCGGGCGTTGGCCGTCAGCAGCGCTTCGGTTGGAGTCGGCAGCACCGCGAGCCGCAGCGCCGGGTTCGAGCAGCGCACGCGCGGGTTGCGCGAGGCGGCGCCGAAGCAGCGCGGCTCGGCCAGCGGCACCACGCGGGCGCGGACGTCGGCCCCGTCCGGCGCGACGTCGTTGCACCCACCGCAGTTGAATGTCGACTCCGCCCGCCACGTGAACAGACCCTGGCGCAGGTTGACCGATGATGGCTCGAACCCGATCGTGATCGAGCTCTTGTCGAAGCGTGTGATCGTCGTCGAGACGATCCGGCTCTCCACGATCTGGCCGATCGGATCCAGCCGTGCGTACGCCAACCCCGGCGAGTTCTCGCCGCGATCGACGACACACAGCCGCGCGCGCGGCGTCCTGAGCTCGCCGTAGTGCAGTCGCACGCACAGCGTGTTGCCGCTGCCCGCTGCCAGCTGGGTGGGCTCCCACTCGCCGGCGGTTCTGAATCGCAGCACGAGCTCCGTGCCGCGCTGGCCGAGCGATACGGTGCGCAGGTCGAGCGGGCTCCCCGGCGCGTCCGCGGCGTCCGACCGCGGCGTCGGTTCGCGATTTGGCCCGGCCGCAGCAGCGCTCACGGCCGTCAACAGCAGCGCTGCCACAGCGAATGAGAACATCCTGAGGACGGGTCGGAGGGCACGCACGGTGCGACATCATGGCTAATGCGCCCGACATACGGCGTCGGTCGCCACGAGTAGCGTTGGTCCGCAACCCCGCCCAAGGAGAACCAATGACGTTGTCGTGCAATCGCCGGTTGATCCTGACCATCGTTGCCTTGAGTGCACTCGCCGCAGCGCTGTTCGCGTCCGCTCAGGCGCCGCTCGGCGGGGTCGCGCACGCAGCCGAGCGGGCTTGTTCGCTGAGCTTCAACCAGTATCCGCGCTACCCCGAGCGCAACGGCAAGGGCGGCTACTTCACATCCCTGCGCGTGACGAACACGACCTGCAGGGACGGCAAGGACCAGATGCTCGCCTGGTACAGGTGCCGCATCAAGAAGGGCGTGCAGGGCAGGTGCACGCAGGCCAGGGTGCGCAACTACAGGTGCACCGAGAAGCGCGGGTCGGTCCAGGTCGGCGCGGGCGACGACGTCTTCTCAGCGCGCGTGACGTGCAACAAGGGGACCAAGAGGATCGTCCACACGTACGACCAGGACGTCTGAGCGCTAGCGAGCGGCGACGGCGAATCGCACGAGGTCGCCGTCGCGCTGCTCGACGACGTGTCCCGCCGTCATGAGCAGGTCGACATGGCCGAGCACCTCTGACAGCGTGAGGTAGGCCTGGGTGACGGCGACGTTGCCCCACAGCAACTGCGCGATCTCGTAGGCGGTCACCGGCGCCTCGGCGATCAGCCGGCGGATCTTCTGCGCGCGCCGAGCGTGCAGCCGGAAGCGCTCGTCGATGAGCGCGACATGGTCGGTGACGGGCTCGCCGTGGCCGGCGAACACGATGTCGACGTTCTGCATGTCGCGCGTCGCCGTCAGCGACTCGATGTAGATCTCCAGCGCGTGCGGCCGCGCGGGCGGACCGTCGCCGTCGTTCAGCTCGTCCTCGAGCGGCCGCGAGATCAGCGGGTTGGAGGAGATGTGCTTGATGAGGTGGTCGGCGCCGAGCACGATCCGGCGCTCCTCGTCGTGGAAGATCGTGTCCGACGGCGAGTGGCCGGGACGGTGCAGCACGCGCAGCGTGCGGTCGCGCAGCTTGAGCTCTGAGCCCGGCGCGAGCGGGCGCGTGACCGTCGCCGAGCCACCCCAGGCGCGATAGCTCTGCGAGACGGCGAGCAGCGCGAAGCGCACGTCCTGCGGGATGCCGTGCTCGGCCATGACTCGCTCGGCGAATTCATCATCGGCGTCCATGCCCTCCTTCCAGTGCTCGATGCGCGGCGCGAGCAGGTCCAGCGCGGCGACCTCCGCCCCCGAGCGGCGCGCCAGGATCGACGCCAGCCCGAGATGGTCGATGTGCTGATGGGAGATGACGAGCAGCTCGAGATCCGCGACGCGGTGGCCCCGCGCGGCGAGCGCCCGCTCGAGCTCGTCGAGCGCCGTTCCCGAGTTCGGGCCGCTGTCGACGAGCGTCAGCGGGTCGTCCTCGATGAGGTACGTGTTGACGCGGCCGACCTGAAACGGCGTCGGGATCGCCAGGCAGTGGATCCCGGCATCGGCGGCTCGCTGCAGCGCCGCCTGTGCCTCCGTCATCGCGAGGACCGGCGTCGCGGCTCGACGCGAGCGACTGTCGAGCACTGGCACGCAGTCATGCCCTGATGATGCCGAGCACCTCGTCGCGGTGGCGCTCCATGTCCTCGGTCGACACCAGCGACTCGAGGCACAGCCGCAGAAGCGGCTCGGTGTTCGACGTGCGCACGTTGAAGTGCCAGTCGTCGTAGTCCACCGAGACGCCGTCGAGGTGGCCGATCCTCGCGTCGGCGTACTTCGCCTCGATCTCCGCGAGCTTCGCCGGACCGTCCTCGACGGTCGAGTTGATCTCGCCTGAGATGAAGTACGTGGAGTGGTAGCGGTCCAGCAGATCGGACAGCTTCGTGTCCTCGACGCTCAGCAGCTCGAGGATCAGCAGCGCCGGGATCGTGCCGCTGTCGGCGCAGTAGAAGTCTCGGAAGTAGTAGTGGCCGGAGACCTCGCCGCCGAACATCGCGCCCTCGTCGCGCATGCGCGTCTTGAAGAAGGCGTGCCCGACACGGTTGGGGTGCGGGGTCCCCCCGGCCTGGTTCACGGTGTCGGCGACGGCGCGGCTTGCGCGGACGTCGTAGAGGATCGCCTCGCCGGGTGACTTGCGCAGCAGCGACTCGGCGAGCAGCGCGGTGAGGAAATCGCCGTCGACGAAGCGGCCACGGTCGTCGATGAAGAAGCAGCGGTCGGCGTCGCCGTCCCAGGCGATGCCGAGGTCGGCCTGCTCCTCGACGACCTTGCGCATGATGAACGCGCGGTTCTCGGGGAGCAGCGGGTTTGGCTCGTGGTCGGGGAACTCGCCGTCGGGCGTCCAGTACGCGGTGATGAGGTCCAGGCCCAGACGCTCGAGCAGCGGGCCGACCATCGGGCCGGCCATCCCGTTGCCGCCGTCGACGACGACGCGCAGGGGCTTGACCGCCTCGGGATCGATGAACTTCAGGGCGTCGGCCTGGAAGTCGGCGTAGATCTCGACCTCCTCGACGCTGCCGTCGCCAGGAGGATTCTCATCAAGTCCTGCCGCGATCCGACGTCGGATGTCCTGGATCCCGGCGTCGCCGCTCAAGGCGATCGCGCCCCGGCGCACGAGCTTTGCGCCCGTGTAGGCCTTCGGATTGTGCGACGCGGTGCACATGAGGCCGCCGTCGAGCTCGCGCGCCCCGACGAGCCAGTAGAGCATCTCGCTGCCGACCTGCCCGGCATCGACGACTGTCGCGCCTTCGGCGACCATGCCGTCGCGGTAGCGGGCTGCGAGCTCCGGCGCGCTCAGGCGCATGTCGCGGCCGAGGCCGATGCGCAGCTCGTTCGCCGGGTTGCCGCCGAGGTCGGAGAGGACATGGGCGAACGCGCGGCCGATGGCCTCCGCTGCGTCGCCGTCGATCTGCTCGCCGTAGAGGCCGCGGATGTCATACGCCTTGAAGATCTCGTCTGGAACGGACACGGGCGCAAGCGTAGTTGCCCGCGCAAGGCGGGCGTTTGCGGCTCGTCGGCCAGCCGCCCGGATCCGTCATGTGAAGGCGATCTGGGCCGGATCTCCGAGCGCAATCGCGCCGGGGACCTCGACCGCCGCGTTCAGGGCGAGCTTGCCGTCGAAACGGGCGTTGATGTCGTTCAGCACCTCGACGTCCTGGAAGAGCGTGTCGGGATGAAACGTCGTCATGACGCATCGCGCGCGCAGCGAGTCCAGCCGGATGACGACCTGACCGATCCGCAGCCGCGCGCCCTCCCACTCGCGTTCGGCGAGGCCGTCAACGCCGCCGAGCACGATGTTCGGGCGCAGGCGCCGACCGTCGCGGCCGAAGGCCTTGATCGCGCCGTCGGTCGCCACGAGCAGCGGCAGGACGTCGAAGCGCTCCGCCGTGTCGAGCAGCGCGAGCTCCGCCTCCGGGCCCGCCACCATCCGGACGAGCGCCGCCGCCATGTCGGAACCGGCCGGGACGTGCGCGATGAGCGGCTCGCCGTCGGGCGACAGCGTCGCGTGCAGCGACAACAGCCCCGGGCGCGTGCGCGACGTGAGGACGCCGTTGGGCCCGTGCACGACGACGAGACGGTCGCCCGCGATCCCGTCCGCAAGCACCTCCGCGCGCTCCATCGACTCGCCCGCCAACGACTTGACCGGGTAGCGCCAGAGCTGCTGCACGTAGTACGCCATGAGGCGCAGCGTCTCACCGCGAACGGCGGTGTTACGTGGCGCCTCTACAATTGCGCCCATGTCCGGCCATTCCAAATGGGCGTCGATCAAGCACAAGAAGGCGGTCGTCGACTCTCGCCGCGGGAAGCTCTTCACGAAGCTCGCCCGCGCGATCACGACCGCGGCGCGCGACGGCGGCGGTGAGCTCGACGGCAATCCGGCGCTGCAACTCGCCGTCCAGAAGGCGCGCGACGCGTCGATGCCCAAGGACAACATCGAGCGCGCGATCGCCAAGGGCACCGGCGCGGGTGCCGACACGGCGCAGATCGAGGACGTCATGTACGAGGGCTACGGCCCCGGCGGCGTCGCGCTGCTGATCGAGGCGATGACCGAGAATCGCAACCGCACCGGCGCCGACGTGCGCCATGTGCTCGGCAAGCACGGTGGCAGCCTCGGTGAGCCCGGCACGGTGGCCTATCTCTTCGACAAGCGCGGCCTGCTCGTCATCGACGCCGAGCGCTACACCGAGGATGACCTGATGCCCGCCATCGAGGCCGGGGCGCAGGACATCGCCCGGGACGGTGGCGTGTTCGAGGTGCTGACCGAGCCCGCGGACCTGACCGCCGTGCGGGCGGCGCTCGAAGACGCCGAGATCGAGATCCAGTCGGCCGACATCGCCTGGCTGCCGAAGGCGCGCGTCCCGATCGAGGAGGACGCCGCGGAGAAGATCATGCGCCTCATCGACGCCCTCGAGGACAACGACGACATCGATGCGGTGCACGCGAACTTCGACGTCGACGCCGACGTGCTCGAGCGCGTCGTGGCCTCCTCCTAGCGCGGTTGACGCCGCGTCACGTCGTCGCCGCGGCGATCTTGCGGCGAATGACGAGGTCCCCGACGATCGAGCCCAGCGGTCCGCCGGTGATGACGGTGATCGCGGGAAACCACCAGCCCCACAGCTTGTCCAGCGCGCCCTTGACGCAGAGCCCGACGAGCGCGATGAACAGCAGCCCGTGGGTCATGCCGATCGGGAACGTGGGGATGTCGAGATCCGCGAAGCGGTGCAGCAACAGCGGCACAAGCAGGACGGCGTCGACAATCGCAAGCACGAGGATGATGTTCAGGCGGCGGTTGATGTCGGCGGTGCTCACGGCGGCGCATCGTAGAGGACGCCGCGGTCTGCGGCGGTGCGTCGCCCGTACCCGGCGCCAGCGCGCTTGCAGTCGCTCCGCGCAGGAGGCATCCGATGCGGCGCGCAGAATCACGGGCGATGATCGTCCTAGGCATCGATCCAGGCACAGCCAACACGGGCTACGGCGTCGTGGAACGCCGCGGCAGCCGCCTCATGGCACTCGACGGCGGCGTCATCACCACGCGTCCCGAAGCACCGATGCAGATCCGCCTGTCGAACATCCACCGGCGCGTCTGCGAGCTGCTCGACGAGCACAGCGTCTCCGTCCTCTCGATGGAGGACATCTACTTCGGGCGCAACGTGTCCAGCGCGTTCGCCGTGGGACAGGCGCGTGGCGTCGTGATGCTCGCTGCCGGTCAGCGCCGGCTTCCGTGCGTCTCCTACACGCCGCAGCAGATCAAGTACTCCGTCTGCGGCTCGGGCCGCGCCGACAAGGACCAGATCGGCCGGATGGTCCAGATGCTGCTCTCGCTCGAGACCGTACCCCGCCCCGACCACGCCGCGGACGCGCTGGCGATCGCGATCTGCCATGCCAGCGGAGCCCCGCACGCCGCCGCGGTCGCGGAGAGCGCGGTCGTGGCCGGCGGACACGAGCCCGAAGAACTCGACGGGCTCGAGCAGGTCGACGGCCCGAACGTCGAGGACATCCAGATCTACCGAAAGCACGCGTGATCGCACTCGTCCGCGGCGAGGTCGCCGTGCGCCGTGCCGACCACGTCGTGGTCCTGACCGGCGGAGTCGGCTACCGGCTGGCGGTCTCGGCCGAGACGCTGCGCCACGTCCCGGCGATCGGCAAGACGGTCACGCTGCACAGCCATCTCGTCGTGCGCGACGACGCGCTCGCGCTGTTCGGCTTCGCGACCGAGGAGGAGCGCGATCTCTTCCTCGCGCTGATCGGCGTGCAGTCCGTCGGGCCGAAGGTCGCGCTCGCGGTGCTCAGCGGCAGCACGCCGCGCGAGCTGATCAAGGCGCTCGCGGCGGGCGACGTCGCGCGGCTGCAGGCGGTCCCAGGGGTCGGCAAGCGCACGGCCGAGCGGATCATCGTCGAGCTGCGCGAGAAGGTCGGCGGCGTGGCGCTCCCGGATGAGATCGTGATCTCGCGCGGCGACGACCCGCGCCGCCTGGCGCGCGACGGGCTCGTCGAGCTCGGCTTCAGCATCGTCGAGGCCGACGACCTGCTTCGCGACGCGCCCGACGACACGCCCGAGGCGCTCATCGCCGGCGCCCTGCGCACCGCGCGCAAGCCGTGAGCTCGGCGCCCCGCATCCAGACCCCCGAGTACCTCGTCGAGGAGGACGAGCTCGATCGCTCGTTGCGCCCGCGGCGGCTGGAGGACTTCGTCGGGCAGCCGTCGCTGAAGGAGCAGCTCGCGATCTCGATCGAGGCCGCCCGAGCCCGGGGTGAGGCGCTCGACCACGTCCTGCTCGCCGGCCCGCCGGGCCTGGGCAAGACGACGCTCGCGCAGATCGTCGCGGCCGAGCTCGGCGCGCCGTTCGTCCAGACCGCCGGCCCGGCACTCGAGCGCAAAGCGGACATCGCGGCGGTCCTCACGGCGCTCGAACCACGCAGCGTCTTCTTCGTGGACGAGATCCACCGCCTTCAGCGAGCGCTGGAGGAGACGTTCTATCCCGCGATGGAGGACAGGCGACTGCCGATCACGGTCGGGCAGGGCGCCGGTGCGCGCGTGATCACCCTCGACCTGCCGCCGTT
>DATLNO010000144.1:0-9260 GCA_035536715.1 Solirubrobacteraceae bacterium
GACAAGCTCGCCCGCAAGGGCCTGGATGCGATCGTCGTCAACGACGTTTCGCGCAGCGACATCGGCTTCGACGTGGCCGACAACGAGGTGACGATCCTCACCGCGGCCGGCGAGACACATGTCGCGCTGGCCTCGAAGACGGCGGTCGCGCGAGCGGTGCTCGGCGTGGTCGTGGAGATGCGCGCGACGGCAGTGGCAGATCCGGAGCCGACCGGGCCTCCGGCGTAGCAGGCGTTCGCTCCGCCGGCCGCGTGGCGCGCGGTCGCCGGCGAACAGCGTCTCCGAAGGATGGTGGACGCCCTCGTGGCGTTCCATGCGAGCGGGCGGTCTCCGGTCGATCCATGGGGGGTCTTGCGGATTCGTCACAAGCACTCGTCGCGAGCCCGCGAGTACAACCCCCAAGACGCCAATCGACCACAAACCGTCGCGCAACCACCTTCCCGCCTGCGACGATTCACACCAGATGGATCGCGCGGGCACCGAACGACGTCTGACGGATGAAGAGGTCGATGCGTCGGGCGCGCTCGCCAAGCGCGTCGCCGAGAACGTCGCGCAGGCCGCCGAAGTCCGCCCCGACGTCCTCGAGCACCTGATCGTCGCGGTCCTCGCCGAGGGCCACGCGCTCATCGAGGACTTGCCAGGTGTCGGCAAGACGACGCTTGCCCGGGCGCTCGCCAGGTCGCTGGATCTCGAGTTCGCGCGCATCCAGTGCACCGCCGACCTGCTGCCGGCCGACGTCGTGGGCACGAACGTCTTCAACCAGCGCGAGAGCCGCTTCGAGTTCCGGCCCGGGCCGATCTTCGCCAACGTCGTGCTCGTCGACGAGATCAACCGGGCGTCGCCCAAGACGCAGTCCGGCCTGCTGGAGTGCATGCAGGAGCGCCGCGTCACGGTCGACGTGCACACGCACGAGCTCGCGCGCCCCTTCCTCGTGCTCGCCACCCAGAACCCGATCGAGTACGAGGGCACCTATCCGCTGCCCGAGGCACAGGTCGACCGCTTCATGGTGCGCCTGTCGCTGGGCTATCCCGACGCCGCCGGCGAGGCGCACATGCTCGCCGCGCACGAGTCCGGCGATCGCGTGGCGCTGCTGGAGCCCGTCGCCGCCGCGGCCGACCTGCTCGCGGTCCAGGACGCCGTCGGCCGGGTGCGGGCGTCCGAGCCGCTGCGACGCTACATCGTCTCGCTGCTCAGCCACACCCGTGACGACCCGCGCGTCGAGCTCGGCGCCAGCCCGCGCGCGGGCCTGCTGCTGCTGCGCGCCGCGAAGGCGCACGCCCTGCTGCGCGGCCGGTCGCACGCGATTCCCGACGACGTCCAGCGCATGGGCGAAGCGGTGCTCGCCCATCGCATCGTGCTCGCGCCAGACGCCTACGACACGACGGGCGAGCGGATCGTCGCCGACGCGGTGGCCGCGACGCCGGCGCTGTAGCGGGGACGACGATGCGACGGGCGCGTACCACCGGTCTGCTCGCCGTCGCGTTCGCGTTGGCGGCGGCGTTGTTCGACACCGAGCCGCTCTGGGTGCCGGCCGCGACGCTCGGTCTGCTCGCGGCCGGCAGTGCGACCTGGGTCGGGTTGGGAGCGCGCGGCGTGCGCGTGACGCGCACGCTCGGCGCACGGCGGGTGATCGAGGACGAGCCGGTCTCGATCCAGCTCGACGTGAGCGCAGGGCGGCTGGGCCTGCCACCGTCCGAGGTCGCCGACCCGCTGCTGCCTGCGCCCGTCGCGCTGCGCACCGGCGCGCGCAGCGGACGCGTCCTGATCGAGGCGCGCTTCGGGCGCCGCGGGCGGCGCGTGCTCGTCCTGCCGCGATTGATCGTCGGCGATCCGCTCGGCCTCGCGACGCGGGAGGTCCGCGCGCATGCGAGCGCCGGCGCCGACGAGCTGCTCGTGCTGCCGCGGATCGAGCCGATCGTCACGGCGCCCGGCGGCGGGGAGGCGACGCGTGTCGCGCGCCGCGGCCGGCTGGCGATCGGCGCCGAGACCGAGCTCGACGGCATCCGCCCGCTGCGCGAGGGCACGCCGGCGTCGCGCATCTTCTGGCCCGCAGTCGCTCGTGGAGCCGATGCGCAGGAGCGCTTCCTCGCCACGGCGAGCGAGAGCCGCCCGCTCGTTGTGCTCGACCCGCGCGGTGGCGCCGGTGAGGACGAGCTCGATGCGGCGGTGCGTGCCACCGCCTCGCTGGCACGCGCACTGGGCCTGGCCGGCGGCTGCAGCGTGCTGTTGCCCGGCGATCGCCGTCCGACCGACCTCGGCGAGACGCTCGCGGGGTGGGCGCAGCTGCACGCCCGCCTCGCGCTGGTCGGGCCTGGCGCGGCGCCGTCGCTGTCGAGCGTGGCCGCGCGGCGTGGGCCGATCGTCTTCGTAAGCGCCCGGATGCGCGCCCGCGTACCGCAGGCGCTCGGGCCCGCCCACGGCGCCCGGCGGGTACTCGTCGTTCCGGGCGAGCTGCCGTCGCGCCATCCCACGTTCACGGTCGCCGGTTGCACCGGGTACGTGCTCAGCGGCCCGGCGGCAGGTGCCGGCCGCGCGGGACGGACCGCGCGGAGCCCCGCATGAGCGCGCCGACGATCACTGCGCCTGCCTCGCCGTCGCCGCCCAGGCCCCCGCCGCAACAGCGGCAAGGACCCACACCGTCACCGCCCGCCAACGCGAGCCCACCGCTGCTCGCGCCAGAGGTCGCGCGGATGATCGGGTTCATCGGTCTTGCGGGTTTCGGCGCCCTGCAGTGGGCCGGGATGGTCGCGCCCGCGACATCGGATGCGCAGCTCGGCGGCGTTCTCGCCGCCGCGCTTGCGGGCGGGCTCCTCGCCGCCCTCGCCCGGCGCCGACCGCCGGCCCACATCCGCATCGGCGCGACGCTGCTGGCAACGGCGATCATGCTGCTCGTCGCGCTCATCGCCGCGGGCGTGCCGGCGCGGATGTTCGCGCCGCGCGGGTGGGACGACCTCGCCGGCGGGATCGCGCAGGGGCTCGGCGCGGTTTCCACCGTGCGCACCCCGTACGACGGCCTGGACGAGTGGACGCGGATCGTGCTCGTCGTCGGCGGCTGCGCCGTGGCCGGCCTCGCCGGGCTGCTGGCGTTCACGCCGCGCCGCGGCGGCGCCCTGGGCTTCCCGGCCGCCGCGGCGGTCGCGCTCGGCGTGCTCTACACGGTGCCCGTCATGCAGCACGACATCGACCTGCCCTGGCTGGCGGGCCTGACGTTCACGCTGCTGCTCGCGACGTTCCTCTGGCTCGAGCGGCTGCAAGGGCGCAGCGCCGGTCTCGCGGTCGCCGTCGTGGCGGTCGCGGCGCTCGCGGGGTTTGCGACCGCGCCGGCGCTGGACCGCGATCGCGCGTTGCTCGACTACGAGGAGATCGCCCAGTCGCTGAGCCCGTCGGCGACGACGCAGTACCGCTGGAATCACAGTTATGGGCCGCTGGACTGGCCTCGCGACGGCCGCGAGGTGCTGCGCGTCCGCGCCGGCCAGCGCTCCTACTGGAAGGCCGTCAACCTCGCCGCCTTCGACGGCTCGCGCTGGGTGCAGGACACCGGCCAGGACCGCGACGATCTCGAGACCGAGATCTTCGACCCCGACTGGCGGCAGGACATTCGCGTGACGATGCGCGCGCTGCGCACGAGGCAGTTCATCACGGCGGGCTCGACGATCGACATCGTCGACAGCCCGCGCACCGCGACGAGCGTCACGCCGGGCGTCTACGAGAGCACAGGCCAGCCGCTGCGCCGCGGTCATGCCTATCGGGCGATCGTCTACACGCCCCGGCCGACGACGAAGCAGATGCGCGATGCGCCCGCCGACTACCCGTTCACGCTGCCGCGCGAGTACGGCGTGATGAAGACGGCGGCGTCCGTCGCCGGCCGCGCCCCGAAGGTCGTCTTTCCATGGTGGAACGAGGGCCGGATCCCGGCCGTCGTCGGCTCGGGCGAAGACGCGCGCGAGGTTCTCGAGCAGTCGCAGTACGGGCCGGTGTACGCGCTCGCGCGCCGCCTGCGGGCCGGGGCGCAGACGCCCTTCGAATACATCCGAGCGATCGAGCGCTACCTCTCGCGCGGCTTCACCTACAGCGAGACCCCGCCGCCCGGCCGCACCCCGCTGGCAGACTTCCTGCTGCACGACAAGATCGGCTACTGCCAGCAGTTCTCCGGCGCGATGGCGCTGATGCTGCGAATGGGCGGCGTGCCGGCGCGCGTCGCCAGTGGGTTCTCGCCCGGCAGCCTCGACATCGAGCGGCGCGAGTACGTCGTGCGCGATGTCGACGCGCACTCCTGGGTCGAGGTCTACATGGCCGGGATCGGCTGGGTGACCCGCGACCCGACGCCGCCCGACTCGCCCGCCCGGACACAGATCGCCGATCTCGCGGGCGGCGCGCAGGACTCGGCCGTGAGGTTCGGCGGCAGCGAGCGCGCGCTGGGGCGCTCGCCCGACGCCGGTCTCGCCGACCTCCCGGCGACCGCGTCCGATACGGAGAGCGGACCGAGCGTCGGTCTCGTGGTCGGCCTCGTCGTCGGCGCGCTGGTCATCGTCACCGCGCTCCTGCTCCTCGTGCGCCGCCGACGGATCGGCGGCGCGAGCGACGCCCACCCGGACGCCGAGCTTGCAGAGCTCGTGCGCGCACTGGAGCGCAGCGGCCGTGTGCCGCCGGCGCAGCTGACGCTCGCCGCGCTCGCGGAGCGCTACGCGGGCACACCGGCGCAGGACTACGTCCACGTGCTCGCCGACGCGCGCTACGGCTACGGGGCCGGCCGGCCGACCCGTGCGCAGCGGGCGGCGCTGCGCCGTGAGCTGGGTGCCGGGCTCGGTCGCCGCGGGCGGCTGCGGGCCTGGTGGGCGCTGCCGCCGAAGGTCGCTCGCCGCTCGACCGGCGATGTCAGCCGCCCGGCCGCCCATTCCCAGCCGGGTGTCGGGGGCGGCTGACTATGCTCGGGGGCATGGCGTCTGACGACGTGTACGACCTCTTTCAAAACGGGACACGCCTGCTCGAGGGGGGCGACTTTCACGCCGCGACCGTGCCCCTGCGACGGGCCCGTGACCTCGAGCCCGACAAGACGTCGATCCGCGAGGCGCTCGGGCGCGCCCTGTTCGGCTCACAGCACTACGCCGAGGCGGCCGAGGAGTTCGAGGCGATCGTCGAGCGTGCGCCGACGAATGACTACGCGCTCTTCTGCCTCGGCCGCTCACTGCAGCAGCTGGGGCGCCACCAGGAAGCGGTCAAGCCGCTTTCGCTTGCATGCTCGCTGCGCCCGGAGCGCGACGACTACCGCGTCTACCGCGACCGTTCGCGCGACCGGGCCGCCTGACGCGGGCGAGCGTCTGCGAACCGTCGGAGGATGGCGAAGGCGGTGCTAGACTCGCCGCACAGCTTTCGATCCGGCTTCGGGCCGGATGTAGGACAGAAAGTGGGCGCTCGCCCGCTTTTTTTGTGGCCGTGAGGAGGTTCAAGTGCGCACCATCCAGACAGATATCGAGGCCCGGCTCGCCGCCAGCGAGCCCGATGTCGAGGTCCTGCTCGCAGAGGTCGTGGGCGGCTCGACGGTGCGTCTGTTCATCGATCATCCGGAGGGCGTCACCCTCGCGCTCTGCGAACGCGTGACCAAGGCGCTGCCCGAGGTGCGCGAACGCTACGCGCTCGAGGTTTCCTCGCCGGGGACCGAGCGCCCCCTCTCCAAGCCACAGCACTTTCATCGCTACCTCGGCCGCCGCGCGAGGGTTCGTACGAGGGATGCAGTCGAGGGGCACAAGTCGTTCACCGGGGAGCTCGTCGGGGCGTCGGAGGACGCCGTGACACTCGCCGCGGATGGCGACCCGCCCACCCTCGTCGCGATCCCCTACGCCGAGATCCACCGTTCCAACCTCATCGAGGAGTAGCTGTGGCTCCCCCGCCCACGAGCGAACCGACTCACAGGAGGAACCACTGATGTCCCGCGAGATCCTTGATGCGATGAACGTCCTCGGCCGCGAGAAGGGCATCGCGCCCGAGAAGCTCCGGCTGGCGCTCGAGGACGCGCTGCTGTCGGCCTACAAGAAGCAGCCCGACAGTGCGAAGTACGCGCGCGTCGAGCTCGACCCGGAGACCGCCGACTTCCGCGTCATCGAGCTGATCATCCCCGAGCGTCTGGAGGCGCACCTCATCGTCGAGACGATCGACGAGGGAACGGTCTACGACCCCGAGACGGGCGACATGATCGAGCCCACCGATCCCGAGATCGACCCGGCGAAGTTCGAGGAGTACAAGGACCAGATCGAGGAGCAGGACGTCACGCCAGGCGACTTCGGCCGGATCGCGGCGCAGACGGCCAAGCAGGTCATCCTGCAGCGCATCCGCGAGGCCGAGCGCGACATGATGTTCGAGGAGTACCGCGACCGCGTCGGCGAGCTCATCACCGGCATCGTGCAGCAGTCCGACAGCCGCTACACGCTCGTGCAGCTGCGCGAGCGCGTCGAGGCGCTGCTGCCCAAGAGCGAGCAGGTCGATGGCGAGCGCTACGACCACTCCCAGCGCATCAAGGCCGTCATCAAGGAGGTCTCGCCCTCGACGAAGGGCCCCTCGATCATCGTCAGCCGGCGCGACCCCGAGCTGATCAAGAAGCTCTTCGAGCTCGAGGTGCCGGAGATCGCCGACGGCCTCGTCGAGATCGCCAACGTGGCCCGCGAGCCGGGATATCGCTCGAAGATCGCGGTCATCTCCCACGCCGACGGCGTCGACCCCGTCGGCGCCTGCGTCGGCCCGCGCGGCTCGCGCGTGCGGATGGTCGTCTCCGAGCTGCGCGGCGAGAAGATCGACATCATTCCGTACAACGACGAGCCCGCGCGCTTCGTCGCCAAGGCGCTCAGCCCGGCGCGCGTACGCGAGGTGCTTGTCGACGACGACGGCAAGCAGGCGACGGTGATCGTGCCTGACGACCAGCTCTCGCTGGCGATCGACCGCGAGGGCCAGAACGCGCGCCTCGCCGCCCGCCTCACCGGCTGGCGGATCGACATCAAGTCCGAGACCGAGTTCGCCGCCGAAGAGCAGGAGCAGGGCTACGAGGAAGAGGAGACGCAGGGTCGCTGCGCCGCGGTCATGTCGACCGGCCGTCGCTGCCCCAACGCTGCGCTCCCAGCCTCGCGCTACTGCGGCTTGGACTCCCATCAGGCGCTCGCCGGAATGCCCACCGATCAGGTGCCGGCGAATACGCCCGACGCCGAGGCGAGTGCGGTTCCGAGTCCAATCGAAGTGCCCGTCGAGGACGCGCTCGACGCGGTCGCGGAGGAGACGTCGTAGCCGTTCCGCAGCGTCGCTGCGTGGGCTGTGGCACGAGCAATGACAAGAGCCGGCTGCAGCGTTTCGTCCTCGCCGACGGGCGCCTGCGGGCCGACCCGGAGCAGACCCTTCCCGGCCGCGGCGCATACGCGTGCGATGAGGCCTGCGCGCGCCGCGCGCTGGGCCGCGGCGGCTTCAGCCGCTCGTTCCGTTCGGCGGTCCCGACCGACCCTGACCTTCTACACTCACCTTAGATGGCAAAAGTCCGCGTTCACGAGCTCGCCAAGGCCCACGACATGTCCGCGCAGGACGTGCTCGACAAGCTGCACAAGGCCGGCATCAAGGTCAAGGCCGCCGCGTCGGCGGTAGACGAAGATCAGGCGAAGGCCGCGATCGAGGGTCGCCCGCTGCCAACCAACGGGGCCACCACGAAGCCCGCTCCCAAGCCCGCCGCCCCCCCGACGCCTGCGCCCACGGTTCGTCGCGCGCCACCCGCGCCGCTCGCCGCATCCGACCGTGCAGCAGCCGCCGCCGCAGCGGCGCGCGGCCCGCAGGCAGCTCGGCCGGGCGCCGCCAAGGCCAGTCCATCCAATCCGTCCAATCCGTCCACGGCCGCAGCAAGGCCTGCTTCGTCCTCGGCCGGCGCCGCCCCCGCGGAGCCCGCGCCCGCGACGGCGGCCGCCGACGATCAGCCATCCGCGCCAGACGCCGACGGCGAGCCCGCGAAGCACCGCCCGACGCGCTCGTCGCTCGCCGGTGAGCGCGCCCCTGGCGCCGCCGGCCCCGGTGGCCGTCGCCGTGTCGTCATCGACTCGCAGGCCTCGCGCCGCACGCCCGGCCAGCAGCAGCAGCCGCCGCGCCGCCAGCGCCGCGGCCGTCGCCGCCGAGGCACGTATGACGACACCGTCGCGCCGCTCAACGAGGCAGCCGCGACGCACACCGACCTCGTTCGCATCAACTCCGGCTCGACGGTGAAAGACATCGCCGAGTCGATGGGCGTGCCCGTCCCGGACATCATCAAGAAGCTGATGATGCTCGGCGAGATGGCGACGCTCACACAGACGCTGTCCGACGACGCCGTCGGGGTCCTGGCCGAGGAGTTCGGCAAGGAGGTCGAGATCATCCACGCGGCCGACGAGGTCGAGGCCGAGCCCGTCTACGAGGACGAGGACGCCGACCTGGTCGAGCGCCCGCCGGTCGTCACGATCATGGGACACGTCGACCACGGCAAGACGTCGCTGCTGGACGCGATCCGCACGACCGAGGTCGTCAAGGGCGAGGCCGGTGGCATCACCCAGCACATCGGCGCCTACCAGGTCCACCACGACGGCAAGCTCGTCACCTTCCTCGACACGCCGGGCCACGAGGCGTTCACCGCCATGCGTGCCCGGGGGGCCAGAGTTACGGATATCGCGGTCATCGTCGTGGCCGCCGACGACGGCGTGAAGCCGCAGACCGACGAGGCGATCGACCATGCAAAGGCGGCCGAGGTCCCGATCGTCGTCGCCGTCAACAAGATCGACAAGGAGGGCGCGGACCCGACCCGCGTGCGCACCGAGATGACCACCCGCGGGCTGCAGCCCGTCGAGTGGGGCGGCGAGACGGAGTTCGTCGACGTCTCGGCGAAGACGAAGGTCGGCCTCGACACCCTGCTCGACACCCTTCAGGTCGTCGCCGAGGTCGAGGAGCTCACGGCCAACCCGACCGCGCCCGCATCCGGTGTCGTCGTCGAGTCCAAGCTCGATCCCGGCCGTGGCCCGGTTGTCACCGTCCTCATCCAGCGCGGCACGCTGCGCATCGGCGACGCCCTCGTGGCCGGCGCCAACTGGGGCCGCGTCCGCGCGATGCACGACTTCACGGGCGATCGCGTCAAAGAGGCCACTCCAGGCGATCCGGTCGAGGTGCTCGGCTTCGACGGCGTTCCCGAGGCCGGCGAGTACGTCCGCGCCGTCGAGAACGACCGCCGCGCGCGCCAGATCGCACACGAGCGCGAGCAGCGCCTCAAGCAGGAG
>DATLNO010000145.1:0-4211 GCA_035536715.1 Solirubrobacteraceae bacterium
CGCTCGTCGTGTCGAAGAACGCGACCATCGTCTTGATCGCCTCGGGCACCGGAATGACGCGCAGGGTGATCTTCGTGCAGACCCCGAGCGTGCCCTCCGATCCGACGAACGCGCCGAGCAGGTCATAGCCGGGCACGTCGAGCTCCTTGCCGCCGAGCTGCACGACCGCGCCGTCGGCGAGGACGACCTCCAGGCCCGTGACGTAGTTCGTCGTGAACCCGTACTTGAAGCAGTGCGCGCCGCCCGAGTTCTCGGCCACGTTGCCGCCGATCGAGCAGACGATCTGCGACGACGGATCGGGCGGGTAGAAGTGCGTCGGGCCGACGGCGGCGCCGACCTCCGTGTTCGTCACGCCCGGCTCGACGACGATGCGGCCGTTGTCGAGATCGACCTCGAGCACGCGGCGCATCCGCGTCACGGCGATGACGACGCCCTCGGCGACGGGCAGCGCGCCTCCCGACAGGCCCGAGCCGGCGCCTCGCGCGACCCACGGCACGCCCTCGTCCGAGCAGGCGCGAACGACCTCGCGCACCTCCGCCGCGCTCCCCGGCAGGACGACGGCTCCGGGCGTGGCGCGGTACTGCAGCAACCCGTCGGACTCGTACGTGCGCAGCTGGATCGACTCCGTCAGAACATGCTTCTCTCCGCAAACTGCACGGAGCCGCTCGAGCAGCGGACGTCCAAGCGGGTTTGATGCGTTGTTAGAGATGTTCGGGGCGATCTGGGGCACGTGAGCGGCTGGCGAAGGGTACGCCAACTTCGTGAAACCCATGCCCGTCGATGGTGTTCTGTCGGATGGACCGCGTACGGTCGCGAGTCCGATCAGGGTGAGAGGAGCATGATGAGCCAGCAGACCTACGTGTTCGCAGCCGAGCTCGTGGGATTTCAAAGAGTTCGCCGCACGATCACCGTGCGCGACGACATGACGCTCGTAGACCTGCACTACGCGCTGCAGTCCGCCTTTGGCTGGGACGACGACCACCTGTACTCGTTCTGGCTGGACGGCTCGTTCTGGGCTTCCCAGGACGGCCACTACATGCACCCCTACCACGCCGAGTCCGCCGATCCGCCAGGCAAGAGCGCCTGCGCGCGCCTGGACGAGCTGGGCCTCGAGCAGGGCCAGCTGATCGCCTACGAGTTCGACTTCGAAGCCGAATGGCGGGTCCTGCTGGGGCTGCGTGAGATCCGCGCGGGGGCTGGGAGCCCGGTCGCACGCTGCATCGAGCGCGAGGGCGAGGCGCCAGCGCAGTACGACGAGGTCGTCTTCGAGCGGGACGTCACATCCAAGCAGGAGACGCAGGAGTTCGTGGCGCTGATGGCCGAGGAGGCCGACGCGGCCTGACAGCCGTCGCGCAGTTCTGCCAGGCGGCGGTGCGCGAGCGCCGTCGCCGGCGGCCGACCACGGTGACCGCTGGGCGGATCGGGCTCATCGGCTGGTGCGCAGGCGGAACATGTTCCAAGGTCGAGCTCTCCACGGTCGCGACCCGCACGCCGAACGCGACGAGCGCGGTTCCCGTGGCGGCGTCGATCGCACGGCGCACGGGTGCGCGGCGCAGGACGTCGCCGGTGCGTGCGACGGCGACGCATGTGCGTCAGCCAGAGCATGGTGAGCGCGCAGAAGAGCAGGCCGACGCCGAGCAGCGCCGCGAGGCCGGCGCCGGCCGCCAGCGCCCAGACCGCTTGCCCGCAGACGAGGCCGGCCGCGGTCTGGATTCCGGCCTGCCACCCTCCGCTGAGCGTGTTGCGAACGGTCAGCGCGGTGTCCTGGCCCGGCGTGACGATGACGACGATCGCGACGGCGACGAAGGCGAGCAGGCCGGGCGTACCGGGCCTGGGCTGGTCGGTCTATTCCGCGACGAGTGCCGCGATCGGCACGGCGTAGAACGTCTCACTCGCGCCACCGCCGGCGGGTGTCTTGCCGCCGATGACCTCGAAGATCGGCTTCTCACCGATCATCCCGCCGTTTGTGATGACGAACTCGTCCGTCTCTCGGCGGCGCTCCTCCGGAACCTCGGAACGGCGGATCACGATCGTGCCCTCGGGACGATCGGGCGTGTCGACCAGCGGGAGGTCGAGCAGGAGCTCTCTGATCTCATCCGACATAGCGATCGCCCACGGTACTAAGTTCGCCCAGCAAGCGGTCTAGGCTTTTCAGAATGCGAATGGCCGCGATCCAGCTCGAGCGGCCGGCTCCGACGCGCGGATGTGCGGTCCTGGAGTAGCGAGCGCCATGTCCGTGCATGTCTTCGCGGGTCTGCCCGTCAGGGATTTCGAGGCCGCGCGAGCGTGGTACGAGCGCCTGCTGGGCGAGCCCTCGTTCCTGCCTCATGCGACGGAGGCAGTGTGGACGGTCGCCGAGGGCGGGTCGGTCTTCGTCGTGCAGGACGCCGACCGCGCAGGACAGGGGCTCGTGACGGTCTTCGTCGACGATCTCGACGCTCAGGCGGCCGAGATCGAGGCACGTGGCCTCGAGCCCGACGAGCGCGAGACGTACTCCAACGGCGTTCGCAAGATGATCTTCCGCGACCCCGACGGCAACGAGATCGGGTTCGGCGGGGCGCCCGCCGATGACGACGAGGAGAACCGCTGAGAACGCTTTTCGCGCCCCCTCGAAGAGGAGGTGCGGTCAGAGCAACTCGTGGAGCAACGCCGACTTGCCCCCCCGACATCCCGGGTCAGCAAACACCCCTACCGGCGGAGGATGTGCGCGGTGCAGACGGATCGTCGAGAGCCGACGAGCGAACTCGAACCGCTGACCCTTCATTACGAGTGGCTCCGCCGGGGATTCTCGCTGTCCGGCGCTGGCCTGCAAGACGAGCGCAAATGCCTGCTCAGGGACGGTTTCCAGACGACTCGGCAGGCGCGACGCGGGACACCGGTTGACGCCGTTCGCCAGCCAGATGTTGGCGGAAATGTTGGCGGGTTTCGGGCGGCGTCCGCCCGCGGCCGCGGAGCTATAGCTCGTTGAGCCGGTGGTCGCTTCGTGCCGCGGCCGCCAGGCCGCGGTCGGTGGTCAGGATGCGAGCATCGAGCGCTCGCGACAGCGCCAGATACGCGGCGTCATAGGCCGTGAGCCTTTCGCGAAGCGCCCACACATCACGCGCGAGCGGCGCCACCGGATGACGAACCACACGAAGCGCAAGCAGCAGGTCCAGGGCGCGGTCTGCCCGCTCAGGCGAAAGGTCACGGCGTCGCAGCAGACCTCTCAGCGCTGAGATCGCCTCGACGTGGAAATGCTCGGGGACGTCGAGCTCGGCGACGGCCGCGAGCTCGGTGCGGATCGCCGCCGCACGCGGCGCGCCCGAAAGCAGGTCGACTATCGCGCTCGCATCGGCGACCAGACGCGTCACCGGCGGCGCTCGTCAGCGATGACCTCCGCTGCCGGCGTCGGCGCGTCCTCAGGCGGCGGCAAGGCATCGACCTCGTGGAGCCACTGGCTCATGGTCGGTCGACCGGCTGCGACCCGCAGCTCATCAAGCACGTAGTCCGACAACGTCCGTCCCTCCTGAGCGGCCCGGACCTTCAGCTGCTTGTGCAACTGCTCGGGCACATTCCGAACCTGGATCGTCGACATGTGATTCAGCCTAAGTACATGCCAATCGCATGTCAAGGTGAGCGGCACTGCGCAAGAGAGGCGCTTGCTCCGCGTCGTGTCCGCACCGATGTTGGCGGACATGTTGGCGGATGGCCGGCATCCGATCTCCAGCCCGATCCCGAGAGCAAACAAAGCCCCTATGTGCAGGGCCTTCGCCAGAGCCGACGAGCGGATTCGAACCGCTGACCCCTTCATTACGAGTGAAGTGCTCTACCAGCTGAGCTACGTCGGCAACGGGCCGAATCCTAGCGGTGTCAGGGCGCCGTCACGGCCCATGAGCCGCGGGCCCCGAACGTTGCGGTGGTGTTCGAGACCACGACGACGCGCGCGCCCTGGCGCGTGGTCCCGCCGACCGCTGCAAGGCCGGGACCTACGCGATCTCGCGCCACGCGGTCGTCACGGTCCCGCTCGATCGCGTGGGTGATGATCCGGCGGTACGCGTGCGCTGCGTCGCGCACGTGGACCGCTCGATCACATCGCGAGGTGCGCTCGCTCGCCGGCTCCGAACCGCGCCACGCCTGAACGCCGTCAACGCTGATCAGCCGGCACCGCCGCGCCGACCGCCCGGCCGGCGGCCTCGATCTCCTCGAGTGTCGAGGCGGTCCACACCTGCGCC
>DATLNO010000146.1:0-5667 GCA_035536715.1 Solirubrobacteraceae bacterium
CGAGACCTGTCCAACCCGCGCGACCGGATCGAGTTCTGGCTCGCGCTGCGAGCAAGGGAGCTGGCACTGTGATCGTCGGAGTCCCGACGGAGATCAAGCGCGACGAGTTCCGCGTCGCGCTGACGCCGGCCGGCGTGCGCGAGCTGACCGCGCGCGGCCACGACGTCCTCGTGCAGTCCGGCGCCGGGACCGGCAGCGCGATCGAGGACGCCGACTACGAGGAGCAGGGCGCGCGGATCGCCGCCGACGCCGAGCAGGTGTGGGGCGAGGCCGAGCTCGTGCTGAAGGTCAAGGAGCCACAGCATTCGGAGGTGCCGCTCCTGCGCCCCGGGCAGACGCTCTTCACGTACCTGCATCTCGCCGCCGAGCCGGAGCTTGCCGCGGGCCTGTGCGCCTCGGGCGCGACCTGCATCGCCTACGAAACCGTCGAGGACGCGCGCGGTCGCCTGCCGCTGCTCGCCCCGATGAGCGAGGTGGCGGGCAAGATCGCGACGCAGGCGGGGGCGTTCATGCTCGAGAAGCCGCTCGGCGGACGCGGTGTGCTGCTCGGCGGCGTGCCGGGTGTGGCGGCGGCGACGGTGCTCGTCATCGGTGGCGGCGTCGTCGGCACGAACGCCGCGCTGATCGCCATCGGGATGCAGGCCGACGTGTTCGTCTTCGACCGCTCGATCGACCGCCTGCGCGAGCTCGACCTGATCTTCGGCGGCCGCGCCTCGACGGTGCACTCGTCGACGCTCGCGATCGAGCAGATGCTGCCGCAGGCGGACCTCGTCATCGGCGCCGTGCTGATCCACGGCGCGCGCGCTCCGCGCGTCATCACGCGCGAGCAGCTCGGGCTGATGAAGTCGCGCGCGGTGCTCGTCGACGTGTCGATCGACCAGGGCGGCTGCTTTGAGTCCTCGCGCCCGACGACACACTCCAACCCGACGTTCCAGGTCGACGACGTGACGCACTACTGCGTGACGAACATGCCCGGCGCCGTCCCGGTCACCGCGACGTTCGCCCTGACGAACGCGACGCTGCCCTACGTCATGAAGCTCGCGGGTCTCGGCGTGCAGCGCGCGCTGGACGAGTGCCCGGAGCTGCGTCTCGGCGTGAACGTCGCCGACGGCGTGATCACCCACCCCGCGGTCGCCGACGCGCTCGGCCCCGTACCCGCCCAAGGAGGAGAGCCCGTCCGATGAGCACCGTGGCAGCGAAGATCGAGAACTTCATCGGCGGCGCGTTCGCCGCGCCGGTCGACGGCGCGACCGAGGAGATCCGCAACCCGGCGACGGGCGACGTCATCGCCGTCGCGCCGCTGTCGGATGCAGCTGACGTGGACGCCGCCGTCGCAGCGGCTTGCGGCGCGTTCGACGGCTGGTCCTCCACCCCGCCCGGCGAGCGCGCGCTCGCGCTGTTGCGGATCGCCGATGCCTTGGAGGAGCGGGGCGAGGAGCTCTCGCAGGTCGAGTCGGCGAACGTCGGCAAGCCGATCGCCGCCGCACGCGAGGAGATCCCGGCGCTCGTCGACAACCTGCGCTTCTTCGCGGGCGCCTCGCGCTGCATGGAGGCCACGGCGGCGGGCGAGTATTTGGAGGGCTACACATCCATGCTGCGCCGCGAGGCGGTCGGCGTCGTCGGCCAGATCGCTCCGTGGAACTACCCGCTGATGATGGCCATCTGGAAGATCGGGCCGGCGCTGGCGGCCGGCAACACCGTCGTGCTGAAGCCCAGCGAGCAGACTCCGATGACCGCTGCCCTGCTGGCGCAGATCTGCGGCGAGCACCTGCCGACGGGCGTGCTGAACGTCGTCTTCGGTCATGGCGAGGCTGCGGGCGCGCCGTTGGTCGTGCACCCCGACGTGGCAATGGTGTCGCTGACGGGCGATGTCGCCACCGGCAAGGAGATCGCGCGCGCCGCCGCGGGGTCGCTGAAGCGCGTGCATCTGGAGCTGGGCGGCAAGGCGCCGGTGCTCGTCTTCGACGATGCCGACATCGATGCGGCCGTGGAGGGCGTGAAGATCGGGGGCTTCTGGAACGCCGGGCAGGATTGCACCGCGGCCTCGCGGGTGCTGGCGGGCGCCGGCGTCTACGACGACTTCGTCAGCGCTCTGGCTGCCGCCGCCTCCGGGCTGGCGGTCGGAGATCCGACGTCCGAGGACACGGACATGGGGCCGCTGATCTCCGCCTCCCAGCGCGACCGGGTGAGCGGCTTCGTGTCGCGGGCGCCTACTGGCGCGGAAGCCGTTACGGGTGGCACTGCGGGTGACGGGCCCGGTCACTTCTACGCGCCGACGGTCGTGGCGGGGTTGTCGCAGGGCGACGAGCTCGTCCAGCGCGAGGTCTTCGGGCCGGTCGTGACGGTGCAGCGCTTCGGCTCGGAGGAGGAGGCGCTGGCGTGGGCCAACGGCGTCGACTACGGGTTGGCCGCGAGCGTGTGGACGCGCGACGTCGGGCGCGCGATGCGCTGCGCGCGGGCGCTGCGCTTCGGCACGGTCTGGGTCAACGACCACATTCCCCTGGTTTCCGAGATGCCCCACGGGGGCTTCAAGCAGTCCGGCTACGGCAAGGATATGAGCGCGTACTCGCTGGAGGACTACACCGAGCTCAAGCACGTGATGGTGAGCTTGGGGTGAGGTCTGCGGCGACGTCGTCCGCAGGGCGCGAAGACCGTCGCGCCAATCACGGTGAGGTTCTCGCTAGGTCGGTCGGGGCGAGGATGAAGACCTCGCACATGATGTCCGGGCCCTGCTGGTTGCCGCTCATGAACCCGATCACCTCACGGCCGGTCGCGCGCTCGATGACGGCCTCGAAGCGGTCGCGCATGAGGTCTTGAAACTCCATGCGCTGCTGGATGACCGCCGCGCCGCGGCCGCCCTCGAGCAGCGTCTGCTCGACCTGGGAGAAGCCGCCGCGCAGCAAGCAGACCACGAGATCGTCCTGGTAGTAGGACTTCGCGCGCGGCGGCCCACGGCCGTAGAACTCCTTCAACAGCGCGACCATCCCATCGGAGATCGCGGTCAGCACATCACTTGTGGGTGCCCCCCGATCGGGTTCACGCCAACGCCCTGGTCATCGACGGCAGTGCCCGCTGCGGCGTGCGGGGTACTTGAGCTACCAGTCGACTGGAACGCCGTAGACCATGCGTCCAACGGCCTCAAGAATCGCTCCAAGCGGCTGGCTGGTGAACCGAGAAAGCGAAGGTGCGGATCACCACCCTGCTTCCTGGCGGACGCTTCCGCCGTGCTACGCGGCGGGCAGGCTCGGCCGTCTCCCTGGACATCGGAGCCGACGCCATTGTTGCGCTCCAGTCCGCCGGCGACGGCGCACGCCTCCGGCAGGCGATCGTTCATCCCCTGCCGCCCGGGCTCGTGGTCGACGGTGAGGTCGTCGACTCCGAGGGCCTCGCAGCCCAACTGGGCCTGCTCTTCAGCGAGCACAAGCTGCCGCGCGAGGTCCGCGTCGGGCTCGCTCACCCGCGCCTCATGGTGCGCCTCGTCGAGCTGCCCGCGACGATCTCCGGCCGCGACCTCGACAGCGCCGTACGTCACCTGGCGACGGATCATCTTCCGGTCGGGCTCGACCAGCTCGTCGTCGACTACCGCTGCGTCGGCCGGGTGCCGGGCTCAGCCGGCGGCGGCCTTCAGCGCATCCTCATGGCGGCCGCCCGCATGGACGGCATCGAGCGCCTCACGCGCGCGCTCGAATCCGCCGGGCTGCACCTGCAGGGCATCTCCCTCTCCGGCATGGCGATGGTCACCGCGCTGGAGAACGAGCCGCTGCCCGGCGAGGCGATGCTCTATGTGCAGGCCGGCGCGCTGACGAACGTCGTGATCACCGAGGACGGTGAGCCGCTGCTCGTCCGCGCGGCATCGGCCGGCTCGGAGTCGATCGCCACAGGTCTTGCCGAACGCTCCGGCATCACCCACGAGGAGGCGCGCTCGTACGTCTCGACGCTCGGCCTCGCCGCCGCGCCGCGTCACGGCTCGCCCGCGGCGATCCCCGAGGAGCTTCAGAGCAGCGTCTCCCAGCAGGTCCGCGAGGGACTGCGCCGCGTCGTCGCCGAGGTGCAGTCATCCCGCGGCGTGTACGCCGCCCGGCCCGACGCATGCCCGATCGGCGCCGTCGTCCTGACCGGCTCGATGACGACCTGGCCGGGCGTCGTGCAGGCGCTCGAGGACGACCTGCACCTACCCGTGATCGTCGCCGGCCGCGAGAACTGGCCGAGACTCGAGGACGTCGGCGTTCCCGCCGAGCGCCTCGACGTCGTCGTCGGGCTGTCGCGGACGAGCAGCGACGCGCGCCCCGACCTGCGCCCTGCGGCCATCAAGGCCGAGGGCCGCGCGGCGACGCCCATGACGCAGGTCGCGCAGGTGGGCTGTGCCGCGCTGGCCGTGCTTGCAGCCGCGATCGTCTACCTCGTCGTCATCTCAAACCAGGTCAGCACGGGTCGTGAGCAGCTGGGCACGATCTCCGCCGCGCTCGTCGAGAGCGAGCGCCAGGCGGCTGAGCTGAAGCCCTACGACGACTTCGCCAAGGCGACGCTCGCCCGCCGCGACGCCGTGACAAGCGTGGCGAAGACACGCTTCAACTGGGACCGCGCGCTCACCGAGCTCGCCCAGGTCGGTCCCGGCGGCGTCTGGCTGACGTCCGTCAGCGGGACGCTGACTCCGGAGTCGACCGTCGACGGGGGCGCCGGCGGTGGCTCCGGCCTGCGCAGCGCCCTCCCGGGGCCGGCGCTCGAGCTCGAAGGCTGCGCGCTGCGCGAGGGCAAGGTGCCCGCCTACATCGACCGTCTGCGTGCCATCACGGGCGTCACCGAGGTCGGCTTCAGCCGCAGCGAGCGCCTCGAGAAGGCTGCCGCGAAGCCGGGCAGCGGCCCCGCTCGCCCGAATAGCGGCGCCGGCGCCGGCAGCGGCGACTGCCGCAACGGTGACGAGAAGACGGCGCAGTTCTCGCTCGTCGCGTACTTCAAGGCCAGCGCTGCGCTGCAGGCCTCGACCGCCGCTGCAGCGTCCCCGGCCGCCCCGGCGGCGAGCGGCCAGCCCGCGGCGCCGAACACGGGTGGGCCCACGACGACCCCAACCGCTCCCCCCACCCAGACGGCATCGACGGCGACCGGAGACTCGAAATGACCCCGCAGGCGCGCTCTATCGGCGCAACGGTCGCGATCGGGATCGCACTGCTCGCGACGCTGTGGTTCCTGGCGATCGCACCGAAGCGATCGCAGAAGGCCGAGGTCACGAGCAACCTCACCGCGCAGCAGGGACGGCTCGAGGCCGCCAAGGCGCAGGTTGCGACGTTCACCGCGGCACGCGGCCAGTTCGCCGGCCTCATGACAGAGCTGCGCGGCCTCGACAAGGCCGTGCCGTCGCGTGCGGACATCTCGAAGATGCTGCGGGAGATGCAGCGCCGCGCGAAGGTGAGCGACAGCGACCTGCGCATCATCAAGCTGAAGGAAGGCGCCGGCCAGACCACGGGCGCCGCGGGCGCACCCGCCACGACGCCCGGCGCGGTCGCCGGGCCGGGCGGGCTGTCGGCGCTCCCGTTCACCTTCGAATACACGGGCAAGTACTTCGACCTGGTCGACATCCTGAAGACCGTGCGCCGCTCGGTACGGGTGACCTCCGGTGACCTGAACGTCGACGGGCGCCTGCTGACGATCGACGGCCTGTCGTTCAAGCGC
>DATLNO010000147.1:0-9472 GCA_035536715.1 Solirubrobacteraceae bacterium
GCTCGCCGACGAGTTCGTGATGCCATGGACGAGCAGCAGCACCGGCCCGCTCCCGCCGGTGCGGTAGCTGGGTCGATGGCCGTGCAGGCGGATCTCGGTCTGGCGCATAAAGGCTCGCTACGGGATCTGCAGGCCGGAGATCGCGCGGGCGATGACGAGCCGCTGGATCTCCGACGTTCCCTCGAAGATCGTGTAGATCTTCGCGTCGCGGTGCCAGCGCTCGACGGGGAACTCGCGCGTGTAGCCGTTGCCGCCGAGGATCTGGATCGCGCGCTCGGTCGCCCAGACGGCGACCTCGCCGGCCTTGAGCTTGCTCATCGAGCCCTCTGCCGCGGTGAACCGCTGGCCCGTGCGGCCCATCCAGGAGGCGCGCCAGACGAGCAGCCGGGCGGCGTCGATCTCCATCTTCATGTCGGCGAGCGTGAAGGCGATGCCCTGGTTCTCGATGATCGCGCGGCCGAACTGCTTGCGCTCCTTGGCGTACTCGAGCGAGTACTCGAACGCCGCCCGGGCGATGCCGATCGCCTGCGCACCGACGGTCGGCCGGGTGACCTCGAAGGTCTGCATCGCGGCCTGCGACTTCGAGCGCCCGCCCTCCCGCGCCCGGGCCAGCTTGGCGTCCAGCTTCTCCTTGCCGCCGAGCAGACAGCGGCCCGGCACGCGTACGTCGTCGAGATAGACGTCGGCGGTGTGCGAGGCGCGCAGGCCGTGCTTCTTGACCTTCATGCCCTGCGTCAGGCCGGGCGCGCCGGGCGGGATGACGAAGGCGGCCTGTCCGCGTGAGCCGAGCGCGCGGTCGACGGTCGCGACGATGACGTGGATCTTTGCGATGCCGCCGTTGGTGGCCCACGCCTTCTGGCCGTTGAGGACCCACTCGTCGGTTGCCTCGGCGTACTTCGCGGTCGTGCGCAGGGCGGAGACGTCGGAGCCGGCGTCGGGCTCGGAGACGCAGAACGACGCGACCTGCGGCTCGTCGACCGTCCCATAGCACTGCGGGATGAACTCACCCATCTGCTCGGGCGTGCCGGAGCCGAAGATCGACGCGACGGCGAGGTTCGTGCCCATGATCGCCATGCCGATGCCGGCGTCGCCCCAGAAGAGCTCCTCGTTGGCGATCGCCATCGTGAGGCCGGTCGGATCGGCATGGAGCTGGGCGATGCCCTCGAAGCCGTACAGGCCGATCTTCGCAGCCTCCTGGATGATCGGCCACGGAGTCTCCTCGCGCTCGTCCCACTCCGAAGCGGCGGGGCGGACGACGTTCTTGGCGAAGCCATGGACCCAGTCGCGGATGTCGCGCTGGTCCTGCGAGAGCTCGAGCGAGAAGGCAGGGGTCTCCGCGGCGTCGGGAGCCTCGGCGTCGGCGGTGGTTGACATAGCGTCAAAGGCTATTACCTCGGCGCACCAGCCGGTGTTCCTGTCAGCCGGGCTTGGCGGACTTGCGCTTGAGCTGCGTCTTCAGAAACGACCACACCGAGGGCGCTTCAGGCCGATCGCGCTCGATCTCCTCCAGGCACTCGCGGCACAGGCAGCCGTCGTAGAACTGCGACAGCGCGCTGCGCACCGTCGGCTTGACGTCGACGTCGACGCACCAGCATGCGCCCGTGTCGATGCCGCACTCGAACGGCTTCGAGCAGCGCGGGCAGGTGGTTGGCGTGGTCGACATGGCTACATCTTGACGAGCGACCGTCACGAGGTTGACGTAGACCGGATCCGCGCTACGCCAGCAGCTTGCCGGGGTTCATGACGCCGGCCGGGTCGATCTGCGCCTTGACGGCTCGCAGGGCGGCGACGCCCAGCTCGCCGATCTCGGCCCGCAGCCACGAGGCATGGTCGGTGCCGACCGCGTGGTGATGCGTGATCGTCGCGCCCGCGCGCGTGATCGCGTCGCCGGCCGCGCGCTTCGCCGCCTGCCACTGCTCGATCTCGGCGCCCGCCTGCTGGCGCGCGAGGTAGGTGAAGTACAGGGAGGCCCCGGTCGGATAGAGGTGCGAGACGTGGCACATGACGGTGGCGGGGGTCCCGCGTTGCGCCAGCGCGCCGCGCAGGGCAGCGCCGACGTCGCGGTGCAGGTCGCCCAGCGCCGTCCACGTCGAGGCGGTCTCGAGCGTGTCGACGAGCACGCCGCGGCTCATGAGCTCGTCGCGGACGTAGGCGCCGTGGAAGCGGCCCTTCGCCCACGCTGCGCCCGGCGCTGAACCGAGCGCGATCGCGCCGTGCCGGCGCAGGATCGCGCGCGCGGCGGCACGCCGGAGCGCGACCCGCTCGGCGCTGCCGTCGAAGCCGAGGATCGCCAGGCAGCCGGCGCGGCGGCCGCGCGCCCGCATGTAGCCGCGCAGGACACGGGTGGCGGTCGGGTGCGAGGCGAGCGTCAACGAGATCCGCGTCTCATCCGCGTCGGAGAGACGCGCGAGGTCGGGCGCGGCGCCGGACTGCTGGAGCTCTCTCAGGGCCTCGGTGCCGGCGGCGAAGCCCGGTAGGGCAAACGCGTCGTGGCGCTGCTCAGGCGGGCGCGGCCGCACGCGCAGCGTGATCTCCGTGATGACGCCGAGCACGCCCTCCGAGCCGACGAGCAGCTCGCGTAGGTCCGGGCCCGCGGCACTCCCGGGGACGGTCAGCGTGCTGAGGTCGCCGCTCGGCGTGGCCGCCCGCAGGGCGATGACGAGCTCGTCGATGCGCCCGTAGCCCGTCGATGCCTGACCGGCGGAGCGCGTCGCGGCCCAGCCGCCGACGGTCGAGAACTCGAAACTCTGGGGAAAGTGGCCCAGCGTGAGGCCGCGCGCCCCGAGCATGCGCTCGAGCTCAGGCCCGGTCGTACCGGCGGCGAACGTCGCCAGCTGGGAGCGCGCGTCGAGCGCGATGAGGCCGGTCATGCGCGCGAGGTCGAGCGTGACCGCGGCATCAAAGCCTCCGCGCAGCGGCTCGACGCCGCCGACCACGCTCGTGCCGCCGCCGAACGGGATGACGGCGATCGATGCCTGCGAGCAGACCTCGAGGACCGCGGCGACCTCGCCGTGATCGGCGGGGAAGACGATCGCGTCGGGTCCCGCCAGGCCGCGACCGCTGCGCAGCCGCACGAGGTCCGGATATGAACGGCCGGCCGCATGCCCGACCCGCATGAGCCGGTCGTCGCGCACGTGCTCGGCGCCGACGGCCTCGTCGAGCCGCATGCGCACATGCGCCGGAAGCGCCGGCTCGGGCAGCTCGATCTGCGCAAGCGCCGGCGGCAGGATGCGTGCGCCGCGTGCGCCGAGCTCGTCGCGCATGAGAGCCGCGGCGGCCTTGGGCAGCGGAGCGTCGTGGCCGTCGACGCCCCAGCCCCACCAGCGCATCCGCAGAGCCGGCGAGTCGGTCACGGCACACAGCACACCACGAACCGGCCCGCCGAGTACCCGCTGGTCTCTTATGTCTTCTTGCGCGCCGCCTTCTTGGCGGTCGCGGCGTCCTGCAGGCGGCGCGCCTCGTCCCGTGCGATGAGCGCGGCCTCGCGCTCCTCGAGCGCCTTCGCCTCGGCCTCGAGCTGCTCGAGGCGCGCCTCGTCGGCCTGCCCCTCGATGACGTCCTCGACCTTCGCGCGCGTCCGGCGGTTGGCCGCCTTGCGCTTCGCCTCAACCTGCGCCGCCGCACGGCTCTTGGCCGCCCGGCGCTTCTCGGCATCGGCGCGCTCGCGCTCGGCGCGCTCCTCGGCCGCGGTGCGGCGCTCCTCGGCCTGCTCGACGCGGTCGGCGAGCTTCTCGTCGGCCGCGGCGCTGCGTGCTTCGGCGGCGTTGCGCAGGCGCAGCGCGCGGGCGCGCTCGTCAGCGGCGACGCGCCGGCGCGTCGCCTCCTCGCGCAGCTTCTCGTCGAAGAGCGCGTAGCCGGCGACCTCGCGCAGCGTCGCGTCCCAGCGATCGACGGCGATGCTCGCCGCCGGGCGGGCGCCCTTGTCGTTGCCCGGCAACAGCGAGATCGCGGCGTCCACCGGAAGGCGGACGAGCTTGACGGCGCTGTCGACAGCGCCTCGTCGAATGGCTCGGATACTCATCTATCGCACCTCTGGGTCGATGGCGTCGGCGGCCGCCTCCGCGGCGCGCGCCTGCTGCTCGAGTCGTGCGCCTTCTCGCGCGGCGGCGGCCCGTTCGGCCTCCGCGGCGGTCTCGGCGATGTCGGCACCACGCTCCTGCATCTGCTCACGGTTCGCCGCCTCGGCCTTGTCGCGCTGCGCCGCGGCCTGCGCTGCGAGCTCGGACTCGCGGCGGTCGCGCTCGATCTGCTCCTCGCGCTCGCGTGCGGCGATCTCGTTCTCCAGCCGCTCGCGCTCGATCTCGTTCTCTGTCCGCCGAGCCTCGAGGTCGGCCTCCTGCGCGGCCAGATCGGCGCGCTCGGTGGCAACTGCGGCGTCGGCCTCGACGTCGACCTGCGCCTGCTGGAGACGGCCCTCGCGGGCAAGGTCCTCGTTGCCGAGCACCGACCCCGCAGCCTGCTTCATGCGACCCGCGAGCTTGCCGGCAAGGCCGCCTCGGGTGCGCTCCGGGATTTCGGGGTTCGTCACGTCTTCGCTCCTACGTCGTCGGGTCCACGGGCCGCGGGGGGTTGTCGGCCCGGACAGCGGGGTTACCCAGGATCACCGGGGGCACTGTGACCCCGGACACACAGCGCGCTCGACCGCGTGACAATCCACGAGCGTCGAGTACGGAGGGGGCGGGATTCGAACCCGCGGTCCGCTTTCACGGACTCCGGTTTTCAAGACCGGTGCATTAAACCACTCTGCCACCCCTCCGACGGTCAGACCGTAGCGGCCTGCGTCCACGATTCTTCACCGTTGCCGCTGCGTTCGTGGATCATTGACCCGTGGCGGGCGACCGGCTCGAACCGTACCTCTGCGAACTGCACCGCGACTGGCTTGCGCGCGAGCCCGGGACGCGCTGTCGCGAGCTGGACGGAAGCCTGCTGTTCTTCGACATCTCCGGCTTCACGCCGCTGACCGAGCGCCTGGCCAAGCGCGGAAAGGCCGGCGTCGAGCAGCTCATCGAGACGCTCAACGGCGTCGTCGCGCCACTCGTCGATACGGCGGCGAGGCTGGGCGGCGACACGCTGAAGTTCGGCGGAGACGCGCTGCTGTTGCTCTTCAGCGGCGACGAGCACGAGCGCCGCGCCTGCGCGGCAGCGTTCGACATGCAGGCCACGATGCGGCCCTACCGGCGGATGCGCACCAACGCGGGCATCGTCTCGCTGCGCGCGTCGGCGGCGGTCGCCTCGGGCCCGATCGATCTGTTTCTCGCCGGCGACCGCTTCCGCGAGTTGCTCGTCGCGGGCCCCACGACGAGCGAGGTCATGGGCCTCGAGAAGGACGCGAAGGCCGGCGAGGTGCTGCTCGGCGTGTCGACGAGCGCGCGATTGCAGCCCGGCTGCCGCGGGGCTGACCGCGCGGACGGCACCACGCCGCTCGCAGCTCGTCCCGAGGTCGAGCACGTCGTGAAGCCGACGCCCGCGCCCCACGACCCCAGGCAGGGCCTGCCCGCCGCCCTGCACGACCACCTCGGCCCTGCCGCCGAGAGCGAGCACCGCCAGGTGACGATCGCCTTCGCGCAGTTCCGCGGGCTCGACGAGCTGCTGCAGAGGGACGGGCCGCGCGCGGCCGCCGACGAGGTACACGCGCTCCTCACCTGCGCGCAGAAGGCATGCGACGATCACGGCGTCACGTTCCTGGCCACCGACGCCGACCGCGCCGCGGGCAAGATCTTCGCCGTCACCGGAGCCCCGACCGCCTCGACCGACGACGAGGACCGCATGCTCCTCGCGATGCGCGAGATCGTCGCGCACGAGGGGTCGCTGCGGGTTCGGGCCGGCGTCAACCGCGGTCGCACGTTCGTCGTTCATCTCGGGGCGCCGCAGCGGCGCACCTACACGGCGATGGGGGACACGACGAACCTCGCAGCACGCGTGATGGGCAAGGCGCCCGACGGCCAGGTGCTCGCGACGCGGGCGGTCGTCGAGCATGCGCGCGCGCCGTTCGCCTTCGCTCCCGTCGCGCCGTTCTCGGTCAAGGGCAAGAGCGTGCTCATCGAGGCCGAGATCGTCGGCGAGCCGCGGTCCGTCGCGCCGCGCGCCGCGGTCGACAGCCCGCTGGCGGGGCGCACTGCCGAGCTGCGCGTCCTGCGCGACGCGCTGCGGGCGGCGCGCGCGGGGGATGGGCGGATCGTCGAGCTGCGGGGCGAGCCTGGCATCGGCAAGTCTCGGCTCGTCGCCGAAGTGGCGGGCGAGGCCGCACGCGACGGCATGAGCCGCCTCGCCATCGAAGCCGGCGCCTACGGGACGTCGACGCCCTACCTCGCGCTGCGAGCGCCGCTGCGCCGGCTCGTTGAGGCGGAGGGCGACGATGCGGAGATCGCCGCCGCGCTCACCCGCGTCGTGCGCGCGCATCTCCCGCGGGCCGAGCCGATGCTGCCCCTGATCGCGATCGCGTTCGGGCTCGACCTCCCCCCGACCCCGGAAACCGCCCGGCTGTCAGCCGACGCCAGCGCCGCGCAGCTTCACCTGCTCGTCGACAGGCTGCTCGCCGCGTTGCTGCCCGAGCGCCGGACGCTCATCCTCGTGGAGGACGCGCACTGGCTCGACGAGGCTTCCAGCGAGCTGCTGCGCACGGTGCTACGTCGGGCGGGGAAGCGCGGCTGGACCGCCCTCGTGACGCGCCGCGCCGTCGACAGCGGGCTTACCGATCTCCCCGGCAACCCCGTCTACATCGAGCTGCAGCCGCTCGGGCCGGAGGCCGCCCGCTCGCTCGTCCTCGGAGGCGGACGGCGAGCGCTGGCGCCGCATGTGACCGCCGCACTGGTCGAGCGCGCCAACGGCAACCCGTTCTTCCTGCGCGAGCTCGCGTCCGCCGCGCGCAGTGGCGCGCAGCTCGACGAGCTACCCGACACGGTGGAGGCGCTGCTCACGGCGCGGATCGACACGCTCGCTCCGGCCCAGCGGCGGCTGCTGCGCCGCGCCGCCGTGCTCGGGCAGCGCTTTCCGCTGTCATGGCTCGCCGGCATGCTCGAGCAGCCCGAGGACGAGCTGCGCGCCGGCCTCGCGCCGCTGAGCCACTTCCTCGAGCTGGAGGAGGGTTCCGGCCGCGTTCGCTTCGGTCACGCCCTGCAACGAGAAGCCGCCTACGAAACGCTGCCCTACGGCCGGCGCCGTTCACTGCACGCGCGCGCGGGAGAGCTCATCGAGCGCACCCTGGGGCCCGCGGCCCAGTCCGCGGCCGACATCCTCGCGCTGCACTTCCTGCGCGCGCACGAGTTCGAGCGCGCGTGGCGCTATGGGCGCATCGCCGCCGACCTGGCGCGCGAGCGGTTTGCGCCCACGGACGCCGCGCAGCTGTACCGGCGCGCGATCGAGGCGGCGCGCGCCCTGCCGTCGCTGCCGCGCGCCGAGCTCACCGATGTCTGGCAGGCGCTCGGCGAGGCGTGCAGCCGCACCGGCGAGCCGGACGCCGCGATGGAGGCGTTCACGCAGGCGCGCCGCCTCGCCGGCGACGATCCGCTGCGCCAGGCACAGCTCATGCTCTGCCATGCGCGCGTCGCGATGGATGCGCGGAATGTTGGCCGTGCGGCGCGCTGGCTGCGGCGCGCGCTGAACGAGCTGGAGCGAGAGGAGGCGCCGGCCGCGGCGGGCTGCAAGGCGGAGCTGATGGCCGAGCTCGGTTCCGTGCGCCACCGGCAGGGTCGCTCGCCCGAGGCGATCACGCTTTGCGAGGAGGCGGCCCAGATCGCCGAGCGCCACGATGCCCGCTCCGCCCTCGCGCAGGCGCTGTACACGCTTCACATCGCGCTCGTCGAGTCGGGCCGCAGCGCCGATGCCGTCCATGCGTCGCGAGCGCTCGAGATCTATCGCGAGCTCGGGGACCTCGACCGCGAGGGCGCCGTGCTGACGAACCTCGGGGTCGCGGCCTACTTCGAGGGGCGCTGGGAGGACGCCGCCGCGCTGTACCTACAGGCGGGCGAGGCGAGCGCCCGTGCCGGCGACGTGGCCAACGCGGCGATCGGCGAGTGCAACATCGGCGAGGTGCGCTCCGATCAGGGGCGCGTCGAGGAGGCCGAGTTCAGGCTGCGCCGCGCCCGCGAGATCCTCGCGGGCAGCGGCTACGAGTGGGGCGTCGGCTTCATCGACACGATCCTCGGACGCACCGCCATACGCGAGGGGCGCCGTGCCGCCGGTTTCGAGCTGCTCGTTGAGGCGCTCGCGCAGTTCCGCCGCCTGCGCACGGGTCAGGACGTCATCTGGGTAGAGGCGCTCATCGCCGAGGCCAATGCGTACAGGCAGCGGCCGGAGCTCGCGATCGAGGAGGTCGACCGGCTCGTGCGCGACCTCGCGGGCGGTGGCCGTTTCGCCCCGCTGCTACAGCGCGTGCGCGGCTATGCGCTTGCGCAGCTCGGCGAGCGGGATGCGGCCGCGGCGGCGTTCGAGGCGTCGATATTGGACGCGCGCACGCAGGACGCTCCGTTCGAGCTCGCCCTCACGCTCGACGCGCTGCTGGAGTTCGGCGCGCAGGACGGGTCGGTACAGGCGGAGCGCCGGCGCGAACGAGACGAGATCGTCGCGCGCCTGGCCATCGTGCGGCTGCCGCAGCCGCCGCTGGGTCTGGGTCGGACACCGACGGCTCCCGATGCCGCGGCGGGCGTGGTGGCGGAGTAGTAGTAGTAGCGGCTCAGCGGCTGTAGGGGTCTCCCGGCGACATCCGGAAGGTGATGCGCCGCAGCTTGTCCTCACGGCTGGTGACGCAGGGCGGCGGCGTGAGGCCGAGGCAGTTGGGGAGGCGCCCGACGTAGAGGAACTGGCCATCGATCGTCGTGGTCGTCCGCTGTGTCTTCGGCTTGACCGCAAACGCGAACGGCGCGCCGAAGCAGACCTCGAGCGGATCCTTGCTCGTCACGTTGCTCCCGCTCGTATAGGTGAGCGTGCCGACCTTGCCGCGGTTTTGCGGCGCGTCGAAGCGGAACGTGGTCGTCCCGCGCTCGGAGTAGACGGCGCAGTCCAGTAGGGCGGACGGCGAGATCGTCAAAAGGCCTTCGTCGACCTGGTTGGGGTCGGGATGTGACAGCAGGCTCAGTGACTTGCCCGCGCCGCCCAGTTCGGTATCGCAGACCTCGTTCTCCGGGCAGGGCTCGCACGCCCCGAATGTTGTCGTCGTGACGCTGCTCAGCGCCGGGTCGAGCGCGAGGTCGTTGCCGGTTCCGTTGAAGTCGTTTGCCTGCTTGGCGATCGCGTTCCACTCGGCGGTTGCGGGCGGCGAGCATGGAGTGAGGACGCTCATCGTCACCGTGGCGCTCGCCTGCGGCGCCAGCGAAAGGCTGCGCAACTGCACGACACCGTCGACGGCCGTCGCCGTCGCGGGCGCTGGGCGCGAGAAGGACGCGATGCTCTGCACCGAGTACCCGGGCGGTGGCGCCAGGTTGGCGGAGCCGAGCCGCTGCGTGGTGGTGAGGTTCTTGAACGTCGCCGCGATGTT
>DATLNO010000148.1:0-3227 GCA_035536715.1 Solirubrobacteraceae bacterium
GTCCGTGACGACGATGGACCGGCGGTCGGTGCTGATGATGCGCCGGTCGCGCAACGTGCGCAGCGCCTTGGCGACGGCCTCGCGAGACGACGCGGTGTAGCTGGCCAGCTCGTCCTGGGTGAGCGGCAGGGTGATCCGCACACCCGAGGCGTCCGGCGTGCCGTACTCGGTGGACAGCTCGACGAGTCGACGCGCAACCCGGCCGAGGACGTCGTGGGAGCTGAACTCCACGCGCTTCCGATCCGCATCGCGCAGCCGAAGCGTCAGCATGCGCAGCAAGGCGACGGCCGCCGCGGGATGTGCTTCGAGGTGGGCGTGGAAGCCGGCGGCGTCGACGAGCTGGACCTCGACGTCGTCGATCGCGACGGCGGACGCCGAGCGCGGCTCCCCGTCGATGGCGGACAGCTCGCCGATGAGCTGGCCCGGCCCGCGGACCGCGAGCAGCACCTCGCGCGAGTCGGCCGTCTGCTCGACGATCTTGACCTGGCCGCGGACGACGAGGGCGACCCAGTCGGACGGGTCACCGGCGTGGAACATCGCGGCACCGGCGGCGTACCGCCGCGTGACGGCCCCGGGCCCGAGGTCCCGGAACGGCGAGTCCGCGGCGTCGGTCACTCCGCCGAGCGGCCGGCGGAACCGCCGCGCAGCTCCTGGAGCACGAGGCTGGCGAGCGCCGGCGGGAACACCAGCTCCCCGGCGTGCACCCGGCGGACGCCGTCGATGACGTCCTTCGACGCGGCGGTCTTGAGCAGGTAGCCCGATGCGCCGGCTCGCAGGGCCGCGAGCACCTGGTCGCGGTCGTCGGCGGAGGACAGCACCAGCACCTTCACGTCCGGCATGTCGGTCGCCAGGGCTTTCGTCGCCTCGACGCCGTCGAAGTTCGGCATGTGCATGTCCATGAGCACGACGTCCGGCCGGGCGGCCCGCGCGAGCTCGAGCGCCTCTCGGCCGTCGCCGGCTTCGGCGACGACCGTGCCCACCTTGCTGCGCTCCAGCACCTTGCGCAGCGTCTCTCGCCACATCGGGTGGTCGTCAACGAGCATCAGCGAGATCGGCTTCGTCCCCGGCTTCTGCGCCGCCGGCTTCGGCTTCGCGGGCTTCTTCGCGGCACCGCGTGGCGCCTTGCTCGGCGCAGAGCGAGCAGTCTCCGCGCGGTCGACCTCGAAGACGTGCCACTCGCCCGGCACGCCGCGCAGCGCATGCAGGCCACGGTCGTTGAACACGACGTCCGCGCCGGCGCAGAGGTCGCGCACCGTGCTCGTGACGAGGGTCTCGCCCGCCCCGGCCAGCGCGCCGACCCGTGCGCCGATGTGCATCGCCAGCCCGCTGGGCTCCAGCTCGGCGACATCTGCCTCGCCGACGTGGATGCCCGCGCGGAGCGACAGGTCGAGCTTCTCGATCGCGTCATGCATGTCCAGCGCCGCGCAGATCGACCGCGTCGGTGAGTCGAAGACCGCGACGAACCCGTCCCCGACGACGCGCGCCTCCACCCCGCCGTGGCGCTTGAGACACGCCCGTACGGCGTCGTGGTGCTTGCCCAGGAGCGCGAGCCACCGCCGGTCGCCCAGATCCGCCGCGAGCGGCGTCGACCCGACGATGTCCGTGAAGAGGATCGTGGCCAGGCCACGAACGGAATCCCCCCGCTGTTTCCCCACGGCGGCAGTATGCACTAATACACACTGGAAGCGTGCCGTAGGGCGAGGTCAGGGGTGGCCTGCGGTGCGACCATCTTCCGTATGACGAGCACCGTGGGGGTCCTGGGCGTGACCGAGGTCATCGCGCCTGCCGCGACGCCGACCAAGCGTCGGCTGCCGCGATCGCTGGACCCCATGGCGCTGCCGCTCTTCTGGAAGCTGCTGCTCCCCTTCCTCGCCCTCATGGTCGTCCTGGGGACCGCCGGCACGTTCCTGATCATGCGCGACCTGGGCCAGCGCGCCCAGACGCGGCTGGACCAAGACCTCTCCCGGCGACTTGTCGAGGCGCGGACTGCCGTGAACAACCGTGAGCTCTACCTGCTCGAGTCGGCGAGCTTCGCGGCGAACATCCAAGGGATGGACGAAGCGGTACGCCGTCGTGACACGCGGGCGATCGCGACCCTGCTCGAGTCCGTGGCCGCGCTGAAGAGCGACGTCTCACTGCTGGCGGTGACCGACGCAGCAGGCGATGCGCTCGTGGCGTTCCGCCGCTCCGGGCAGCGAGGTCGCCTGACAGCTGACCTGCGCCCGGTCGAGGTGACCGCGGACCGGGCGCGGTCGCTCCTCCAAGGCGTCCTGGCGGACCCGGCCGGCGCCAAGGCGGCGGCATTCCTCGACTCTGGCGTCGCCGCCGACTCGGTGCTGGCCATCGCCGCCCCCGTGTGCAGCGCGAGCGCGACGTGCGATGCCCAAGGTGCGGTCATCGTCGCGATCGGCCTCGAAGCGATCGTCGAGGCCGCCGCCGTCACCGTCGGGACGGCCGATGCGGCGGGCGTCTCCCTCTACGACAGCGAAGGCGAGCGGCTGGCCGCGGCGGGGTTGACCGCACCGGCTGCTCCTCCGGCGCGAGCGCGCTCGGAGCTGGTGCGGGTCGCGGGATCGGTCGCCGACGCAGACGTCGCCACCGCGTTCGCTCCGCTGGCCCTCCAGGGGCAGCGCCGCGGAACGCTTGCCGTGACGTTGCCGGCGGAGGCCACGTTCGACTCGGTTCGGGAGGCGGCGTACCGCCTCGCACTCGTCGTGCTGCTCGCGATGGTCGGCGTCGTCGGCCTCGGGGCGCTGCTGTCGAAGTACATCCTCGGGCAGGTCAAGCCGCTGCTCGCGACGAGCCGCGCGCTCGGCAAGGGCGACCTCGCTGCGCGCGCCCACGTCGTCGCTCACGACGAGCTCGGCGAGCTGGCGGAGGGCCTGAACCGGATGGCCGACGAGCTCGAGGCGAGCCATGCCACCCTCGAGTCACGGGTCGAGCAGCGCACAGCCGAGGTGCAGCGCCTGATGCAGGAGCGCAGCAACTTCTTCGCGATGCTCAGCCACGAGCTCCGTACGCCTCTCGCCATCATCCTGAATCAGGCAGACCTGATCGAGGACGAGGCGCGCGACAACGGCATGCCGACCGACGCCACGCGTGCCATTCGCGAGTCCGGCGCGCAGCTGCTCACGCTCGTCAACGACATCCTCGAGGTCGCGCGTGCCGAGGCCGGCCGGCTCGAGCTCGACATCCAGCCGGTCGACCCGCGCGCAGCGCTCACCGAG
>DATLNO010000149.1:0-10246 GCA_035536715.1 Solirubrobacteraceae bacterium
GACGATGGCCGCGATCCGCGCGCGCCCGGGGCTTGCCAGGCTGCCGATCATCGCGGTCACGGGGAAGGTGGTCGGTGGCGAGCGCGAGCGCTGCATCGCGTCGGGCGCGTCGGACTACATCCCGAAGCCCGTCGACACGGCTGAGCTGCTTGCGGCCCTGACGAGGTGGTTTCCGCTGGCGCCCGCGGACGACACCACGACGCCGTCCGTCGCCTGATGGCGGCCGGACTCGCTCCCGGTGGCAGCGCAGAGTTGTTGCTCGCGCCGGTATTGATCGTCGATGACGACCCGCGCAAGCGCCTGTCGATCCACGCGATGCTCGCGCCGCTGGGCCACGAGATCGTCGAAGCGGCGTGCGGCGAGGAAGCACTGCATGCGGTCATGGCGCGGACGTTCGCGGTCATCCTGATGGACGTCCAGATGCCCGGGATGGACGGCTACGAGACCGCGCGGCTGATCCGCCTGCGCCGTGAGTGCGAGCACACGCCGATCATCTTCATCACCGCCGGCGTCGAAGACGTCGCGCAGATCCCGATCGCCTACGCCAGCGGCGCGGTGGATTTCATGGTCGGCGCGATCACGCCGGCTGTCTTGCGGGCGAAGGTCTCGGTCTTCGTCGAGCTGTTTTTGAAGTCGCTGGAGCTCGAGCGGTCGCTTGGCGAGGTGACGTTCGTCAGCGAGCAGTTTCGTGACAGCGAGGCCCACGCGCGGGCGGTCCTGCACAACGTCGGCGACGGCATCGTGACGCTGTCCGATGATGGGCTCGTCGAGTCGTTCAACCGCGCGGCGAGCCGCCTGTTCGGCTACAGCGAGGCCGAGGCGATCGGCCAGCCGTTCGCCGGCATGATCCCGCCCACGGGACGGGCCGGCCGCAGTGACCCATCGGCCGGATCGCTGGGCACTCGCAAGGACGGCTCGAGCTTTCCGGTCGAGCAGAACCTCAGCCAGGTGCAGCTCGGGACACGGACGGTCCACATCCTCTGCGTGCGCGACATCTCCGAGCGCGAGGCCTACACCGATGCGCTGCGCCACCAGACGCTGCACGACGCTCTGACGGGGCTTCCCAACCGTGTGCTGTTTCGCGAGCGCCTGAGCCACGCGGTCAGCCGGTCGGTGCGGACCGGCGAGCCGCTGGCGCTGTTTCTCGTCGACCTCGACGACTTCAAGCACGTCAACGACACGATCGGCCACGAGAACGGCGACGTCCTGCTGCGGCTGTTGTCGGCCCGCCTCGTCGGCTGTTTGCGCGAGAGCGACACGGTGGCCCGGCTCGGCGGCGACGAGTTCGCGATCCTCCCGATCGAGCCGACCAACCTCCCGGCGGCCGCGACCGTCGCATGGAAGGTGCAGGCCGCTCTCGAGGCGCCGTTCGTCTGCGCAGAGCACTCGGTGCAGCTGGCCGCGAGCATCGGGATGGCGCTGCTGCCCGAGCACGGCCACACCGTCGACGACCTGATGCGCCGCGCCGACCTCGCCCTGTACGACGCCAAGCGTCACCAGAGCAAGTACGCGATCTTCACCGCAGAGCAGGAGCAGGCGCCCGCGCGCAGGCTCGCGTTGCTCGACAACCTGCGTCACTGCGTCGAGCGCGACGAGCTCGTCTTGCACTACCAGCCAAAGATCGATCTGACGACGGGCGAGGCCACCGGCCTGGAGGCCCTCATACGCTGGAACCATCCGTCCGGACGGTTGTTCTCGCCCGACCAGTTCATTCCCGAGATCGAGAGCAACGAACTGATGATCTCGATCACCAGGTGGGTGATCAACGAGGCGTTACGCAAGCTGCGGCTCCTGCGCGACGAGGGCTTTGACCTCACGATGGCCGTCAACCTCGGAGCGCGCTGCCTTGAGCCCGACGCCGGCCTCCTCGAGTCGGTCGGCAATATGACGACTGCCTGGGGCATCGCGCCGGACAAACTCACCTTGGAGCTCACCGAGAGCGCGCTGATCGACACGGCGCTGCCGGAGCTGCTCGAGCGACTGCAGTCCGTCGACCAGCGCCTGTCGATCGACGACTTCGGAACCGGCTACTCCTCGCTGGTCTACCTGCAGCGCCTGCCCGTCGTCGAGGTCAAGGCGGACCGGTCGTTCGTCATGACGATGGCATCCGTCGAAAGCGACGCCGTCATCGTCCGATCGATCGTCGACCTCGCCCACAACCTCAGCGTCAAGGTCGTCGCCGAGGGCGTCGAGGACGAGAAGACGATGAACATGCTGCTCGAGTACGGATGCGACGAAGCGCAGGGCTACCACTTCGCCCGGCCGATGCCCGGGCCCGAGCTCGCCGACTGGCTGCAGACCTCGCCGTTCAGCCTGCCGCGTCGGCTGCCCGTAGCCACGCCGACCGGTGGCAACGCGCGTCGCGCGGCTCCATGAATGCCACGCCGGTGCTCGCGAACACAGGCAAGCATCCGCGCCAACACGTGCACCCGGTTCGCGGCCTGCAACGAGGTGATCTACTTTAACCCGATCGAGGACGAGCGCTCGGACGTCGTCTTACGCCGCAATCAGTAGAGGAACTTACTTTGACGAAGCTGCGCGACATCTACGCCCGCGAGGGGCTGACGTTCTCGATCGAGTTCTTCCCGCCGAAGACCGACGAGGGCCTGGAGAGCCTGTTCAACGAGGCGAAGGAGCTCAAGAAGCTCAACCCAGACTTCGTGTCGGTGACCTACGGCGCCGGCGGCTCGACGCAGGACCGCACCATGGAGATCGTCAAGCACATGCGGTGGCGCGAGAAGCTCGAGGTGATGTGCCACCTCACGATCGTCAACCAGAGCCGGCATGTCGTTCGTGAGATGGTCGGCGACCTCTGGGCCAACGACGTCGAGAACGTCATCGCGCTGGCCGGCGATCCGCCCGAGGGCCCGGACGGCCCCTGGAAGACGCATCCCGATGGTTTCCAGACCTCCAAGGAGCTTGTCAACACGATCCTCCGCGGGCAGAGCGGCTGGTTTGACACCTTCTCGGTCGCCGTCGCCGGCTTCCCTGAGGTCCACCCGAGGGCGGGGAGCCGCGAGTTGGATCTGCAGTACCTCAAGGAGAAGGTCGACGCGGGCGCCGATGTCGTCATCACGCAGCTGTTCTTCGACAACGACGACTACTGCCGCTACGTCGAGGACGCCCGCGCGATCGGCGTCGAGGTGCCGATCGTCCCGGGCATCATGCCGATTCGCTCCGCGGGGCAGTGCCGGCGCTTCACGAGCCTGTGCGGCGCGAAGATCCCGCCCAAGCTGGACGAGCTGCTGACGAAGTACGAGGACGACGACGCGGCGGCGCTGGAGATGGGCATCGAGTACGCCACCGAGCAGTGCCGCGGTCTGCTGGACTTCGACGTCCCGGGCTTCCACTTCTACTCGCTGAACAAGGCCCGCTCCGTCACGGCGATCCACGAGAACCTGAACCTCGGCGCGCTGACCGGAACGCCCGCCTGACGCCGTCGAGGGCCGGCGCCCGCGTGGCGCCGGCGTAATTCAGTACTAGCGCGGTTGCCCGCGCGAACTCCGAAGGCCATGATCGGACGCGTGCGACAACGTGGCGCCTGGCTGCTGCTGTTCCTCATCGTCGCGATCGTGGCCTTCGTGGTCACGCTCGACTTCATGAGTCCGGGGAACATCGATGCGGAGTGGGTGACCTACGTGTTCCCGCTCGCCGTCCTCATGTCGACTGCGGTCGGGTTCGTGCTGGCGACGAAGCGCCGCGAGAACCCGATCGGCTGGCTGCTGCTCGTCAACGGGCTCGTGATCGTGCTCAGCGGCGTCTTCACCGAGTACGCGACGTACGGGCTGCTCACGGAGCCCGGGGCCCTGCCGGCCGCCGAGTTCGCCGCGCTGGCCAACCAGGCCATGTGGCCGCTGCTGTTCGCGCCGCTGGCGGCGGTCGCCTTCGTCTTCCCCGACGGCCACCTGCCCTCGCCGCGCTGGCGGCGAGCCGTGATCGGCCTCGGCACACTCTTCGCGCTCCAGCAGGTGCTCCTGTTCTTCGCGCCGCGTCCGCTCGAGGAGCCGTTCGAGGCGTACTCGAGCCCGCTGCCGCAGGTGCCCGAGGCGATCTTCAACCCGCTCTTCGGCATCACGTCGGTGGCGATGCTGGCGACGCTCGTCGCCGCCGCCCTGGCCGTGCGGACGCGAAAGCGCCGCGCGACGGGGCTCGAGCGCCAGCAGATCAAGCTGCTCGCCTACGCGGCCACGCTGATCCCGCTCGCCGTCGCCGCGGGCTGGACCGAGAGCATGATCTCCGGCCGCGCCGACACCGCGGCGGTCGCCGGGCTGGTCGCTGTCCTGATCGCTGTCCCGTTGGCGATCGGCTTCGCGGTCATGCGCTACCGGCTCTACGAGGTCGACCGGCTCATCAATCGCACGCTCGTCTACGTGACGCTGACCGTGCTGCTGGCGGCGACCTACGGTGTCGTCTCGCTCGCCGTCGGCGTGGCACTCGGCGGGGGCTCGACGCTGCCGACGGCCGCCGCCACGTTGGCCGTTGCGCTGACGTTCGGGCGGCTGCGCGCCGCTGTGCAGCAGATCGTCGACCGCCGCTTCAACCGCGCGCGCTACGAAGGCCTGCGTCGCGTCGAGCGCCATCTGCTCGACCTCCGTGCCGGCCGCGCGGCACCCGAGTCGACGGGCGACGTGCTCGCCGAGGCGCTCGGCGACCCGGAGCTCGAGCTGCTCTTCGCCCTGCCTGACGACGGCGGCTACGTCGATGTCAACGGTCACGCCGCGACGACCTATCCAGAGGGCGAGCGCGTCGTGACCCCGGTCCGCCGCGGAGATCTCGCGCTCGGCGCGGTGCGCCACGACCCCGCGCTGACCGAGCAGCCCGACGTGCTCGACAGCGTGATCGTGGCCGCCGGACTGGCAATCGAGATCGCCCGGCTGCGCGCGGAGGTGCGCCGCCGCCTGGCCGAGGTCGAGGAGTCGCGCGCACGGATTGTCACTGCCGGCTACGAGGAGCGCCGCAGGCTGGAGCGCGACCTGCACGACGGCGCGCAGCAACGGCTCGTCTCGATCGGCCTCGCGATCCGCCACGTCCAAGGACGGCTCGGTGCAGAAGGCGGCGAGATCGACGCGGAGCTCGACGCCGCCGTCGCCGAGGTCACGCGGGCGATCGAGGAGCTGCGCGAGCTGGCGCGCGGGGTGCGGCCGGCCGGCCTCGACGACGGCCTGGCGCCGGCGCTGCACGAGCTCGCGTCGCGCACGCCGTTGCCGACCGAGGTCACCGCCACGACCGAGCGTTTCGCCGAGGGTGTCGAGGCGGCCGCCTACTTCGTCGCCAGCGAGGCGCTCACGAACTCCGTCAAGCATGCGCGCGCATCGCGGCTCACCGTCAGCGCGGAGCGCCGGAACGGCAGCCTCTGCCTGCGCATCAGCGACGACGGCATCGGCGGCGCCGTCGCAGCAGAGCGATCGGGGCTGGCAGGCATCAACGATCGTGTCGTCGCGCTCGGCGGCACGCTCACCGTGTTGAGCCCGCGCGGACGCGGAACACAGGTCGTCGCGGAGCTGCCGTGCGGGTCGTGATCGCCGAGGACCAGGCGCTGCTTCGCGCCGGGCTGAGCCGGTTGTTCGAGGACGCCGGGCACGAGGTCCTCGCGGCGGTCGACGACGCCGACCGCCTGCGCGCCGCCGTCAGCGAGCATGAGCCCGATCTCGCGGTGGTCGACGTCCGCATGCCGCCCTCCTTCACCGACGAGGGCATACGCGCCGCCCGCTGGATCCGCGAGGCCCATCCGGCCGTCGGCGTCTTCGTGCTCTCCCAGCACATCGAGACGACGGGGGCGGTCGGCCTCGTCTCGCAGGGTGGCTTCGGCTACTTCCTGAAGGATCGGGTGCTCGACGTCGGCGAGTTCCTCGAGGCGGCGCAGCGTGTCGCGCGCGGCGGGTCGGCGCTGGACCCGCGCGTGGTGGCGTCGCTCGTCGGCGGCCAGGCCTCCGACGGCCTCGCCGCCCTCAGCGAGCGTGAGCGCGAGGTGCTGTCGCTCATGGCCCAAGGACTGACGAACCAGGCAATCGCGGCGCGGTTGGTGCTCACCGAGCGAACCGTCGAGAGCCATGTCCGCAGCGTCCTGATGAAGCTCGATCTGCCCGAGGGCGAGGGCGGCCACCGCCGCGTCCTCGCCGTCCTCGCGTACCTGCGCGCGGCTGACGCTGCGTAGTAGCACGCACCCGAAAACAGGTGCGTCCACGGGCGCGATCCCGTACTGGCGTCGATGGCAACTGGCGGGATCGAACGTAGCTTCGGGGTCGTCAGCAAGCCACCGAAGAAGGAGTCCTCATGGATGCCACGATCAATCGTTCCGTCGATGTCGGCGAGACCCGAGCCCGCCCGGGCCTGGCGCTCCTGCTGGCCCTGCTCTCAGTGCCCGGAACGACCATGGTCTGGGACCTCGACGTTCCACTGCCCGGCTTCTGGATCGGACTGCCGCTCGGTGTCGCGGCGATCGTCCTCGCGCTCCGCGCCCGGCGCGAACCGATCAGCAAGGCGGGACGAGGAATGACGATGGCGGCACTTGTGCTCGCCGGCCTCTCCATCGCCCAGATGCTCGTCATCACCGTCGTCTCGATCTTGGGCTAGGCCCGGTGACCTCCGATGCTCTTCGTCCGCACCAGCCGTACCGCCCGCGTCGCGCTCGTCGCCGTCGGCGTCTCAGCGCTCGCGCTCCTGGCCCTGGCGTTCGCCCTGCGCTCGCCGGCCTCCGCGCAGGATCCCGGGACCACCGTCCTGACGTTCACGGAGCTCGAGAAGGGCTCCACGTTCAAGCACGTCCGCAACACGAAGAGCGCCTCGCGGCAGTCCAACCTGCTGGGCGACCTGATCGTCTTCACGAACCCGATGGCCGATGCAGCGGGCAAGGCCGTCGGCAGGCTGCACGCCGTGTGCGTGACGACGACCGGCGCGAGCAACTTCCTCAGGTCGAAGCTGACCTGTGACGGGGTCATCGCGCTGGCGGGCGGCACCATGACGCTGCAGGCCATCACCGGGCCGGGCTCCGCGACCACCACCGGCGCGATCACCGGCGGCACGGGCGCCTACGCCAACGCCCGCGGCGTGTTCGTATCCACGGAGCGCAAGAACGGCGGGTCCGACGACACGATCACGCTCGTTCGCTAAGCCTGAGATTCAGGCTGAGCCAGAATGCGCGGACGAGATGCCGGCGGGCGATCTGCGTCCCGCCGGCCCGTCTGCGTTCTGGATGCAACGCCCGAGCAGGTTGTTCGTGCCGTCCCCGTGGGGCGAATCACACGCCCGCCGGTCCCGGTCCCCGCCGGCGCGGGGGCGCGGATGAACAAGGTGCTCAGGAACTACATCTACACCGCGGCCGGCGCGTTCAGGTGGGGGTACAGCGGATACTTCTCGGCGAGCGCCCGCGTGCGCTCCGACAGTGCAGCGCCGTCGGATGCCTCGAACGGGCCCGTCAACGCCTCGGCGATGACACTGCCGATCTCGCGGAAGTCGTCGGCCTGCAGCCCCCGCGTCGCCATCGCCGATGTCCCGATCCGCAGGCCCGACGTGATCATCGCGGGGCGCGGGTCGTTGGGGACAGCGTTGCGGTTGACCGTGATGCCGATCTCGTCCAGGCGGCTCTCGGCGTCCGGGCCGGCGAGCTCGGAGTCGCGCAGGTCGGCGAGCACGAGGTGCACATCGGTGCCGCCCGTCAGCACGTTGACGCCCGCGGACATGAGCTCCTCGGCGACGATCGCCGCGCCCGCCCGCGTTCGGCGCTGGCGCTCGCGGAACATCTCGGTGCCGGCGATCTTCAGCGAGACGGCCTTGCCGGCGATGACGTGCATGAGCGGGCCGCCCTGCTGGCCGGGGAAGACTGCGGTGTTGATCTTCTTCGCCCACTCCTCGGTGGACAGGATCATGCCGCCGCGCGCGCCGCCGAGCGTCTTGTGGATCGTCGTCGTGACGACGTGCGCGTGAGGGATCGGACTGGGGTGTTCGCCCGCCGCGACGAGGCCTGCGAAGTGGGCCATGTCGACCATCAGCAGCGCGCCGACGGAGTCGGCGATCTCGCGGAAGCGGGCGAAGTCGAGCTGGCGCGGATAGGCCGACCAGCCGCCGATGATGAGCTGCGGGCGCTCCGCCTCGGCGATCTTCTGCAGCGCGTCCATGTCGACGCGCGAGTCCTCGTCGCTGACGCCGTAGGCGACGACGTCGTAGAGCTTGCCGGAGAAGTTCAGCTTCATCCCGTGTGTGAGATGGCCGCCGTGGTCGAGGCGCATCCCGAGGACCTTGTCGCCCGGCTGGATCATCGCCATCATCGCCGCGGCGTTCGCCGTCGCGCCGCCGTTGGGCTGGACGTTGGCGTGCTCGGCGCCGAAGACGTCCTTCGCGCGCCGGATCGCGAGCGTCTCGACCTCGTCGACGAACTCGCAGCCCCCGTAGTAGCGCTTACCTGGCAGACCCTCGGCGTACTTGTTCGTCAGCGTCGAGCCCTGGCAATCCATGACGGCCTGGGGAACGAAGTTCTCCGAGGCGATCATCTCGAGCGTGTTCTCCTGACGGCGCGCCTCGTCGCGGAGAAGCTGCGCGATCTCTGGATCGACGTCGCTGACTGGCTTCGTGAAGTGGTCTGGTCCCAGATCGGTCATGGACCGGACGGTAGCAGCGCAGGGGGCGCGCGAAGGCGCCCTCGCGGTCCTCGCTCAGCCGCCGGAGACGGACGACGCGCTCAGCAGCGTGAGCGCGTCGAGGCCCACGAACGCCGCGCCCAGCGGCTCTCCTGCAGCGAGCAGACGGGTCCACAACGCATCCGCCGCAGACGCACGAACGAGCACGAGGAAGCGCCGCGGGCTCTCGCGAATGATCGCGATGATGCTCGGGTCGCCTGGGTCGCGGCTCACCGCTCCGATCGCGAGCTCACCAGGCAGGCCGGCCGCGGTGAGCAGCCGCGCGGCGCGTGGCCCGATCAGGCTGAGGGTGACGACCGTCGGGCCGATGTCCTTGTGGGGCAGGTCAGCCCGGTCGCGGCCCTTACCGATCGGCGGGCCCGACGCCAGCGCGCCGTGCGGGCCGACGAGCAGCGCGCGGCGCTGGTCGAGGCGCAGGTACCAGACGCTGCGCAGGCGCCGGCCCGTGCCCGGTGCGACGGGCGGATCGCCCAGGCGCGCGACGAGCGCGCGGTCGAGCAGGTTCTGGTCGCCGCGCAGCTCCAGCGTGCCGAAGTCCGAGCGATCGGCGAGCCCGACGCTCTTCATGCAGACCGCGATCTCGCCCGGAACCGAGCCGTAGCTCGTCGCCACGGTGTGGCCGTCGCGATCGTGCAGCACCGCGCCGGCCGCGATGCACGTCTGCGGAACGGACGGATCCAGGGTCTGGCGCGAGATGTTCTCCACTGTGGCCGTAGGTAGATCGGTCTGTCGCAGGAGCGACGCGGCCGATCATATGGCCTGGACCAACTGAGGAGATCGTCCGGCGACTACGCGGCCATGCGCTCGTCGCGCACCTGCTGATGCGCCGACATCGCCATCCGGCAGAGCGCGCTGCGGCAGCGGGCGACGGTCTTCATGTTGCAGCGGATCGCTTCGGGGACGTCCATCAGCTGCCACTCGGCGCACTCCTGCACTGCGAGCACGAGCAGCTGCGCGAGGTTCGTCTCGGCGCGCGTGGCGGCTCGCGCGAGGTGCGTCAGCGACTCGCGGTCGTGGCGCGGATCCATGCCCTCTTCGTGCAGCCGGATGACGTCGTTCGTGTAGTCGCCGGCGAGCGTGATCATGCGGCCGGCGAGCTTGTAGCTCATGCCTTCCGACAGCCCGAGGTACTGCTCCAAGGTGAGATTGCCGAGCCGCTTGTGGTGCGCTGATGGCTTCATGACGCGTCCAGGAGGTTTGCTTGTACGACGCTCGCGGCGTCCCTTCAAATACGTCCTACCTGCAGGAGTTATCGACAGGATTCCCACCCATGTGCAGCGCACCGACCTGTAGTGGACGATGAGGCCGCGCGCCCTTCGCGTACATGGACCGCCGGCGCAAGTTGTCCGCCGGTCGCTCGACGCAACGTCGAGGTTCAGCCGAGGGGTGTGAGCAGCGCGCGGCCCGCGAAGCCGACGTTGCGGCCCAGCGCGTCGAGAAACTGCTTGTGCTCATCCTGCGATCCTATGCGTCGCACACCGAGCGGCTTAACAGCAACACGGGCCCAGGAGGTACAGACTTGTGCTGGTCATGACGCCGGGCACAGGTAGCAACCCGCAAGGCCTCGGTTCGCTCGCCGACGAGCGGCTCGGCGCGGTCGTCGCGGCCATGGC
>DATLNO010000150.1:0-4918 GCA_035536715.1 Solirubrobacteraceae bacterium
CCGCGTGTGCCGACCGGGTGGCCTGATCGCCGTGACGGGCTGGACGCCCGAGGGGCTCAACGGCCAGACGTTCATCCGCCTCGGCGCGATGATGGGCCCGCCGCCGGAAGGGGTGCAGCCGCCGATCCTGTGGGGCACCGAGGCGCACGTCCGCGGGCTGTTCGCCGGTCACACCGTGCACACCGAGCGGCGGATGCTCGTGATCGAGCACGAGTCGATGGACGCCTGGCAGGAGGAGTCCGAGCGCAACGTCGGGCCCATCGTGCTGGCGAAGGCGGCGCTCGAGCCGCAGGGACGCTGGGAGGCGGCGCGCGACGAGATGCGCGCGATCTACGACGACGCCAACGAAGCGCAAGGCGGCGCCATGCGCGTGCAGTCGGAGTACCTGCTGACGACGATCACCGTCAGCTGACCACTCTCTGGCCGCCGGGCGACGCGCTTTCTATCCTCCTGACGATGCGCCCACCGGCCCCGTCAGGGCCGGCGGCGCAGCACGCGGCGGTCGTCGGGCAGGCGCTTCGTGTAGCGCGCCGCGTCGAGGTGCTCGAGCAGCGCCTCGGCGTATTTGCGGGAGGTCCCGAGGTCGTCGCGCAGCCGCGCGAGCGTCACCGAACCCTCGTTCTCGATGATCGCACCGGCGCGATCGGCGACGACCGCGAGGGCGTCGCGGTGCGCGTAGAGGTCACGGCCGATCCGGACCGCGACTCCCGCGTGGATCAGCGCGGGCAGGTGCGCGACGGCGGCGCCGAGCTCCGCGCGCGACGGCGGCTCGTGACTGGTCGCGAGCAGCTGCTCTGCGAGTTCGATCTCAGCAGGTTCGAGCGTGGGCGCAGACGGGGCCGCGGCGGCTGCCGGATCGCGCGCGGCGGCGCCTTCCGGCGCCGCTGCGCTCGCGGGCTCCGGCTCACCGCGCCGCCGCCGCTCGAGGCGCGCGAGCACGTCCGGGCGGCGTCCATGCCGGCGGGCATGCGGATCGAGCACCGTGCCGCCGGCGAGCGTGTCGGCCGGTGAGACCGCGCGCACGACGAGCCGGTCGCCGGCGGCGGCGAGCAGCGGCGCCTCGAGTCGCACCTGCCAGAGGCCGCCGCCGAGCGCCGCCAGCCGCGCGGGCGCCGCGCGCGTGCCGTGATGCACCATGACGCGCCGGCCGTGCAGATCGTCGCGGAGGTCCAGCGCCGCGTCGATGACCTGCGTCGGCGCGATCGCCGCCGCCGGATCGGCGAGCGCATCGCCGCGGGCGACGTCGCGCAGCGCGACCCCGGCGAGATTCACGGCCACGCGCTGCCCCGCGTGCGACCGGTCGGCGGGCGCGTCGTGCACCTGCAGCGCGCGCACCCGGACGAGCCGCTGCGCGGGCAGCAGGACAAGCGTGTCGCCCGCCGCGAGGGTGCCCGACCACAGCGTCCCGGTGACGACCGTGCCGGCGCCGTGGATCGTGAACGCGCGGTCGATGTGCAGCACGGCCGGGCCTTCCCGGCGCACGTCTGCGCGCGGCGTCACACGCTCCGCGGCGCGCTCCAGCGCCGCCGCGACGGCCGCCACGCCGTCGCCCGTGCGCGCCGAGCACGCCACGACCTCGGCGCTGGGGAGCAGCTCGGCGGCCTCCGCGGCGGCGCGATGCGGGGACGCCCGGTCGCTCTTCGTGATCGCGACGACGCCGTACTCGATCCCGAGTGACGCGAGCACCTCGGCGTGCTCGAGCGTCTGCGGCATCACGCCGTCGTCGGCGGCGACGACCATGAGATGGAAGTCGATCCCGGTCGCTCCAGCGACCATCGTCCGCACGAAGCGCTCGTGGCCAGGGACGTCGACGACGGAGACGCGCCGCCCGCCGGGCAGCAGCAGGGGCGCGAACCCGAGCTCGATGGACATGCCGCGCGCCTTCTCCTGGGGCAGGCGGTCGGTGTCAACGCCGGTGAGCGCGCGCACGAGCGCGGTCTTCCCGTGGTCGATGTGGCCGGCGGTGCCCAGCGTCAGGTCCGGCTGCTGCTCCGGGCTCACGGCAATACGGCGCGCACCGCGCGTGCGACGTCCCGCGCCTCGTCGTCGGTGAGGGTGCGCGGGTCGAGCAGCAGCCGGCCGTCGTGGATACGACCCACGACCGCCGGATCGCCGGTCCGCAGGTCCGCGGCGAGCGCGGTCGCGCCGGCCGGGCCGGGCTCGATCGCGACGGCCGGGCCGGGCAGCTCGAGCAGCGGCAGCGCGCCGCCGCCGACGCGCGCAGTCGAGGCGACCACGGTGCCGCCGGTCGCGGCCGCGAGCTCGTGCGCGCGCCTGCTCAGCGCGGCGTCGCCGGCTTCGAGCATCGCGAGCACCGGCAGCGCGCGGCGCGCGGCCGCCGGGTCGCGATGCAGGGCGAGGGACGCCTCGAGTGCAGCGAGCGACAGCTTGTCGATCCGGACGGCGCGCGCGAGCGGGTGGCGGCGGCACGCCTCGACCGCCGCGCGGCGGCCGACGAGGAGCCCGGCCTGCGGGCCGCCGAGCAGCTTGTCGCCCGAGAACGCCGTGAGCGCGGCGCCGGCGCGGACCGAGCGGCGCACCGGCGGCTCACCGGCGAGCAGCTCGATGGCGTCGGTGAGCACGCCGGAGCCCACGTCGTCGATCACCGGCACGCCGAGGTCGCAGAGCTCCTCGATCTCGACGGCGACGACGAAGCCGACGGTCCGGAAGTTCGAGGGATGTGCGCGCAGGATCGCGCCCACGCGCTCGCCCCCGGCGGCGACCGCCAGCTCGTAGTCGCCGCGGCGCGTACGGTTCGTCGTGCCGACCTCGACGAGCCGCGTCCCCGCGAGCTCGAGGATCTCCGGGATTCGGAAGCCACCGCCGATCTCGATCAGCTGCCCCCGCGACACGACCACTTCGCGGCCGCCGGCCAGCGCGGCGCAGGCCAGCAGGACCGCCGCCGCGCAGTTGTTGACGGCGATCGCCGCCTCGGCGCCGGTCAGCTCGCGCAGCAGCTCCTCGACGTGGGCATGGCGCGAGCCGCGCTCGCCGCTGCTCAGGTCGAGCTCGAGGTTCGAGTAGCCGGCCGCGATGCGCGCGACCGCGGCCTGCGCCTCGGCGGCGAGCGGAGCGCGGCCGAGGTTCGTGTGGACGACGACGCCGGTCGCGTTGAGCACGCGCCGGAGGTGTGGCCGCAGGCGCGCTCGCGCGCGTGCGACGAGGTCGGCCGTCTCGTCGGCGCCCGCATCGGCGCCGCCGAGCAGCTCTTCGCGCCGCGCCTGCAGCTCCGCACGGGCGACCGCCGTCGCCAGGCGGTCGACGGACGGCAGGTCGCGCAGCCGGTCGCGGTCGCTCATACGGAACGGCGAAGGAGTCGAACCTTCCAGCGCGATGTGTCGCGCCCCGCCGGTTTTGAAGACCGGATGGGCCACCGGGCCCGGGCCGCTCCAGGGTGGTGTAGCCGCAGCAGCGCGATCATCGCACCGCGATGGCGCCGGGTTCTGCGGCGACGATCTCGCCCACGATCGGGCCCGGCAGCGACGCGGCGGCCTCGGGCGCGACAGCGATCAGCAGCCCGCCCGACGTGGTCGCGTCGCACACCAGGCGCCGGCGCGATTCGGCGACGCCATCCGCGAACGTGGTGAAGGTCTCGGCGTAGTCGCGGTTGCGGCGGCTGCCGCCCGAGACGGCGCCGTCGCCCGAGAGCAGCTCAAGCACGCCGGCGATCGCCGGCACGGCCAACGCGTCGATCACCGCAGCGACGCCGCTCGCGCGCCCGAGCGAGTGCAGATGGCCGAGCAGCCCGAAGCCGGTGACGTCGGTCATGGCGTTCGCGCCGGCCGCGCGCGCCGCGGCGGACGCCTCGTCGTTGAGCGCCGTCATCGTCGCCACGCCCCGCGCGAGCAGATCCTCGTCGCGGTTGCCGCGCTTGCGCGCGGTCGTGATCGCGCCGACGCCGAGCGGCTTCGTGAGCACGAGCACGTCACCTGCGCGCGCCCCCGCGTTGGAGATGAGCTCGGCGGGATGCACGGTGCCGGTGACCGACATCCCGTACTTCGGCTCCGAATCGTCGATCGAGTGCCCGCCGACGACCGCGACCCCCGCCTGCGCCGCGACGTCCGCGCCGCCGCGCAGGATCTCGCGCAGCACGTCGCCGCCGAGCTGCTCGAGGGGGAAGGCGACGACGTTCATCGCCGCCAGCGGCACGCCGCCCATCGCGTAGACGTCCGAGAGCGCATTCGCCGCGGCGATCCGGCCGAAGTCGTAGGGATCATCGACGATCGGGGTGAAGAAGTCGATCGTCATCACGAGCGCGATCTCGTCGCTCAGCTTGAACACCGCGGCGTCGTCGGCGGTGTTCGAGCCGACGAGCAACCGCTCGTCGGTGCACTGCGGCAGGCCACGCACGATCGGCAGCAGCGCCGCCGCCGGCAGCTTGCAGCCGCAGCCCGCGCCGTGCGCGAGCGACGTCAGCGCGACGGCCGGCGCTGTGTGCGGCGCGCTCACGGCCGTACCTTCGCGGCCGGCAGCGGATGGACGACGTTGAACACGGCTTTGCGATCGTACGCGCTCCTGAACCGCGCCAACCTAGAGCCCGGCCGGCCGCCGTCGAACCACTCGAACCCACGGCCGTCGATTGTGGAAACATCCGGACGATGAACGCGCAGGCCGGGTTGACGCGGATGGTCCACGAGGTGGGCGAGCTCGACCTGGGCGAGCGTACGAGCTACGACGCAGGGCGCGTCACCGTCGGCGAGGAGACCGTGCGCGATCTCCTGCGCGATCCTGCGCTCGCCGAGGTCCGGCTGGCCTGCGCCTCCCCCGGCGACTCCGCGCGGATCGTGGGCGTGCTTGACGCCGTGCAGCCCTGCTCGAAGGGGCCCGGTGGGGGCGGCGTGTTCCCCGGGCTGCTGGGTCCCGCGATGCCCGTGGGCCGCGGCGAGACCCACGTGCTGCGCGGAGCGGCCGTGCTGGC
>DATLNO010000151.1:0-48159 GCA_035536715.1 Solirubrobacteraceae bacterium
GCCGTCAAGCAGGCCAACAACGACAACCTCGCCGCCGTCGACGGCCTGCAGATCTACGCCGGCAACGACGAGATCCTCGCCCGCGTCCTCGACATGGGCGAGCCCGGAGGAATTCTCACGTCCAGTCACATCGTCGGTCCCGAGATGCGCCGCATGGTCGACGAGCCCGCTGAGCGCGCCGCGATCCACGAGAGCCTGCTGCCGGTGTTCGAGGCGATGGGCGTCGCCCCCGCCGCCGTGACGAACAAGGCCGCGCTGAACCTCCTCGGCCACCGCGTCGGCAAGCCGCGGCTGCCGTACGTCGAGGCCGACGAGCACGAGCTCGAGACGATCCGCGAGATGCTCGCCCGCCGCGGCATGGTCGGAGCGACGGCACGTTGAGCGGGCCCCTGCGCGTCATCCCCCTCGGCGGCCTGGGGGAGATCGGCAAGAACATGACGGTCATCGAGTACGAGGACCGGATCGTCGTCGTCGACGTCGGTCTGCGCTTCCCGACGGCCGAGATGATGGGCATCGACCTCGTCCTGCCCGACTTCGCCTATCTGCGTGGGCGCGTCTCCGACATCGAGGCGATCATCGTCACGCACGGCCACGAGGACCATCTCGGCTGCCTGCCGTTTCTCCTGCGCGAGCTTGGCGTCCACGACGCGCCGCCCGTCTACGGCGGCCCGCTGACGATGGCGATGGCGCGCTCCAAGCTCGACGAGCACAAGCTCGCGCGCGACGTCGTGGTCGAGGACGTCAGGGACGGTGAGATCATCGAGGCCGGGCCGTTCGACGTCGAGCTGATCCACATGACGCACTCGATCCCCGATGCGAGCGCGGTCGCGATCAAGTCCGAGATCGGGACGATCCTCGTCACCGGCGACTACAAGTTCGACCAGACGCCGGTCGACGGCAAGCCGGCCGACGTGTCGCGCCTGGCAGAGCTCGGCCGCGATGGGCTGCTGCTGCTGTGCGGCGACTCGACGAACGCCGACCGGCCGGGCTTCGCGCCGAGCGAGAAGGTCGCCGGACCGAACCTGCTCGACGTCTTCAGCCGCGCCACCGGACGGATCGTGGTCACGTCGTTCGCGTCGAACATCCATCGCGTGCAGCAGGTCGTCGACGCCGCGTCGGTGCTCGGGCGCAAGGTCGTCCTCGTCGGCCGCTCGATGCGCAAGAACACGAACATCGGGCGCTCGCTGGGTCACATCAAGATGCCCGACGGCATCGTCATCGGCCCGCGCGAGATGTCGAACTATCCCGACGAGAAGCTCGTGATCATCTCGACCGGGTCGCAGGGCGAGCCGCTCAGCGCGCTGCGCCGGATGGCCCACCGCGACCACCCGCAGGTCGAGCTGCACGCCGGCGACACGATCGTCTTCAGCGCGACGCCGATCCCGGGCAACGAGCGCGCCGTCAACGAGACGATCGACCGGCTGTACCACATCGGCTGCGACGTGATCACGACGAAGGACGCACCGATTCACGCCTCCGGCCACGGCTACACGGAGGAGATCAAGCTCATGCTGAACCTCACGAAGCCGCGCTACGTCATGCCGTTTCACGGCGATCACAAGCGCATCCACCTGCACGCCAAGCTCGCCGAGGCCGTCGGCGTTGCGCCCGAGAACATCTTCAAGGGCGAGAACGGCCTGCCGCTCGAGCTCGATGCCAAGGGCGCGCGTTGGGGCGACAAGGTGCAGGCCGGGATGATCTTCGTCGACGGCGTCGACATCGGCGACGTCACCGACGTCGCCCTGCGCGACCGCCGCATGCTCTCCGCCGACGGGATCTTCGTCGTCGTGGCGACGATCTCCGAGCAGGACGGCTCGTCGGTCGCCGAGCCCGAGGTCATCTTCCGGGGTGTCCCGTACGCCGGTGAGGCCGACAAGCTGCTCGATGCTCTGCGCGACTGTGTCGAGAACTCGCTGGACCGTGCCGCCAAGGAGGAGATCCGCGAGATCGACCTCCTCCAGGAGATCCTCCACGACGACCTCGCCGCGTTCGTCTACGACAAGATCAAGCGCCGCCCGATGGTGCTGCCGGTCGTCGTCGAGGTGTAGCGGGCGTCGGTTGGCGTTCAGCCCGGCGCCGCGGAGACTCCTTGTTCGCTCAGAGCATGGAGACGACCCTCCCTCCGGAGACGCTCGCGCGGGACCGTGGTGGCGCTCTTGTGCTCTATCCGCAACACAAAAGCGCCGACACGCCCGCGCGACCGCAGTGTGAGCAGGCCCGTCACGAACCGCCCGCGCACCACGGGAGCACCGACGACGGCAAACACCTCTCCCTCACGGATGCTGTTCACAAGCGTCGGTCAACCAACAACAGTCAAGACCACCCCGCGATCGAGGTATCGGTATCCGACCAGGACCCACCCATGGACCGCATACGACCGCGCGTCCGCGCTGACCACCCGCGCATACGAGAAGATCACCTCGCCGTTCACAGCGCCGGCGCGGTCAAATGCGGGCAGTGTCAGCCGCGTATCCGAACACAGCGACAGCTCTTGACCCTCCCGCAGCACCGCCCGCACGATCCCCCCGCCGGGCAGCAGCCTTCCGGCCGTCCGCGGCAGGTTCCAGAGCAGGTAGTTGTAACTCGCCCGGCGCCCGCCCGGTGAGCTGTACGTCCGGCCGGGATCGCCATAGTTCGACCAGCGCGCGCCGGCCCCGCCTGAACGGCCCGCGTTGCGCCGCGCGCGCAGCTCGGTGGGTGTCTTGTAGTACATCCGCGCGAGCGCAGAGTCGATCGTCTGCGGCGTGTTGTGCACGACCGCGTCGCAGCCGGCGACCGGTTCACCGTTGCCGTTGCGCACGGACCGCGGCAGCAGGCTGACCTCGCTCGCGAGCGCGCGCGCGGGCACATGCACCGTCGCCTGGCGCACGACGCAGGGCAGCGCGCACCCGCCCCGCCGCACGTACGTCGCTACGCCTCCGAGCCGCAGCGCCTCGAAGCGCAGCAGTCGCAGCTCGTCCCCGCGACAGCGCGGGCGTGACCCGGGCTCGTGACCGGCGGCGACACCAGCGGGAAGCTGGGAGCCGTCGAACGCGAGCGCCCGCACGTGCCGCGGCCGGCGCGCGCGCTCGCACGCGCTGATCAGCGACGCCCTGAACGCGTTGTTCGGCGCCGGCTGCGACTCGGCTGCGCCGTGGCTTGCGACAACCACGACGACGAAGAGGCAACCCACGGCGGTCGGCAGCGTGAGCTTCCCGGGCATGCACGGCAGTCTCCTACAGCAGCGAGTCGGCCCACTGCACGGTGTCGCTGTACGCGATCGTCTTCGCGAGTGTCTGCCGGTTACACCCTCGTGGTGCGTGATCGCCGCCGCGACCTCGTCGGCCAGCGGTCGCTCGGCAAGGACGTCCTGCATCGGCGCTCCGAGGGTCGCATCGAGCAAGGAGAACAGCCCGGCCGTGCGGCCGCTGGCTCGCGCGGTTATCGGCTGCGGCGCAGAGAACTTCAGTCGACCTGCGCGCCGACCGCGGGTCGCGCACTGTGCGACAGCGGCAGCTGGACCTGGAAGCGCGTGCCATGGGGGCGGCTGGCGCCGTTCGTCGTCGGCGAGTCGATCGTCACCGTCCCGCCATGCGATTCGGCGACCGCGTGGACGATCGACAGGCCGAGGCCCGACGATCCACCGCGGTCGCCGGCGCCGCGGACGAAGCGCTCGAACACCCGGGTGCGAAGCTCGGCAGGGATGCCCGGGCCGTCGTCCTCGACGGTGAGCCGGACCGAGCCGTCGACGCATTCGACCGATGCGTGGACTTGCGTTCCCGGCGGGGTGTGGCGGATCGCGTTCTCGATGAGGTTCAGCGTGAGGCGGTGCAGCTCGTCACGCGCGCCGTCGACGATCGCCCTATGGGCCTCGATCGCGAGGTCGTGGCCGTCGGCGATGACGCCGACCTCGGCGGCCGCCTCGACGAGCACCTGACCGAGGTCGGTGGGGGTGTGCGGCGCCTGCCGCGCGGCGTCGTGGCGAGCCAGCAGCAGCAGGTCGGCGACGAGCCGCCGCATCCGCCGCGACGACCGCAGCGCCGAGTTGGCGGCTTCCTCCTGCTCGCCGTCGAGGTCCTCGGCGAGCAGCTCGAGGTTGGCGAGCACGCTCGTCAGCGGGGTGCGCAGCTCATGCGAGGCGTCGGCGACGAACTCGCGCTGACGTCGCAGCGCGTCTTCGGTCTCAGAGCGCGACGTGTCCAGGGCATGGAGCATCCCGTCGAGCGTGCGGGCAAGTTCGGCGACCTCGTCGTCGGCCTCGAACTCGGGGATCCGTTCGGCCGGGTCGCGCGTCTGCTCGATCTTGCGAGCGGTCGCTGTCAGCTCGGTGATCGGCGCCATCGCGCGGCGCGCGACCATCAACCCGGCGAGCAGCGCGAGGCCCGCGCCGCCCAGCACGCCGATCGTCAGGAAGAGGCGCAGCCGGCCGACGGTCGCGTCGACGGTCGCCAGCGGACGGGCGTACTGCAGGTACAGCGGCAGCGACACGATCTCACCCGGCGGGCGCGGGAGCTCGCGCGTCTCCACCCGATAGCCGTCCTCCTCGGCGCTCAGCTTGCGCGGCGGCCCGAAGTCCTTCGTGTGCTCGGTGCTCTCCAGCAGGATGCCTTCGCGGGTCACGATGCGCACCACGGTCGAGCCGTCCTCGTAGAGCGCGAGATCGGGCTCGAGGCCGTCGAGGTCGTAGCTGCCCAGATGCGGGACCGGCGCGGTGTACGTGATCTTCTCGCGCAGGAGGTCGGCCGCATCGCGCACCTCGCGGTCGAAGTCCTGATGCAGGCGCTGCGACGTCAGGCCACCGACCGCGCCGGCGAAGCCGCACAGGATCACGAGCGTCAGCAGCGCGGAGCCGCCGGCGAGCCGCCAGCGGATCGGCAGCTGTCTAGGCGCGGAGAACGTAGCCTGCGCCGCGGATCGTATGGAGGAGACGCGGCTCATCACCGGCTTCCAGCTTCCTTCGGAGATTCGATACGAAGACCTCGATGGTGTTCGTGGTTGCGAATGGATCGTAACCCCATACTTCTTCCAGGAGGCGCTGTCGGGGGACGACAATCCGCTCGTTTCGCATCAGGTACTCGAGCAGCTCGAACTCGCGCTGGGTCAGCTCGATGTCCCGCTCCAGGCGGCGTACCTCGTGCGTGTCGGGGTTCAGTTGCAGGTCGCCGACGACGAGTGACGCGCTTCCGCGCGGCGGCCGTCGGCGCAGGAGTGCGCGCAGGCGCGCGAGCAGCTCCTGGCGCTCGAAGGGCTTGACGAGGTAGTCGTCGGCGCCGGCGTCGAGACCCTCGACGCGCGCGTCGACGGCGTCGCGGGCGGTCAGCATGAGGATCGGGACGTCGCCGCCGTCCTTGCGCAGCGTGCGCGCGACGTCGATGCCATCGAGCTTGGGCAGCCCGAGGTCGAGGATGACGAGATCGGGGCTGAACTCACGGGCGTCCGTGAGGGCCGTCTCGCCGTCGTAGCTCGCGCGCGCCTCGTAGCCCTCCATCCGCAGCGAGCGGAGCAGAACCTGGGCGATTTCCTGGTCATCCTCGACGACAAGGACTCGTGGCGGGCGCTCCGACATCGCCTCATCAGGGTAGGGCTGCGGCTCAACCTACGGTTAAGCGCAGCCGAACGTGCAGGAGCCTGGCGCGCGGGGTGCCCATCGCGACAGGCAGGAGCACGCGCGGTCGCCGTCGAAATGAACCGGCGGCACAACCATGGCCGCAGCCCGAAAGCCCGCACCCCGCCGCTCGCCGGCCAAGAGCAAGCCGCGCGCCCGCGCGCGGCGCTCGTCGCTGGGCGCACTCGGCCTACCCGCGCTCGAGCAGCGCCACGTGGATCTCATCGGCCTGGGCCTCGTCGCGCTCGGGGTCTTTCTTGCCTTCCCGCTGTACATGCGCTGGGACGGCGGCGCCGCCGGCCACGCCGCAACGGACGGCCTCGCCTACCTCGTCGGGCAGGTGTCGTACGCGGTCCCCGTGGCGATTGTCGCGGCCGGGGCGATCCTCGTCCTGCGCCCGGTGCTGCCGTCGGTTCGCCCCTTTCGCGCGGGCGGGTTGTGCCTCTTCGCCGCGCTGACGCTCATGCTCGCCGCAGGCACGTTCGGGATCGGCCCGGACGGCGCGCGCGACCGTTACTGGACGGCGCCGTTCTTCGAGGAGCGCGGCGGGATCGTCGGTGACGCGCTGCTCTACTGCGTCGCGACCGCCGTGTCGACGATCGGGGCGCACATACTCGCCGTCTTCCTGCTCGTCGCAGGCATCCTGCTGCTGACCGGCGCGAGCGTCGCCGGGGTGCTGCGCGCGACCGGCTCGGGCCTTGCCGACACGACGCGTGCGATCAGCCGCACGGTACCGGTGCGCACTCGGCGTGCGGCGCCGCTCGTGCCCGAGGCGGCCGAGCAGACCGCGGAGGCCGACCCCGAGCCGTATCACCCGCCCGAGCCGGTCGACAGCGAGGTCATCGTGCGCTCGACGCATGTCGAGGCGCCGGCACACGCGCCCGCAGCCCCGCTCGTGACGTCGGGACGCGATGGCTTCTGGTCGGGCGCCGCGCGCTTTCCCGACATCTATGGCGAGCCGCCGCCGCCTGAGGGCGAGCCGCAGGACGAAGGGTCCTTCGACGCACAGCCCGCCGACGAGGAGCCAGGCGATGAGCCGCTCGCCTACGACGAACCGGACGAGGAGGCCGCTGCCGATCCGGACGCGACGGAGGTTCTGCCGCGAGCCGCACGCAAGGCCGTCGCGCCCGATGACCTCACGCCACAGGGCCGCCTGCGCGGATCGGTCACCGACGATCCCGACTTCCAGTGGATCCTGCCCGACCCCGCGCTGCTCAAGCGCTCCTCAGCGGAGCAGTCTCGTCCCGACACGGCCGGTCAGGAACGCACCGCCAAGCGCCTGATCGAGGGCCTCGGGCACTTCGGCGTCGAGGCGAAGATCGTCGGCACGGTCGCCGGCCCGCACATCACCCGCTTCGAGCTGCGCCTCGCACCGGGCATCAAGATGAGCAAGGTCGCCCAGCTCAAGGACGATCTCGCCTACGCGCTCGCGGCGACCGACATCCGCATCCTTGCGCCGATCCCCGGCAAGACGGCGGTCGGCGTCGAGGTGCCCAACGCGCGCCGGCGCATCGTCCAGCTCGGCGACGTCAACCAGGACGCGCCGCCCGGCTGGTCACCGCTGACGATCTGGCTCGGCAAGGACGTCGCCGGCAAGGCGATCGGCGCCGACCTCGCGAAGATGCCGCACCTGCTCGTCGCGGGCACGACGGGCGCCGGCAAGTCGGCGTGCATCAACGCGATGCTCTCGAGCGTCCTGCTGCGCGCCACGCCGCATGATCTCCGACTGGTGCTGATCGACCCCAAGCAAGTCGAATTGAACCACTACGAGTCGATCCCGCACCTGCTCACGCCGGTCATCACGAGCCCGCGGATGGCCGCCAACGCGCTGCAGAACCTCGTCCGCGAGATGGAGCAGCGCTACTCGATCATGTCGCTGGCCAAGACGCGCTCGCTCGTCGAGCTCAACCGCTACCGCAGCAAGCGCGGCGATCCCGAGCTGCCATACATCCTGTGCGTCATCGACGAGCTCGCCGACCTCATGATGGTCGCGCCGGCCGACGTCGAGGACTCGATCATCCGCCTCGCGCAGAAGGCGCGCGCGGTCGGCATCCACCTCGTGCTCGCGACGCAGTCCCCACGTGTCGACGTCATCACGGGCATGATCAAGGCCAACGTCCCGTCGCGGATCGCCTTCAGCGTCTCCTCCCAGACAGACTCGCGCGTGATCCTCGACCAGAACGGCGCCGAGTCGCTGCTCGGCCAGGGCGACATGCTCTTCTCGCCGGTCGGGTCGTCGAAGCTGCAGCGCATCCAGGGTGCATACATCGACGAGGCGCAGATCGAGGCGCTGACGACGTTCTGGCGCCGCCAGGGCGAGCCGGAGATGCGCGAGGACCTGCTCGACGAGGTGCAGTCCGAGGAGGAGACGTCAGGCGGGGGCGGCGACGACGGCTTCAGCCCAGACGAGGATCCGCTGCTCGAGGACGCGATCCGGCTGTGCGTCGAGATGGGCACGGCGTCGACGTCGATGCTTCAGCGCCGCCTGCGCCTGGGCTACACCCGCGCGGGCCGGCTGATCGACATGCTCGAACGACGCGGCGTCATCAGCGGCTACGAGGGCTCCAAGCCACGCCAGGTGCTTGTCGGCGCGTGCGATGTCGACCGCGTCATCGCCCACCTGCGCGAGCGCGGCGGGGGGGCCAACGACGCTGCGATCGTCGAGTTCGAGCCGGAGCCTGCCGAACCAGCGCCGGTCCACGAGTAGCCTCTGGCGCGTGGTCGCCTCCGTGAGTACGAGTGCCGTTCCGGTGGTTGCTGACGCCCAGGATGACCGCTGATGCCAGACATCGGGGCATCGCTGCGCGAGGCACGGATGCGCGCACGGATCGACGTGTCGGAGATCGAAGCGCAGACGAAGATCCGCGCGAAGTACCTGCGTGCCCTGGAGAACGAGGAGTGGGACCTCCTGCCGGGGCCGACGTACGTCAAGAGCTTCCTGCGAACGTACGCCGAGGCGCTGGACCTCGACGCCAAGCTGCTCGTCGACGAGTACAAGCTGCGCCACGAGCGTCTCAGCGACGTCGAGTTGCAGCCGATCAACGCCGCCGCCCCCGGTCGCGAGCGCCGCCGCCAGACGCCGGTCCTGCCGCCGTGGTTCTTCATCGCGGTGATCTTCGTCGCGCTGATCTTCGCGCTGTACCTGCTCGGTCGAAACACGCCGGACGACGAGCCCACGGCGCCGGCGCCGGCGACACCGACGACCACGCGACGAGCCGCGGCTCCGCCACCGCCGCCCCAGGAGCCTGCCCTGCCACAGCCGGTGCGGTTGCGCCTGGAGGCGACCGGCCCGGTGAACGTCTGCCTGAAGGCCGGCGGGCGCACGCTCGTCGACAGCCTCACGCTCAGGGCAGGGCAACGTACCCGGACCTTCCGCTCGCGGCGCTTTGAGCTCACGGTCGGCAACAACGCCGTGATCCTGCGCATCAACGGCAGGCCGCGCCGGCTGAGCGCGTCGAGCGATCCGATCGGCGTCGAGATCACGTCCGAGCGCGGCCGCCAGCCGCTCTCCGGGGACGAGCGGCCGGTCTGCAGATGACGCGCCCGCGATGAGCGTTCGCGCAGGCATCGTCGTGACCGGCACGGAGGTGCTGACCGGGCGGGTGTCGGATCGCAACGGCCCATGGCTGTCAGAGCAACTGCTGGCGCTCGGCGCCGATCCGATCGCGATTGCGGTCGTCGGCGACCGGCCGGACGACATCCTGCATGCGCTGCGCTTCCTCGCCGCCGCGGGCTGCGCGCTGATCGCCACGAGCGGCGGGCTCGGCCCGACGGCGGACGACCTCACGGCCGCGGTCGTCGGCGAGTTCCAGGGGCGCGAGATGGTGCTGGACGAGCCGCTGGAGGGACGCATCGCCGAGATCCTGCGGCCGCTGATGTCGCGCTGGCCCGATCTCGACCCCGAGGCGATCCTGTTCTCCAACCGCAAGCAGGCGGTGATCCCGGCAGGCGCCGAGATCCTGGAGCCGGTCGGCACCGCGCCGGGTCTCGTCGTCGCCCCGAAGGCCGCCGACGGGCCGACCGTCGTCGTGCTGCCGGGCCCGCCGCGCGAGCTGCAGCCGATGTGGCGCACCGCGCTTGCGACGAGCGCCGAGCTGCGCGCCGCGCTCGCGGGCGCGGCCGAGTACCGGCGCGACATGCTGCGCCTGTACGGGATCCCGGAGTCGGAGATCGCTGCCACGCTGCGTGCCGCGCAGGAGGCCGGGGTCGAGCTCGAGCGCCTCGAGATCACGACGTGCCTGCGGCGCGGGGAGGTCGAGGTCGTCACGCGCTACGAGCCGCAGGAGGCCGCGGTCTACGACGCGTTCACGCAGCTCGTCCGCGAGCGCCATCCGGGCACGTTGTTCTCCGACGACGGGACCACGGTCGACGAGCAGGTCTTCCTGCTGCTGCGGGGAGATGGCCGCAGCCCCGTCCAGACGATCGCCGCCGCCGAGTCGTGCACGGGCGGCCTGCTGACCGCGCGATTGACGGAGCGCCCCGGTTCCTCCGATGTCGTCCGCGGCGGGCTCGTCGTCTACTCCAACGAGGCGAAGGTGAAGCTCGCGGGCGTCGACCCTGCGCTGATCGAGCGCGACGGTGCGGTCTCGGAGCGGGTCGCGGTTGCCCTCGGCGATGGCGCGCGCGCCGCGCTGGATGCCGACGTCGGCGTCGGTATCACCGGGGTCGCCGGTCCGGGCGGCGCCACGCCGGACAAGCCGGTTGGGCTCGTCTGGCTGTCGGTGAGCCATCGCGACGGCCGTCGACTGACGCGGTCGGTGACCCTGCCCGGCAGCCGCGCCGACATCCGCGACCGCTCCACGACCGTCGCGCTCCACCTCGTCCGGCGCCTGTTGCGCCAGTAGCGGATGCGGCTGTTCGTCGCACTCGACCTGCCCGTCCCGACGCGCGCAGCGCTCGCCACGTGGGCCGACGCCACCGCGCCTCCCGAGCTGCGGCGCGTCCGAGCGGACAACCTGCACGTCACCCTCAGCTTCCTGGGCGAGCGCTCGGTGGCCGAGGCGGTCACCGTCGGGCCCCTGCTGAAGCCGCGACGACTCGGACCGCTGCACACGGCGGGCGCGCTGTGGCTGCCGCCGCGCCGGCCGGGCGTGCTCGCTGTCGCTCTGCGCAAGCAGCCGGCGTTGACCGCGCTTCAACGAGACCTCACCGCCGCGCTCGAGGACGCGATCGGCCTGGCGCCCGACCGCCATCGCTTCCGTCCGCATGTGACCCTCGCGCGCGTGCCTCGCGGTACGCGCGTCGACCGCGAGCTCCGCGCCCTCGATCCGCCGCCACCGCTCTTTTCCTTCCAGGCACCCTCGCTGACGCTCTATCACTCGTGGCAGGGTCCGGACGGCCTGCGTTACGACCCCGTCGCGCGCATCGCACTGCGCTGACTGCGGGTACAGTCGCGCCCTCGCCGGGACCTCGCCGTCGATGCTGCTGACCTGATCGCGGCGTCCGTTTTCTACAAGACAGCAAGCGTCTGCGGCAGGATGCTGTTCGACATGACTTCCAGCGATTTGCAGAGCATCCCGAACGTCGGCCCTGCTGTGGCCCGCAAGCTCGCGCGGCTCGACATGGCGACGGTCGAAGACCTTCGCGGCCAGGACGGTGAGGAGCTCTTCGAGCGCCTGTGCTCACTCGATGGCCGGCGCCACGACCCCTGCCTGTTGGACACCTTCGTCGCGGCCGTCGACTACGCCAACGGCGCGCCGGCACGGCCGTGGTGGGAATACAGCCGTGAGCGCAAGGCGCGGGCCCGTGTCTGACGCGCCGGTGCTGCTCGGCTGGGTGATCGTCTACGTCGACGACCCTCCCGCAGCGCGCGAGTTCTACATGCGTGCATTCGGCCTGGAGGGCGGGTTCGCTGCCGGGTCGGAGTACGCCGAACTCGACACGGGCGCGACGAAGCTCGCGTTCGCGGCCTACGCGTTGGGCGAGACGAACTTTGCCGGCGGGGTCCGGCGGGCCTCGCCGGAAGGTCAGCCGGCGAACGTCGAGATCGCGCTCGCCTGCGAGGACGTCGACGGCGCGCACACGCGGGCGCTGCAGGCCGGCTGCACATCGCTGACCGAGCCGGCAGACAAGCCGCACGGCCAGCGCGTCGCGTGGATACGAGACCCGTTCGGCACGCTGATCGAACTCGCGAGCCCGCTGTAAGGGCACCCTAACTCCATGTAAGGTCACGCTTCCTGCGTGACGGCCGCGCGGCCTGCAGGAGGCGATCCCTCTGGCATGGTGGCGAGGCGGACGAGGCGCGAGAGCACTTTCACCCGCTGTCACGCGTGAGCGGCGCGATCTTGTGGCGTTCTGGAGTCGCTGTAGGACGAGCTTCATTGCACGAACGTACGGGCCCCAGAGCACGAACACGTGTTCCGTCCGACCTTTGAAGCAGAGTTTGCGCAGACTTGTGACGAAGCGGTGTTGAGACGTCACAGGCGCCCTCCTAGCGTGCTGATTCCGTCCGATCCCGCCCGTATCGTGCGCTGTTCGTCCTAGCGCAGAAAGGCTTCTGAGTACCCATGGCTGTCACCGATACCGAGAAGGCTGCGAAGGCCCGCAACGACGCGCTCCAGGGCGCGCTCACGCAGATCGAGCGCGAGTTCGGCAAGGGCACGATCATGCGCATGGGCGACCCTGGTGCTCAGGTGAAGGTCAACGCGATCCCGACCGGCGCGCTCTCGCTCGACCTCGCGCTGGGCATCGGCGGCATGCCGCGTGGGCGGATCGTCGAGCTCTTCGGTCCGGAGTCCTCCGGTAAGACGACGCTCGTTTACCACCTCCTCGCCGAGGCCCAGAAGCTCGGCGGGATCTGCGCGTTCATCGACGCAGAGCACGCGATGGACCCGCTCTACGCGCGTGAGATCGGGCTCGACATCGACGAGCTGCTCGTCTCCCAGCCCGACTACGGCGAACAGGCACTCGAGGTCTGCGACATGCTCGTGCGCTCCGGCGCCGTCGACGTCGTCGCGATCGACTCGGTCGCCGCGTTGACGCCGCGCTCCGAGCTCGAGGGCCAGATGGGCGATCAGACCGTCGGCCTGCAGGCGCGGATGATGAGCCAGGCGATGCGCAAGCTCGCCGGCAACCTGAACCGTACGCAGACGCTGTGCCTGTTCACGAACCAGATCCGAGAGAAGGTCGGCGTCATGTTCGGCTGCTTCCATTACAACTCGCGCGTGGTCCTGGCAGATGGCACCACGGAGAAGATCGGCAAGATCGTCAACCAGCGAATGCCCGTCGAGGTCATGTCGATGGATCCCGAGACCGGCGAGATCTCGCCCAAGCGAATCATCGAGTACTACAACAACGGGCCGACGGACGACTGGCTGCAGTTCGAGGTGGAGGCCGGCGGCGGTTCGGGCAAGCGCAAGTTCGCCTGCACTCCGAACCACGTGATCTTCACTCCCGCGGGGGAGCGTCAGGCGTGGGAGATCGAGGAGGGCGACGAGGTCCTCGCGGCGGTCAAGCAGTACGCCCTGAGCGACGACCAGATCAAGCTCATTCTCGGCAGCGTGCTCGGCGACGGGTCACTGCGCGACGCATCGCAGCACAACGTGTCATTCCGCGTCGGCCACGGGGAGCGTCAGCGCGAGTACTGCGAGTGGAAGCAGTCCATGCTGGCCCCGTTCGCGAACAAGATCGGCGCGACCGGCAACGGCATCGGCTTCGACGCGATCCCGATGCGCCAGCTCGCCTGGCTGCACGAGGCGATCTACGCGACGACCGGTGGACGCACGGTCAGCGACGCGCTCATCGAGCAGCTCGACGAGCGCGCGATCGCCGCGTGGTACCAGGACGATGGTGCGTTCGGCGGCAGCTACGCGCGCTGGGGGCACGGCAAGCCGTCGATCGCCTGCGCTGGGCTCTGCGACGCCGACAAGGAGCGGCTCGCGGCACGCTGTGAAGCTCTTGGCATGGGGCGACCCACGGTCAGCGGTCACAGCCTGCTGTTCAGCGGAGAACGGGCGCGCCTGTTCCACGAGGCGATCGCGCCCTACGTCCATCCCTCGATGGACTACAAGCTGCACCCGAGCGTGCGCGGGCGGTTCATGTGGGACGGCCCGCCGTCGGGTGATTTCCGCACGGATCACGCCAGTCGCACAGCACTGCGGCCGGCAGCGATGAAGGTTTTGCGCAAGTACCGCAAGCCGACCCCGTCCGAGCAGCATCGCCGGCCGTCGCAGAGCCATCGCTACGACCTCCAGATCGAAGGCAACCACACGTACCTCGTGGATCACGTCGTCGTCCACAACTCCCCCGAGACGCAGCCCGGTGGCCGCGCGCTGAAGTTCTACGCATCCCAGCGCCTGGACATCCGCCGCATCGAGACGCTCAAGGACGGCACCGAGGCGGTCGGCAACCGCGTGCGTGTGAAGGTCGTCAAGAACAAGGTCGCGGCGCCGTTTCGTCAGGCCGAGTTCGACATCGAGTTCGGTAAGGGCATCTCGACATCCGGCTGTATCCTGGACCTCGGCATCGAGCACAACATCGTCTCGAAGTCCGGCTCGTTCTTCTCGTACGAAGGCGAGCGTCTCGGCCAGGGACGCAACAACGCCAAGGGCTTCCTCGACGAGCACAAGGAGATCTCCAAGGAGATCGAGGCCAAGGTCTATGCCGCGCTCGGCATCGGCCAAGATCTCGTCGCGCCGATCGAGCGGAGCGAGGACGCGCCGCTCGGGCGCGACCAGGACAGATCGCTGCCCCCGATGGCGGCTGCGATCGAGGCCGCGTAGCTCCGCGGCAAGGTTCGAATGCCTGGTGAGGAGCGCGCTCTCGAGGTGGCGTTTCGCTACCTCGGCAAGCGCGACCGCACGGAAGCGGAGGTGCGGCACCACCTCGCCGGCAAGGAGATCGGCGAACCGGCGGCGGACCACGCGATCGCCGAGATCACCCGCATGGGGTACATCGACGACGCGCGTTACGCCTGCACGTTCGCCGAGGATCGCCGCAACCTCGACGGCTGGGGTCCCGAGCGGATCGAGCGCAAGCTGCTGTCGCTCGGCGTGGGCCCCGAGCACGTGGCGGCGGCCGTGGGCGCGCGCGACGGCGCCGATGAACTGCAGGCGGCGCTCGAACTGCTGCGGCGCCGAGTGCGCGTCGTCCCATCGAGCGAGCGCGAGCGCGAACGCGCGCTCGGGATGCTCGTGCGCAAGGGCTACGAGCTCGAGCTCGCGTACGACGCCCTGCGGGCCTTTGAGAGCGCCGCCGCAGCCTGAGTCAGGCGAAGCGCGAGCAGTGCCGGCCGCGTAGCATCGCGCCGTGAACCGCGACCGAACCATCATCAGGCTTGCGTGGTTTCTCGGCGTCGTCGTCATCCTCATGGGCCTCGCGGAGCTCGTCGTGCGGATCGTCGATTACGACGGCCTCGTACCGATCGCGTTCTGGGTGGTCACGCTCTGCGGCGGTGGCACGCTGATCCTCGTCGGCACGTTCGTGGTGACCGACCGTCGGTGGCGGTCGTTCGCGCTCGTCGCCCTCGGATGCCTGCTTGCGGCGGTCGGCTCGGCCTGGACGGTTCTCCTGCCGCTGCTGGCGATCACGTTGCTCGTCCTGTCGCTGCAGCGCACCCGCCAGGCTGCGCGTCCCGCTGCGCGCTGACGGCGGGGCTACCCTTGGCGAGGCATGAAGCGCTTTCACGTCACGACGTTCGGCTGCCAGATGAACGACCACGACTCCGAGCGGATGAAGGGCATGCTCGAGTCGCTCGGCTACGGCGAAGCGGACAGTGCCGAGGACGCCGACGTCATCCTCTTCAACACGTGCTCGATTCGAGAGAAGGCGGACACGAAGTTCATGGCGCACCTCGGGCATGCCAAGCGCTTGAAGCGCGAGCACCCGGAGCGGATCATCGGCGTCGGCGGCTGCTGGGCGCAGTCGGTCAAGGACGAGGTCTTCGCGCGCTTTCCCTTCGTCGACGTCGCGTTCGGCCCCGGCCAGGTACACAAGCTCGCGGAGTTCCTGACGTCGGATTCGATCACGGCGCAGGGCTTCTTCGAGTTCGAGGGCTTCACCGGCCACCTTCCCGGAAAGCGGGCCCGCGACTTTCAGGCCTGGGTACAGATATCGGCCGGCTGCAACATGACCTGCTCGTACTGCATCGTGCCCTCGACGCGCGGCCGCGAGGTCTCGCGGCCGATGGAGGAGCTCGTCGAGGAGGCACGCGCGCTCGCAGCCGACGGCGTGCGCGAGGTGACGCTGCTGGGCCAGAACGTCAACTCCTGGGGCCGCAGCCTGGCAGCACGTGGGGGACGGGCGCGCTCGTTCGCCGAGCTGCTGTACGCGTTGGACGCGATCGATGGCATCGACCGCATCCGCTACACGAGCCCGCACCCGTCGGACATGAAGGAGGACGTCGTCGTCGCGCATGCCGAGCTGGCGTCGCTGTGCGAGCACATCCACCTCCCGCTGCAGGCCGGCTCGTCGCGCATCCTCAAGGCGATGCGCCGCACGTATTCGCGCGAGCGCTACCTCGATCGCGTCGCCCTCATCCGCGAGCACGTGCCCGACGCCGCGATCACGACCGACATCATCGTCGGCTTCCCCGGCGAGACCGAGGAGGATTTCGCGCAGACGATCGAGGTCTGCGAGCAGGTCGGCTACGACGGCGCCTTCACGTTCGTCTTCTCCCCACGCCGCGGAACGGAGGCCGCCGCGATCACAGAGGGACTCGTCGAGCACGAGGTGAAGGTCGAGCGCATGCAGCGGCTCGTCGAGGTCGTGCAGCGGCGCGCCACGGAGCGCGCGCAGCGCTTCGTCGGCCGCGAACTCGACGTCCTCGTCGAGGGAACATCACGCACGGATCCTGCGCGGCTGCGTGGCCGCTCGCGCCACAACAAAGCCGTGAACTTCAGCGGGCTCGCCTCGCCCGGCGACATCGTGCCGGTGCAGATCCAGTCGGCCACGAGCCAGACCCTCACCGGCGAGTTGTCGCTGCTGGCCGGCGCTTCGGCGACCGGCGTCCGCTAGCCCGCTCGCACCGTCTTCCAGGAGTCGACCGTGATCTTCAGGATCACGACCGTGATCCCCAGGCCGATCAGCGGATCGGCGATGTCGGCGCCCGCCGCGACCGCGAGGGCGCTGGCGATGACTGCGAGGCTCACGTACGCGTCCGCCCGCGCGTGGGCACCATCGGCGACCAGCGCCGGGCTGTTGAGCCGCCGCCCGGCGCGCGTCCGGATCAGGGCTGCCCACCAGTTGCCCAGAAAGCCGACGACGCCGGCGAGAGCCAGCGCGATGAGGTACTCGGGCTCGTGGGGGTTCAGCAGGCGGTCGATCGCCTCGTAGCCGGCGACACAGGCGCTCACGAAGATCGCGAACACCACCGCAAGGCCCGCCCAGCGCTCGGCGCGGGCACTGCGCAGCGCAAACGCGATCGCGAGCGGGATCGCCGTCGCGGCGTCGCCGAAGTTGTGGATCAGGTCGGCGAGGAGCGCGACGCTGCCCGAGGCGACGAAGACCAACAGCTGCACGACGGCGGTGACGCCGAGCACGACGAGCGCGAGGCCCACGGCGCGCAAACCCTCGCGCGAGCGCTTGATCGACTCGTGCACGAGGCCGTGGCTGTGTCCATGACCGTGCCGATGTCCGTGCGAGCGGCCGGGCTCGTGGTCACCATGGTCGTGACCCGCTTGGTCGTGATCACCGTCGCGGTCTTCACCATGGTCGTGACCAGGGTGGTCGTGAGCGCCGTGGTCGTGAGCGCCGTGCTCGTGAACGTCGTGCTCGTGATCACCCTGGTGGTGGCCGTGGCCGGTCGGGTTGCGTGTCGCGCGGCGCCCCATCGTCAGCCGCCCTGCTCCAAGCGCTCGAGGCGTTCGCTCAGGCGCCGGACCTCAGCGACGAGGTCGCCATCGGTCGGGCGATGCACGAGCTCGAGCTTGATCGCGTCGGGGTCGTAGAAGAACACCGCGTAGTAGCCCGGTGTGTAGTCGTATTCCTCGGGCCCGCTCTCGATCTCGGCACCCTGCCCGCGCAGCCACGCCGCGCGCTCGTCGACCGCTGAGCGAGAAGACGCGCTGAACGCGACGTGGTGTAGGCCGACGCCGTAGCGGTCGTAGGGGACGGGGTGGGCGTCCGACTGCGACTCGCGCAGGCTGACGGACCCCATCCCGCCGATTCGCCCCAGATAGAGGACGCGCTCATCGCGCTCGCCGGCGATCTCGCTGACGCGGACGTAGCCGAGCGGCTCGAGCAGCCCGCGGTAGAACGCGAGGCTGCGCTCGAGCGACGTGACGACGAGGTCGAGGTGGTCGATCATCAGTGAACCCGCACGAACTCCATCGCCTGACGGTACCCCTCAGCGTCCGTCCGGACCATATGCGAACATGTGTTCGTGCGTTGGAGCAATCTGACAACCCAAGAGGACGAAGCCGCGCGGCTGCCCGGCTACCGCGATCCCGCCGTCGTGCGGCGATTCGAGGCACCGGAGGCGCTCGATACCCGGTTCTACGAGGTGCACGCGAAATCGGCGCTCAACCGCGTGCCGGAGAAGTCGACGATGCCGTTTCGCTGGACGATCAATCCGTACAGAGGATGCAGCCATGCCTGTGTCTACTGCTTCGCCCGGCCGACCCACAAGTACCTCGACTTCGACGCCGGCCGCGACTTCGAGCGCGAGATCATCGTGAAGGTCAACGCGCCGGAGATCGTGCGTGTGGAGCTGGCGCGGCCGTCGTGGAAGGGCGAGCACGTCGCGCTGGGGACGAACACCGACCCGTACCAGTGGGTCGAGTCGCGCTACCGGCTCATGCCCGGGATCTGGGAGGCGATGCGCGATGCGCGCAATCCGTGCTCAATCCTGACGAAGTCGCCGCTGCTGCTGCGCGACATCGAGCTCATGCGTGAGATTGCGGCCGTGGCCCACATTCACGCGAACCTGTCGATTCCGACCTTGGACTCGAAGGCGTGGCGGGCAACCGAGCCGCACACGCCACACCCCAAGGCGCGCCTGGAGGCGGTCGCCGAGCTCAACCGGGTGGGGATCCCGACGGGCATCCTCGTCGCTCCGCTCATGCCCGGGATCAACGACGCGCCCGAGCAGGTCGAGCCGCTGCTCGAGGCCGCGGCCGCGGCCGGCGCGACGGGGATCGGCGGGATCGCACTGCACCTGCGCGGTGACGTCAAACGGCTCTACATGGACTGGCTGCGCTCCTACCGCCCCGACCTGGTCGCGCTCTACGAGAAGCTCTACGCGCGCGGCGCCTATGCGCCCGCGGAGGAGCGCAAGCGGCTCGCGGCGCTGCTCAGGCGCCCGGGCGTGCCGCCGGCGAGCCGATTCCGCGCGCGCGGCAGGGCGAGCAGCGACGAACGTGGGCCTTCACCCGCGCGGCGGGCGACGGAGGTACAGACGACGCTCTTCTGAGACGAATCACGCCCCAAACGAAGTGCCCCCGCGCCTGTTAGAAGCAGGCCGGGGACGTGACACCGGGAGTGAAGCCCGATGCACCGAGGAGGGTACTCAGCGCTTGTCGAGCGCTGAGCACCCCGTTCTGCGGCACACACCGGAGACGGTCCAACGCAAACTCAGTGCCCGCTGCCCTTCGGGATCGGCCCGCCCGTTGTGTGCAGGACTCCGGTCGCGCCCTTCACCATGTCCCCGAACGCGTGGGTGACGAACGGGTAGTTGCCCTCCTTGTCGAGCGTGAAATCCACCCAGCCGCCCTGGGAGGGCGCGAGGTTGATCGTCTGGCTGTGACGACCGGCGGTGCCCTCGACCATCGTTCTGTCGAACACGGTGCCGATGACGTGGAAGGCCGACCAGGTGCTGACGCCGCCGTTGAGCACGTACATGCGAATCCGCTTGCCGCGCTGCACGGTGATCGGGTGCGTCTTGTATTGGTCGGCGAAGCCGTTGAAGGCGACGACGTCGGGGTTCTTGGCCTTGATCTTCGCGAGGTCGGCCATGCCGCCGGGCTTGCCGATGAAGAACTCCTGCTGCGTCAGCCAATACTCGTCGGCAGCCGGCAGGCCTTTCGGGCGGACGACCATCATGCCCGTCATGCCCGAGCCGGCGTGCATGAGGATCGGCTGCGTGGCGCAGTGGTACATGTAGACGCCGGGGTGCTTGGCGACGAACGAGAACTTCTTCGTGGCGCCTGGGCCGATGTCCGTGTAGTCGATGTTCGGCGCGACCTCCGCGGAGTGGAAGTCGATCGAGTGCGGCATCACGACCTTCATCCCAAGCGTGCCAGTGTTGGCGAGGGTGATCTCGACGCTGTCGCCCTGATCGACGACGAGTGGCGGCGAGCCCCCCGTCCCGGGGTAGCTCGTGCCGTTGACGCCGTAGGTCCACACCTGCGTCGGGGCGAGCGCGGCGCTGACCTGCGACACGTGCTCATCGACGGTCACCCGGAAGCGCTTGACGGTCCCGGCTGGGACGGCGGGCAGCGCCGGGTCGGGCCGCTGGTAGGGCTCGAACTTGACGCCCTTGGCCTGCGCGATCGTCGGCGCCGCGGTCGTGCCCGGCTGCACCGCAGCGCCCGTGCCGGCCGCGGCCGCGGCCGTGCCCGCGGCGGCGCTCGTCGCCGTTGGCTCGTCCGAGCGTCCCGCGAGCGCGAACACCGCGGTCACGATCGCGATGACGGCGAGCATGACGGCACCAACCGAGGTGGCGATCAGAAACCCTGGAAGCGCGAGGCGATCTGCCTCGCGCTCCTCGTGGTCATGCTCGAGCAGAATCTGCAGCTCGTCGTCGTCGACGTAATGGGGGGCCATCGAATCGGGCTGCAGGTCGAGCGGGGTCTGCGTGAGGGACATCGTCAGCTCCAAGCGTGTCTGGGGCGAGCCGCGGCCCGGCTCTGGCTGAGCATCGCTGCTGCGCGCCGCGACGCCATCCGGGGCTCTTGGCAGGTCGAGTGGGAGGAACCCGCAGGACTGCTCGGTGGTTCGCCGTCGGCCCGGCCGGCGCCGCATGGCCCGCGCGACCGCGGTCAGACGTTCAGCGCTTGTCGAGCTGGCCGGTCTCGAACTGCATGGCGATGCCTTCGCCGCCGGTCTTGCGCGTGACGCGCGCGGCAGTCTCGGGGGCGACGCCACCGAGCAGCGATCCGACCTTCAGGCCGACGGGGGCGACATCGATCTCGCCGCGGTTGCGCTCGATCGCCCGCAACGTCGCCTCGGCGACGTCCTCGGGCGACTTCGTGCCGACGCCGAACGGGAGCTTGACGTTCGCGTCGGCGAACATGCCCGCGTCGCGGATGAAGCCGGGGAAGATCGTGGACACGCCGACGCCGGTGCCGTGCAGTTCAGCACGCATCGCGCCGGCGAAGCCGCGCAGGCCGTACTTCGTCGCGTTGTAGAGCGAGCTGCCCGCGGTCGCGGTCTTACCGGACAGCGAGGACATGAAGACGATGTGGCCCGCGCCGCGGTTGACCATATGCGGCGCGAGGGCGTGGGTGAGGATGATCGGGGCGTGCAGGTTGACGTACAGCGCACGCTCGATCTGCTCGTCGTCGTAGGTCTGCAGCCGGCCCGACGCGGGGACTCCCGCGTTGGCGATGAAGATGTCGACATCGACGTATTCGGCCGCCAGCGCGCGAACGGCGTCGGGATCGGACAGGTCGGCGGGCGCGATCTCGGCGCCGATCTCTCCCGCCAGCTCGGCCAGCACGTCGGCGCGGCGTCCGGACAGCACGACGCGCGCACCCGCAGCTGCGAGGCGGCGGGCGATCGCATGGCCGAGGCCACCCGTCGCCCCGGTGAGCAGCACGGTCCTTGCACCGACGTTCATGGCGCGAAGCCTACGACGCGAAGACGGCGACGGTCGCGGTGAAGCCGTGCAGGTAGTTCTCGCCGCCGACGGGCCCGATCTCGCCCGCCGCGAAGAACCCGGCCGTCGGCACGTCGCCCAGCTCGCCCACCAGCGCCGCCGCGTCGTGGTCGGGCACGCCGAACATGCCGCGCCCGCGCCCGTTGCAGGTGAATATCAGCGCCCCTGCGGCGGGATCGGATCCGAGCGCCTGGCGGCGCAGCGCGAGCGCGTCGCGCAGGTCCCGGTCGGCGGACTTCGCGTCGCGGGCATGGACGCGCACGACCTGCCCCTCCTCGATCGTCGCGCCCACCGCGATCGTGCCGGTGTCCGGATCTCCGCCGAGCACGCTGCGCACGAGAAAGTCACCGTGCTGGTAGTCGCCCTGGCCGCGCTCGACGACGATGCCAAGCAGCATCCCCTCGGCGATCATCTCGCGCTCCTCGTCGCTCATGCGGTCCAGCACGGCGCGGAGCGCACCCAGCGCGGGGCGACCCGCGAGCTGCTTGATCAGACGCCCCTCGCCCGAGGTGATCGTCAGCTCCGGACCGATCGGGGTCGCGCCCTGCGAGACGCACGGCAGCAGCTCGATGCCGTCGAAGCGCACGCCGACCGCGCCGCCGGGCACGACGCGCTCTCCGAGAAACAGCGCCGCCTGGCCGCGCAGGGTGCGCACGCTCGAGATCCCGCCGAGCACCGGTACGCCCGGAGAGCGCTCCGCGATCTCGGCAAGCACCTGGTCGGTGGGGAAGGAATATGGGTCGGGCAGCAGGATCGCGCCGCCCGCGCCCTGCAGGTCGGGTACGCCGGCGATCGCGACACCGTCCTCGACCTCGGTCACCTCGGCGTGGAACGTCGACACGATCCCGTTCTCGAAGGCCGCGGCCCACACCGAGATCGCCGTCCCGCTCTCGATCTCGCGGCCGTCGCCGACGACCCCGCCCGCGCCGCAGCCGATCAGCACGTCGGGCTGCAGCGCGTCATGAACGCCTTCGAGCGTCGCCTCAGGCTCAGCGAGATGCGCGCCACAGGCAAACACGACCGCGAGGTCGATGCTGTAGCCCGCCAGCTGCTCGGCCACCTTGGCGGCGGCCTCGATCGCGCCCGCGCGCGGATCCGACTGGGTCGACAGCCCACACGCGATGCGCACGCTCATCGCGGCGGACGATACTCGCCTTTCGAGGGCGCCCATACTGCATCTCGTGCCGCCAAACGTGCTCGCGCTGTTCGGCCCGACCGGCGTCGGAAAGACCGACGTCGCGATCGCCGTGGCCGAGCGCATCCGCGCCAGGGGCAGCCGGCCGGTCGCCGTCTGCGCCGATGCGCTCCAGGTGTACCGAGGCCTGGAGATCCTCACCGGCGTTCCGGACCCGGCGCAGCTCGCGCGGCTCGAGCACCGCCTCATCTCGTTTCTTGCGATCGACGCCGGCTTCTCGGTCGCCGAGTATGCGCAGCTCGCTCACGCCGCGATCGACGGGCTGCTCGCCGACGGCGCCAGCCCGATCGTCGTCGGCGGCACGGGTCTGTACTTGCGCGCCGCGCTCGCGGAGCTGACGCTGCGCCCGCCCCCGCCGGCCGGGCGTCGCGAGCACTGGCAAGCCGAGCTGCTCGCGCGCGGACCCGAGGCGCTCCATGCCGAGCTCGCGCGGTCAGCACCGTGGGCGGCCGAGACGATCAACAGACGCGACCGCCACAGGATCATCCGCGCGCTCGAGCTGCACGAGCAGGGGGCACTGCACCCACCCACCAGCGACAGCCAGTTGTGGACCCGCGAGACCCGCCACCCGACGCGTCTCGTCGGGCTCATCCGCGATCGCGACGAGCTCTACGCCCGCATCGAGGCGCGTGTCGACGCGATGGTCGCCGCGGGCGCGATCGAGGAGGTGCGCCGCGCTCACGCCGCCGGCGCCTCGCCGACGGCACGCGTCGCGCTCGGCTTCGAGCAGCTGCTCAGCGGCGACAGCGACGCGATGAAGCGCAGGACGCGCAACTACGCCCGCCGCCAGCTCACCTGGATGCGCAAGCTGCCCGACGTCCAGATCGTCGACCTGACCGGGCAGACGCCCGAAGAGGTGGCTGAGCACCTGTGTCCATGAGCCCGTTCAGCGGCCAGGACCCGGAGCGCGTCGCGGCCCTCATAGACTCCGCGCCCGCATGACGACGATCTCCTTCGAGAAGTGGCAGGCGCTCGGCAACGACTACCTCATCTTCGAGGAGCAGGCCCTGCCGTTCGCGCTCTCGCCACAACGCATCGAGCGCATCTGCGACGTCCACACCGGGGTCGGATCGGACGGCATCCTGCTGCTCTCCGTGCCCGACGAGCCGGGCTTCGTCGCGCGCCTGCGGATCTTCAACCCCGACGGCTCGGAATCGGGCCTCTCGGGCAACGGCGCGCGCGAGGCATGCCTGTATCTCGTGCGCAACGGGTGGGCCGACAGCGATCGCTTTTCGATCCAGACGAGCGCCGGTGAGATCCGGCCGCACATCACCGGCCCGGACACGTGCACGCTGGACATGGGCCGCGCCCGCACCTCTTCTGACGACTTCCCGTCGGGCGACACCGACGGAACCGGCGAGCTGCAAACGGCGCAAGGGCGCACGTGGCGCTTTCAGCACGTGCAGGTCGGCAACCCGCAGTGCGTCATCCACCACCCCGACCTGATCGACCTCGAGCAGCTCGATCTCCCCGCGATCGGCCCTGCAATCGAGCACCACGAGCTCTTTCCGAACCGCACAAACGTCTCCTGGTACGCCGAGCTCGAGTCCGGCGTCATCCGCGCGCGGATCTTCGAGCGCGGCGTGGGGGAGACGATGTCCTCCGGCACGGGGGCCAGCGGCGCCGCCATCGCGTACGCGTTGCGCGGCGGCGACTCCCCGGTCACCGTCCGCCTCGACGGCGGCGAGCTCACCGTCGACGTCGCCGAGGACCTGCACTTCGACCTGACCGGATGGGCGCGCCCCGTCTATCGCGGCGACCTCGCCGCCGACTTCTGCACCGAACTGGAGAACCTGTGAAGCCCAGCACGCGCCTCGACCTGATCCCGCCCTACCTGTTCGCCGAGCTCGAACGCAAGATCGCCGCCAAGCGCGCGGCCGGCGTCGACGTCATCTCGCTCGGCATCGGCGATCCCGACCGCCCGACCCCGGCGCTCATCGTCGAGGCGATGCAGGAGGCCGTCAGCGAGCCCGAGACGCACCGGTACCCGTCCAACCGCGGCCGCCAGGATTTCCGGCAGGCCGTGTCGGACTTCTACATGCGCCGCTTCGACGTCGAGCTCGACCCGGCAACGGAGATCATGCCGGCGATCGGCGCGAAGGAGTGCATCTTCAACCTCAACCTCGCGTTCCTCGACCCGGGCGACGCCGCGCTGAGCGCCGATCCCGGCTACCCGGTCTACACCGGCGGGCCGCTGATCGCCGGCGCCGACTCGGTGCTCATGCCGCTGTTGCCCGAGCGCGGCTTTACGCCCGACCTGATGGCAATATCCGACGATGATCGCGCCCGCGCGAAGCTCATGTTCTTCAACTACCCCAACAACCCCACAGGCGCCGTCGTCCGGCCCGGGTTCTTCGAGGAGGTCGTGGACTACTGCCGCGGCACGAACATCCTCGCCGTCCACGACAACGCGTACTCCGAGACGACGTACGACGGCTACCGCGCACCGTCGTTCCTCGCCACGCCCGGCGCCAAGGACGTCGGCGTCGAGGTCTTCAGTTGGTCCAAGGGCTACAACATGACCGGCTGGCGCTGCGCGGCGATCGTCGGCAACGCCGAGGCGATCGACGCCTACTGGAAGCTCAAGACGAACATCGATTCGGGCCTCTTCGAGGCGGTCCAGCTCGCGGGCATCGCCGCGCTCAGCCCCGACGCCGACGGCGACGTCAAGGAGATGAACGCGCTCTACACGCGCCGCCGCGACCTCGTCGTCGATGCCCTGCGTGCGATCGGCGTCGACGTCAAGCCGCCGAAGGGCACGATCTACATCTGGGCTCCTGTGCCGGCCGGCTTCGACAGCGCCGCCGCGTACTGCGAGCACGTGCTCGACAAGGCCGGCGTCGCGATCTCCCCGGGCGGCGCGTACGGCCCCAACGGCGAGGGCTTCTTCCGTATCTCGCTGACAACGCCCGACGACCGCCTGCTGGAGGCCGTCGAGCGCCTGGGCGCCCTGGCGCGCTGAGGCGAACGCGCGCAAACCGCATCCATGCGCTACTGCGGAATCGACGTCTCGGGCACGCCCGGCAACCAACAGCTCTGCACGCTGCACGAGCGGCGCGGCAGCGAGGGGGAGAGGACCGAGCTCGTCGCGACGTTCTACGAGCCCGGCAGCGTCGAGGGCGTCGCACGGACGGTGCTCGGCTTCGGCGGCGAGGCCGTCTGCGCCGTCGACGCACCATCGGGCCACCGCCTGGACCTGCTTGCGCCCGGCTCGCCGCTGCGCGACGAACTCGGCCTGCCCGACGAGCGCTTCGAGCGCCACCGCGTCTGCGACGCGCTGCTCTTCCGCCGCCGCCTGCCGCTGTACCCCGTGCCGTCGGCGAGCCAGGCGCTCGCCAACTGGGAGCGCTGGATCGGCCTCGGCTTCGAGCTGTTCACGGCGCTCGCGCCACTGGACCTGTACCGGCCGGAGGCCGGCGGCGCCGTGGAGGGCCGGATCGACCACGGCGCCCTGCGCTTCGGGCGCCTGTGCGAGACCTATCCCGATGCGGTGTTCTGCTCGATGATCGGCCACCGGCCGCCGCCGAAGCGCACGCCCTGGGGGCTGCAGCAGCGGATCGCCGCCCTTCGGGTGCGCGGGATCGTCGACGCCGACGGCGGGCTCTGGCACCGCACGCTCGACGAGCTCGACGCCTGCGCCGCGGCATACGCCGCCTACGCGCTGGCAACCGGCGGCTGGGGGTGCTGGGTCGGCGATCCGCGTGAGGGCGTGATCGTGCTGCCCGTCCCCGAGTTGCTCGCGCGCTACGACCCGCTGCCGCCGCCGGCACGCGCCCCGCTGGCCTGACGCGTGCGACCGAAGACGGTGACTGACCGCGCTCGCGCGGGTTCGAACCCGTCTAGCGACGCCGCGGACGGGTCTAGACTGAGATCACATGCAGCGATCCCGTCAGGGCCGTGTCGGAGAGCATTCGCCGGTCGCAACCGCCGAGGAGGGACGCGCGAAGCAGCGCGCGTTCTGCATCGCCGCGCTCGAAGCGGGCGACGACCTCTCCGAGCTGCGCGAGCTGCTGCGTACCGCGGGCGTCGCGGTCGTGGGACAGATCGTCCAGCATCGCGACAAGGCCCATCCGAACTCCTATCTCGGACCCGGCAAGCTCGAAGAGGTGAAGATCGCCGCCAAGGCCGCGGACGCGAACGTCGTCGCCTGCGACGACGAGCTGAGCCCGCGCCAGGAGCGAAACCTCGAGGAGGCGCTCGGCATGCCGGTCGTCGACCGCACCTCGATCATCCTCGACATCTTCGCCGGGCACGCCCACAGCGCCGAGGGCAAGCTCCAGGTCGAGCTCGCCCAGCTGGAGTACAACATGGCCCGCATGCGCGGCCTGTGGACGCATCTCGAGCGCCTGGGCGCGAGCGCGGCCACACCGGGCATCGGTGCACGCGGACCGGGTGAGTCGCAGATCGAGACCGACCGCCGGCTGGCGCGCAACCGCATCACGGCGCTGCGCCGCAAGCTCGTCGGCGTATCCTCGTCGCGCGCGACGATGCGGGCCGAGCGCGAGCGCGCGCACCTGCCGCAGATCGCGCTCGCGGGCTACACGAACGCCGGCAAGTCGACGCTGCTCAACCACGTCACGGGCGCCGAGGTCGGCGTTCGCGACCGCCTCTTCCACACGCTCGACCCGACGACGCGCGAGCTGCGCATCAACGGCCGCCCGTATCTGCTGAGCGACACCGTCGGCTTCATCCGCAAGCTGCCGCACCAGGTCGTCGACGCCTTCGCGGCGACCTTGCACGAGACGCGCGAGGCCGACCTGATCCTGCACGTCGTCGATGCCTCCGCCGACGAGGCGGAGATGGCAGAGATGCTGCGCGCGGTCGACGAGACGCTCGAGGCCGTCGGCGCCGGCGAGCGCCCGCGGCTGCTCGTCCTCAACAAGGCCGACGCGATCGATGATGAGCGCCGCGAGGAACTGCGCTTCGCGCACCCCGACGGAATGCTCATCTCCGCCGTGACCGGGGAGGGGATCGAGGATCTCGGCGACCGCATCGAGGAGGAGTTCCGCCGTTCGCTGCGCTCCGTCGACCTGCTGCTGCCATACGCCGAGGGCGCCCGCATCGCCGAGCTGCACGATTTCGCCGGCGATCTCGAGCGCACCGACACGCCCGATGGCGTGCGCGTGCGGGCGCGGCTGCCCGCGACGCTCGCCGAGCGCTACTCGCGCTACTCGGTCAACGGCACCCCGGTCTAGCCGGTGAGCGGCGGCGAGCTGCGCGTCCAGCGGCTCGATTCAGCTGCGCGGCTGCCCGCGCGCGCACACGACGACGACGCCGGCTATGACCTGTGCGCGCTCGAGGTCGTCACGCTGCAACCCGGGCAGCGCGCGACGATCCGCACCGGCATCGCGATCGAGCTTCCCGCCGGCCACGCCGGCCTGGTCGTGCCGCGTAGCGGGTTGGCCGCGCGCCACGGAATCGCGATCGTCAACGCGCCGGGCCTGATCGACGCGGGCTATCGCGGCGAGCTGAAGGTCCTGCTGCTGAACACCGATCGCGAAAATGCCTTTGAGATCACAGCAGGCGACCGCATCGCCCAGCTCGTGATCGTTGCCGTCGCGACACCGCAGATCGTCGAGGCCGACGCCCTCGCCGCGACGGTGCGCGGCGAGGGCGGGTTCGGCTCGACGGGATCCGGCGCGCTCAGCTCGTGAAGCCGAACTGCTGGAGGTAGTCGGCCGCGACCTTGTCGCGCTCCTGCTTGTCGAGGTCGACGCGGGCGTTGAGCTCCTGCATGATCTCGGGCGTCATGTACTTCTGGACGTCGGTGATCACCTTCTGACCCTCCGGCCCGAGCTTCTTCGCCGCCTCGTCGCGGACCGCGAAGGTGATGTTGTAGGGCGGGAAGACGTCCTTGTCGTCCTCGAGCACGACGTACTTGCCTGACGACAGCGGGCCGTCGGTCGTGAACACGAACGCGACGTCCGTGTCGCCGTTGTCGAGCACCTGGTACTTCTGCTCGCCGGGCAGGAACTTCTTGAACTCAAAGCCGTAGGTCCGCTGGACGCCGAGCAGGCAGTCGATGCGCTGGCGGCAGGCGGGGAACCCGTTGATCGTCAGCGTGCTCGCCTTGTCGGCGAGGTCTGAGATCTTCGTCGGGTTGCCGAGCTTCTCGGCCGTGGCCTTCGTGATCCCGAGCCGGTAGGTGTTCTCGAACGGCGTCGGCGCGAGCGCCGTGATGCCGACCTTCGCGTAGGCGGCCTTGGCCTCCTCATATGCCTGCTGCGGATCCTTCGGGACGTCCTCGACCTTGACCTTGAAGGCCGACGTCAACGCCGTGCCCGTGTACTCGGGGTAGGCATCGACCACGCCCTTGACGAGGGCGGCGTGGGCGACGCGCTCGGGTCCGAGGTCGAGGTCCTTCTTGACCTTGTAGCCCGCGGCCTCCAGCGCCTGGATGTAGATCTCGCCGAGGATGTACTGCTCGGTGAAGTTCTTCGACCCGACCGACAGCGAGACGCCGGCGGCCCCGTCGACCGGCGCGATCTTGTTGGCGGTCTTCTCGTCGGCGGGGATGTCCCCGCTCTTGGCTGGTGCCGTGGACTGCGCGGCCGGTGTCGGTGTGTCGCTGCTCTTGTCATCGTCGCCGCACGCGGCGATGAAGACGCCGAGCACGAGGATGGCCAGCATGGCGAACAGGATGCGGAAGCTGCTTCGGGTCACGGGTGCTGAACTCTCCTTATCGGTATGGGCCAACTGCGGCGGCGGCGGTTGTCGCGAGCGGCAACCTTCAGCCCCTTCGGTGTCGCGATTCGTTGCAGGGCGGCGAAGATGGCGTCGGTCCCCAGCGTCAGGAACGCCACGGCGATCGCCGCCGCGAGCACGCCCTCGTCGCCGTAGATCTCCTCGGAGAAGATCGGCGTGCCGAGCGTGTCGAGGCCCGCGACCGGCGCGATGATCGCGGTCGCGAGCACGGTCACCACCGAGATCCGGATGCCGCCGAAGATCGTGGGCAGCGCGAGCGGCCACTCGACCTGGCGGACGATCTGAAAGCCCGACAGGCCCTGCCCGCGGGCGGCATCGACAAGCTCCGGATCGACCTGGCGCATCCCCACGTACGTGTTCGTGAGGATCGGCGGGATCGCCAGCAGCGTCAGGGCGAACGCGATGTTGCGAAAGCCCGTGCCGAGGAACGCGACGCAGAAGCCGATGATCGCCAGCGCCGGGACCGCGCGCCCGACGTTGGCGACGCCGACCGCCAGCAGCTCGGCCTTGCCGAGGTGGCCGAGCCACAGGCCAATCGGCACCGAGACGGCGATCGAGACCACGATCGCCAGAAACGAGACGGCGAAGTGGTTGCCCGCCAGGTGGCCGATCTCGCCCAGGCCGCCGACGTCCACCGTGCCGGCATCCGACGGGCGCCGCTCGAAGATGAACTCGACGGCGCCGCCGAACGTATCCAGGATCCCTGCGATCGGTGCCGTCGTCATGTCACGACCGCCCGCCGCCATGGGGTCAGCAGCCGCTGGACGAACAGCACGATCGCGTCCAGGGTCGCTGCCAGCAGCGTTAGGATGATTCCGCAGACGAGGACGTTGCCGCGAAAGTCGATGTCCGAGTCGATGTTGGCCCCGAGGCCGCCCGCCCCCGCCAGATAGGCGAACGCAGCGAGGCCGACGGTCGTCGCCGCCGCGATCCGCAGCCCGGCGATGATCTCCGGCAGCGCGAGCGGCAGCTCGACGCGAAACAGCAGCTGGGTGCCGGTCAGCCCCATGCCGCGAGCGGCGTCGACGGCGTGCTGGGGCACGCCTGCGAGGCCCGTGATGACGTTGCGAAAGATGATCACGAGCGTGTAGGCCGTCAGCGCGATGATCGCCGTGTCGTTGCCGCGACCGGTGATCGGCAGCAGCAGCAGGAACGACGAGATGCTCGGGATCGTGTAGATCGCGCTCGTCAGGCCCGTCAGCGGCGTGATCAGCCATTTCTGGCGGTGGGCGATCAGGCCCATGCTCAGCGCGATCGCGAAGCCGATCGCCAGCGGGATCAGCGTGAGGACGACGTGCTCGAGGAAGGGGTCCCAGTAACGGTCGAGGTGGTCGACCATCCAGCCCAGGCAGATGCCGTCGTTGCTCGGGCAGCCCGTGTCCCCGCTGCGGTTGCGCAGAAAGCCGCCGCTCTGGGCGATCGGCGCCTGGCTCATGGGTCTCCGGCGGGCTCGGCAGGCTCCGGAGCGCGGTCGGAGTCCACGCGGTCGGCCGCCCCCCGCACGTCGTCGCGGGCGTGGCCGATCGCGTGCGAGATCGCCTGGATCGAGAGCGCGCCGACGACGTGGCCGCCGGCGTCGACCACCGGCCCGTACATCGACTCGCGGGCGAGCAGGTCTGACAGCGCGTCGCGCAGGATGTCGTCGAGCTCGACGATCGGCTCGGCCGGGGAGCGCAGCTCCGGCCGCACGCGCTCGCCGGTGAGTCCGCGCTCGGAGAGCCATCCGACCGGCTTCTGCTCGGCATCGACGAGCAGCGGGATGTCAAGATCGGCGTCGGCGAGACGCTCGCGCAGCGCGCCGACGGGCTCGCCCGCCCGGCAGGTCGCGACGGTCCACAGGTCGATGTCGCGCACGCGCTGCAGGGCCAGGCGCTTGAGCGCACGGTCGGCGCCGACGAAGTCCTCGACGAACGAGCTGGCGGGCGCGGTCAGCAGCTCGGCGGGGGGCGCGTACTGGGCGAGCTTGCCGCCGACCTGCAGGACGGCGATGCGGTCGCCCATCTTGATCGCCTCGTCGATGTCGTGGGTGACGAAGACGATTGTCTTGCGCAGCTCGGCCTGCAGGCGCAGAAACTCGTTCTGCAGGCGCTCGCGGTTGATCGGGTCGATCGCGCCGAACGGCTCGTCCATCAGCATCACCGGCGGATCGACGGCGAGCGCGCGGGCGACGCCGACGCGCTGGCGCTGGCCTCCGGAGAGCTGCGCCGGATAGCGCTTGAGCATCTCCCGGGGCAGCCCGACGAGCTCGATCAGCTCCTCGGCGCGAGCGGCCATCCGCGCCTTGCTCCAGCCGAGCAGGGCGGGGACCGTCGCGATGTTCTCGCCGATCGTGCGGTGTGGGAACAGCCCGATCTGCTGGATCACGTAGCCGATGTTGCGGCGCAGCTCCTCGGGCTTGCGCTCCTTGACGCTGCGTCCGCCCAGCAGGATGTCGCCGGAGGTGATGTCGATCATCCGGTTGACCATCCGCATCGCGGTCGTCTTGCCGCATCCCGAGGGACCGACGAGCACGCAGATCTCGCCGGCGGAGACCTTCAGCGACAGACCATCGACCGCAGGCTCGCTGCTGCCGGGGTAACGCTTCGTGGCGTCGCGAAACTCCAGTGGCTCGGCCGTGGAACGCTCGGACGTGTCCCCCATCGGCGGCGAGCTTACCGGGAGTGCACGAGAAACATGCGGATTCTGCCGGCACCGCCCCGCTCACGCGCGGCCTGCGCGCTCACCAGCTCACCAGTTTCCAGATCTCCGGCATGCGCGTCGCCTCGCCGGCCCCGACCTCGGAGAAGATCGCGACGGCGCGCTTGAGGTGCGTCATCGATCCCTCGTCGTCGCCGGCGGCGTGACCGAGGTCGGCGACGTTGTTCTCGAGCGCTGCCTCGCGGCAGGGGCCGAGATGCTCGACGTGGTCGACGAGCGGGTGCGCGAGGTCGCGCCCGGCGTCTGGGTCATCGATATCTCGGGCGATGTGACGGCGGCCAGCGAGGACGTGCTGGTGTCCGCCTACACCCACGCCAGCGAAAGCGGCGCCAAGGCCGTCGTGCTGAGCTTCCCCGGGCTGGAGTACATGAATTCCGGTGGCATCGGGCTGCTCGTCATGCTGCTCGTGCGTGCGCAGCGCAACCGCCAGCGGGTGCTTGCCTATGGGCTGTCGGACCACTACCGGCAGATCTTCGAGCTGACGCGTCTCGACGAGGCCGTCGGCATCCATGACTCCGAGGCGGCGGCGCTGGCCGTCGCCAACGGCAAGGGGTGACGACGATGGCTGACCAGTCGCCGCGTGATGCGCAAAGCTGGGCCAAGCCCGTCACCGAGCTGCACGTGGGGGACATCCCCCAGGGCGCCACGAACATCGACGTCGACGGCCGCCGGCTCACATCGCCGATCCAGGGCTTCGGGAAGAAGTGGCAGAAGACGTACACGGTCCGGATCCCGGCGCAGATCGTCTCCCCGGAGGAGCTGATCGCGACCTGGAAGCAGCGCTTCCCGGAGTTCTGGCCGGAAGGCAACCGCTTCTACGGTCCGCTCACGGGGAACGCGCCCGGCGACGTCGCGTTGCTGAGCATGACGCTGCCCGGCGGGATGAAGCTCTCGACCGGGGTCATGGTGCTCTACGCCGACGAGCGGTCGTTCACGTCATGACGCCGCAGGGGCACATGTTCGCCGGCTGGATCACGTTCAGCGCCGAGCGGGTCGGCGACGAGACGGTGGCCCAGGCCCAGGTGCTCATGCGCGCGAGCGACCCGGTCTACGAGATCGGCCTGACGCTCGGCGGACACCGCCAGGAGGACGTCTTCTGGAACCGCACCCTGACGAGCCTCGCGGCCGCGTTCGGAGACGAGGCCGTGGTGAACACGAGCGTCCTGTGCGTGGACCGCCGACGGCAGTGGGCGCGCCGGCGCAACGTCTGGCAGAGCGCTGCGATCCGCACGACGGTCTACGTCCTCACGACGCCGGCCCGCTCGCTTCGGCGGCGACGGCCATAGGCTGAGCAGGGCCCCTTGAGTCGTTCCCGCGGCACCCATCTGGCCTGGGGCCTCTGGGCGGTTGCGATGCTGCTGGTGCCGTGCGGCCCGGTCCTGCAGTCGATCGCCAGGCCGGAGTCCATCCTCTTCTCGGTCGGCTTCGTCACCATTCAGCTGTGCGCGGCGACGGTCGGGGCGATCATCGCCTCGCGGCTGCCCGGCAACGCAGTGGGCTGGATCTTCCTCGCGATGGGGGCGGGCCTCGGCCTGACCACGTCGCTGAGCGGCTACGGCGAGCTCGGCATCAACACCGACAGCGGCCCGCTGCCGGGGGACGAGATCGCCGCGTGGCTGGGCGAATGGGTCTTCGTCGTGGTCCTCTTCGGCCTCACGGTGCTCCTGCTGCTGCTGTTTCCGACCGGGCGTTTCCTGACGCGCCGCTGGAAGCGGATCGGTCTCGGCTGCTTTGGCGTCCTGGTGCTTGCGGCGCTCGCCGATGCGCTGGCGCCGGGCCGGCTGGAGGGGTACTCGTCGATCGAGAACCCGATGGCGACGCATGGCCGCGTTGCCGATGTCGTCGTGGTCATGCAGACGATCCTCGGGATCGCCGCGCTGCCCGTCTTCGCGCTGCCGGCCGCGGGGCTGATCGTGCGCATGCGCCGGTCGCGCGGCGTCGAGCGCCAGCAGCTCAAGTGGTTCGCCTACGCCGCGGTCGTCGCCGGTGCCGGGCTCGCCCTGTCCGCGGCCGGCCCGGCATCGTGGGGCGACGACGTGTTCCTGCTGGCGCTGCTCGCGCTGACGGCGATCCCGCTCGCGGCGGGCATGGCGATCCTGCGCTACGGCCTGTACGACATCGACGTCGTCATCAACCGCACGCTCGTCTACGGCGTGCTGACGCTGACGCTCGCGGGCGCCTACCTCGCTCTGGTGCTGTTGTTCGGGCTGGTGCTGTCGCCGCTGACTCAGGGCTCGGGACTGGCGGTCGCCGGCTCCACGCTCGCGGTGGCAGCACTGTTCAGGCCGGCCCGAGGCCGCATCCAGGCGCTCGTCGATCGTCGCTTCTACCGCCAGCGCTACGACGCGGCCCGCACGCTGGCGTCCTTCGGCGCGCGCCTGCGCGACGAGGTCGACCTCGATGCCCTTGGCAGCGAGCTGTGCGCGGTCGTCACGCAGGCGATGCGGCCCGCGCACGTCTCGCTGTGGCTGCGCAAGCCCCGAGCGGCCGGAAGGAACACCGGGGCTCAGACGCCCGCCGCCCGTCGTGCCTCCGCGTGGGCGGCCTCCTCGAAGCGGTCGTCGAGCGGCGCCAGCTCCTCCAGACCGAGGGCCTCGGCGATGAGCCAATCGGCGAACCAGGCGTTCTTCGGCAGCAGGGGACCGTGCAGGTACGTCCCGATGACACCGCTGCGGCGCACACCCTCGAGGCCCGAGGAGCCCGTGTTGCCGTGGCCCTTCAGAACGCGGCCGAGCGGTTGCTCTCCGGCGCCGAGATGCGTATGGCCGGCATGGTTCTCGAAGCCGGCGAGAACGCGTGGCCCACCCCCGTCGAGGTCGACCTCGATCGCGACGTTGCCGATCAGGCGCGGCCCGTCGGAGCGGATCGTCTCGAGGTCGACGAGGCCGAGGCCGGGAATCTCCTCGTCGCCGAGCGCGTAGCGGTGGCCGAGCAGCTGGTAGCCGCCGCAGACGCCGAGCACGAGCGCGCCACGGTCGGCCGCCGCGTGCAGCGCCGCGCGTTTTGTCCGCACAAGGTCCAGCGCGCACAGGCGCTGGTCGCGGTCCTGGCCGCCGCCGAGATAGAAGAGGTCGTGGGCGTCGGGGTCGACGCCCTCGCCGAGGCCCGCGGCCGTGGCCTCGAAGCCCAGGCCGCGCCACTGGCAGCGGCGCTCGAGCATGAGCAGGTTGCCGCGGTCGGCGTAGATGTTCATGAGGGCTGGGTACAGCGCGCAGACGCGCAGGCTGGGGGCCCGGTCGGCCCCCTCGATCTCAGCCACGGAGCATCACCACGGTGGTCCCGACGTGCTCCTCGGTCGGCGCGATGATGTGAGCCGGCAACGGCTTCAGCCCCGCCGCCCGTCCCTCGGCTTCGACCGTCTCGATCGAGACCCGATCGAGGTGCAGGACGTCGTCGCTTGCGCTCAGACCGCCGTCGGCAGTACGGATCTCGCGGATGCGCTCGATCGCGACGGTGCTGCCGTGGTCGCGCAGCGCGACGGGCTGGCTGGAGTACACGGTGTCGTCGACGATCAGCCGGTCGGGCAGCGGCAGCAGCACGTGATCGCCGTCGAAGCACTCCAGGGCATCGGCGAGCGCGATCGCGACGAGGCCGCCGGTCGCGACGTGTTCCCGTGCGCTGCGCAGGAACCCGAGCCGGCCTGCGCGACGCAGCAACTGGACGGTCTGCATCGGCGCCATGACCAGCGCGAAGTCGCGGCGGTCCAGCGCGAAGTTGCCGGCGTCGGCGATCACCGTCTTCACCCACAGATCGCCGGCCTCCGCACGCCGGCGCAGAACGTCGAGCAGCGCCGGATCGAAGTCCAGCGCGACGACGTCGTAACCACGCCGCGCGAGGTCGAGCGTGACCCGACCCGTGCCGGCACCGACGTCGAGGATCGGTCCGCCGGCCTGCGCGGCGAGCCGGCGCCACAGCTCGAAGTCGGCGTCGTAGCGCCCGCACTCGACGTCGTGCCAGATGACGTTGCTCATACGAACGACCCCTCTGCGGCGCCGCGGGCGACGAGCAGCTGACGCAGCGCGAGCATTGCGGTGTAGGTGGGCAGCGCGACGAGGCGGCCGTCGCCGTCGGCGAGCGCGGCGTCGAAACCGCGCTCGAGGGCGGGCACGACGTTCAGCCGCTCGGGCGGGACGCCTGCGTACTTCAGCCGCAGGGCGAGTTCGGCGGCACGCGTGCCGCTGCAGGTCACGTGGCGCACGCGCTGTGCGATCAGCTCGAAGTCCGCGTCCCAGACCCAGGAGATGTCGCGCCCGTCGGCGGTGTTGTCGTTGAGCACGGCGAGCACGTCGTGCTCGCCCTCGTCGAGCGCGAGCGTGCGCAGGACCTCGTTCGCGCCCGCCGGGTTCTTGACGAGCAGGATCGCCAGCTCCCGATCGCCGATGCTTACCGTCTCGGCGCGGCCGAAGGCGGCCTGGGTGGCCTCGAGGCCGGCGACGATCTGCTGCAGCGGTGCTCCAAGCGAACGGGTCAGCGCGGCGGCGCCAAGCGCGTTGTAGACGTTGTAGAGGCCCGGAAGGGGGAGGGCCACGACTGCCTGCTCGCCGCCGAGGTGCAGCGTGAACTGCGCGCCGCGGGTGCCGTCCAGCGTGATCTCGGAGGCGGAGATCTCCGGCTGCGGTCGCCGTGAATCGCCGTTGGGGCAGTGGTAGTGCCCGAGGTGCCCCATGTAGATCGCGTCGTAGACGTAGGGCGCCCCGCAGCGGCGGCAGTGCTTTGAGTCTGACGCGTGGCCCATGCCCGGCAGCGCCATGGCGTCGTCCTGCACGCCGAAGTACGCGACCGTTGCAGGCGCACGATCGCGGCCGAGATCGGCGACCAGCGGGTCGTCGGCGTTGAGCACGAGCGTCGTATCCGGCGTGGCGGCGACCGTCGCCGCCCAGCGGTCGGCGATCGTTTCGAGCTCGCCGTAGCGGTCGAGCTGATCTCTGAAGAGGTTCTGAAGCAGCAGCGCGCGCGGTCGCAACTGCGGGACCACGCGGTCCAGCCAGAACTCGTCGACCTCGAAGACGCCGGCGTCCCCGTCGATGCCGTCGCTCCCGCGCGCCGCGCCCAGCAACACGCTCGCGACGCCGCCTGCCATGTTCGCGCCGGCGCGATTGTGCACGAGGCGCGTGCCGCCGCCTTCGAGGATCGCTGCGACCATCGCAGCAGTCGTCGTCTTGCCGTTCGTCGCCGAGATCACGACGCTGCCCTGCGGCAGGCGGCGCGCGAGGCGCTCGATCGCGCTGGGCTCCATCCGCATGAGCAGCTTGCCGGGCAGGCTCGTGGCGCCGCGGCCGCTGCGGCGCGAGAGCGCGCCCGCTGCGCGGGCGACCGCGATCTTCACGGGGAGCATCACGTCGGGGCCAGGACACGCACCGCGCGCGGGATGACACGGATCGTGGTCGGGGTCTGGCCGATCGGGTCGCCGTCGGCGTAGACGACGAAGTTGCGGTCGGCGCCGACATGCAGTTCGCTGCCGCGCAGCACGCGCACCGCCGGATGCTTGACGTGCGTGCCGTTGAACGCCCTCGGCAGCGTGGCCAGAAAGGAGCGCTTGGAGTGGCTGGCGATGAGCACGACGTCGAGCAGGCCGTCGTCCAGTTCCGCCGCCGGCGCGAGGTGCATCCCGCCTCCGTAGCAGCCGGAGTTGCAGGCCGCGACGGAGTAGCCGATCGAGGAGAGCGGCTCGCCGTCGAGGCGCAGGTCGAAACGCGCGGGCTTCCAGCCCGCGACGGCGCGCAGGGCGCCGTAGACGTAGACGAGCCTGCCCAGGCGGGCCGGGGCCGCGTTCGCAATCCGGTTGGCGTCCGAGTCGAAGCCCAGCGATGCGATCCCGATGAACGACCGCCCCTCGACGTCGCCGATGTCGATCGCCCGCTCGCGGCCATTGACGACGACGGCGCAGGCGGCCTCGATCTCGCGTGGGATGCCCAGCACGCGGGCGGTGTCGTTGCCGCGGCCGCCCGGCAGGATCCCAAGCAGCGAGCCGGGAACCTCGCGCAGCACGCCGACGACGCAGCCGATCAGGCCGTCGCCGCTCAGCGTCACCGTGACCTCCCCGGCCTGCGCGGCGTCGCGCGCGAGCTCGCGGGCATGCTCGAGGCTCCGCGTGACCTCGGTGTGAAAGGACACGCCGAGGTCGCGCAGCGTCTGTTCGGCGCGCGGCAGGATCCGCGCGGCGCGGCCGCCGCCGGCCGAGGGGTTGCACAGGAGTGCGACGTCGCGATCCACGCGCGGACTATCCCAGCACCAGGGTCTCGAGCCGTGCGGCGATCGCGACCGGGCTGGGGTTCGTGGCCGCCTCGGCCGTCTCGCGATCCGAGGCGCCGGTCAGCACGATCGCGCCGTCGATCCCCGCGGCCGTGGCGGCGCCGAGGTCGGCGTCGACGCGGTCGCCGATCATCAGCGCCCGGCCCGGTCCGAGCCGGTCCAGCGCGGTCTGCACGAGCGTCGGCTCGGGCTTGCCGACGGTCGGTACCGTGCGCCCGGACGCCGTCTCGACGGCCGCGATGACGGCGCCCGAACCGGGCCAGAGGCCGTCGGCGGCGGGAAACGTGGCGTCGCGGTTGGAGCCGACGAGGAAGGCGCCGCGCAGCGCGGCCTGCGTCGCCTCGCGCAGCTCGTCGTAGTCGAACTTCGGGTGGAAGGCGACGACGACGACGTCGGCGCGGCTGGCGAACGTCGTGCCGTTGACGATGCGCAGCCCGGCGGACTCGACATGGCGCTTGAGGGCGGGGGAGCCGAGGACGACAGCGGCGCGGCCCTGAAAGCGCTCGGCGAGCACGAACTGCAGCGCGCCGCCGGCCGTGACGACCTCCTCGATCGATGCCTGGAACCCGAGGCGCCAGAGCTTGCGCACGTATTCCTCGGTCCCGAGCTGCGTGTCGTTGGTGACGAACGCGATCCCCTTGCCGGCGGCGCGGATGGCGGTGAGCGACTCGACGGCGCCCGGCGTCGCCTCGTCACCGACCCAGACGCAGCCGTCGAGATCGAGCAGGATGTGGTCGTAGCGGGCGATCAGCGCGGTGAGCGGCATCACGACCAGTCTGATGGGTCGCGCGGCCGCAGCGCCGACGGGTGCACGAGCCGACGCGCAACCGGCCGACGACGACGGCCAAGCGACTACGCTCCCTGACCGTGCGGCGCGCGCTCGTCCTCATCGTGATTCTGCTCGCGGCCTTGATGCTTGTCGCGTGCGGCAAAGACGACCCGCTGACGGCCGAGAGGGAGTCGCAGGGGGCTCCGCCGACTACCGCGGCAACAGAGACGACGAGCACCACCACGATGGATGCGCCGACGGCAACGACCGCGACGACCGCGACGACCGCGGTGCAGCAGCGCAGCTCCCGCGATGGTTGCCGGGCGGTCGCGGCCCCGGTGCCGGCGACGAATCCCGAGCGCCGGCGCACCAGGCAACGCCTCAGCCGCACCCGCCGCCACACCGCGGTCGTGCGCACGAACTGCGGACAGATCCAGATCCGCCTCGACGTGCGACGGGCACCGAAGACGACCTCCTCGTTCGCCGGCCTCGCACGCAACAAGTTCTTCGACGGGCTGACCTTCCACCGGATCGCCAAGCCGGGCGGCAACGACTACGTCATCCAGGGCGGCGACCCGCTCGGCACCGGCAACGGCGGGCCGGGCTACGCGGTCGTCGAGGCGCCGCCGCGCAACCTGAAGTACCGCCGCTACGTCGTCGCGATGGCCAAGACGCAGACCGAGCAGCCGGGAACCTCAGGCAGCCAGTTCTTCATCGTCACCGCCGCCGAGGCGCCGCTCGAGCCCGACTACGCGTTGCTTGGCGAGGTGGTGGGCGGCAAGGCGGTCGTGCGCCGGATCGCAGCCGTGCCGACGGATCCGGCGACCGAGATGCCGATCGATCCCGTGGTGATCACCTCGGTGCGGATCCGCTCGACGCGGCGCTAGGGGCCCGACCCGACGGTGTCTGCGCCGGCGCGATCGCTCGTCACGGGGGTCTTGCAACGTATGCGACACATAGTCCGTTCATCTCCAAGACCCCCCGCCAACCGCCCGGGGACCACCAACTGCCGGAGCGATCGCGACGGGATCGGTCCACCGTTCCTTCATCGACGCTGCTCACGAGCGCGCCGCCTCCCCGCGAACCACGCGAGCGACCAGTCGCGTCTAAAACAGCGACGCCTGCTCCGGCGGGTTCAGACACTCCGGGCCGTCGAACCGCGCGTCGTTCACCGCGCGGCTGACCGGGCGGAACTCCAGCGCGGGGGCCGACTCGGGGCGGCACAGCGCATGGAGCTGATCGGCCGGCGTGTCGCGGCCGATCCATAGCGACTCCTGCTCGACGCCGGCCAGGATCACGGGCATCCGGTCGTGCAGCGCGCGCATCGGCCCGGCCGCCGCGGTCGTCACGATCGAGCACGAGCGCAGCGGCTCGACGTCGCGCGAAGCGCCCTTCGGGCGCCAGGACGCCCACAGTCCCGCGAAGGCGAACGGCTCGCCGTCGTCCCGCGTGATCCAGTGCGGGACGCCGCCCGACCACTCGTAGAAGCCGTCGGCGAGGATCAGGCAGCGGCGGCTCTCGAACGCATCGCGGTACGCGGGCCGCTCGGCGACGGTCTCCGCGCGGGCGTTGATCGTCTTGAGGCCGAGCTCCTTGGGATCCGAAGCCCAGAACGGCACGAGCCCCCAGCGCAGCAGCGTCCCGTGCGGGCCCGGCTCGCCGGGCCGCTGCAGCACCGCAAGCACGTCGTCGCCCGGCGCGACGTTGAACCGCCGCCGCACCTCGACGCGCTCGCCGACCGGCCAGCGCGAACGCAGCTGCGACGGGTCGGTTCCCGCGAGCGTGTAGCGCCCGCACATCAGTGGACCTACAGGCCTCAGCCCGCGCGGGCGGCTCTGGCCTTCTCGCGCTGCGCCGCCTGCTTTCGCTTGCCGAAGAACGCCAGCAGCGCGAGCGCGATGATCACGATCACGATGCCGAGGCTGGAGGCACCGAGCACGGACCCACCGCCGAAGGGCAGCAGCACGAGCGATGCGACTCCGAAGCCGATGGCCAGCAGCCCGACGACCATCGCCAGGATGATCAGCCCGCCGCGGACCTTCATGAGCGTGCTCGCGCCCTGGGGCGGCGCGATCAGCCCCATGAGGCGCAGGACGAAGAGCTGGCGGCTCGACGGCGCCTGCTGGCCGAGCTTCTCGACCGCCGCCTTGAGGTCGTCGGGGCGTCGTTCGGCGAGCGCCAGGGACGCCTCGGCCATGCGCCGCAGCTGCATGCGCTCCTGTGGCCGGGCGGCAGCGATCGCCTTGCGGAAGTGCTCGCGGGCGGCCTTCGCGTCGTAGCGCTCGGAGGCGCGCGCACCGAGGATTGCCTGCGCCGCGGCGCGGTGGCGTGTCTCGGCGAGCAGTTCGTCGTCGGACCGGGTCTCGAGCTGGCTCATTGCCGCCAGCGCGCTCTTCTGTTCGACGCGTACCTGCCGCTGCTTGGCCATGGCGGAGAGTGTATGCAGGTCGGCGCGCTGAGCAGGGGCGTTGGGCGTAATCTCGCGACCATGCATCGTCTCGCCGCAGTGCTCGTCATCCTGTCCCTCGGCCTGGTGCCGGTCTCGGTCGCCACGGCGCAGATCGGCCCCAACGTTCCGGCGCCGCTGATCGAGGAGCCGCCGCCGCCACCTCCGGCTCCCAACGACTTCGACGAAGGCGGGATCAGCACTGTGCAGAAGGTGCTGATCTTCGGCTCGGCGGCGCTCGTCCTCGCCGCGATCGCGTTCGTGATCGTGCGCGACGCCCGCCGCGCCGCACCCGTGGACGAGCACAAGCGCGAGCGCAGGTCCGACTCCGCCCAGGGCGCGGGCGGTTCCGCGAAGGCCGCCCGCGAGCGCGAGCGCCAGCAACGCGCAAAGCGCTCCAAGGCCAAAGCAGCGCGTCAGCAGCGCAAGCGCAACCGGCCTCATTAGCACCGGTTGCCTGGCGGCCTCCTACGGGTAGTCCGCCCTGCGATGGAATTCGATCTCGACGACCCGCCCGGTCCGCTCGCCCGCCTGCTCGAATCAGCGGAGGAGAACGGCTGCGTCAACCTCTCCGAGCTCGACGCCATCGCGCGCCGGCTCGGTTGCGAGGACGACGACCTCTGCGACCTGCACGAATCCCTCGAGGTGCGCGGCATCGACGTCACAGACGACTGTGGCCGCAGCGACGTCCCGGCGACCACCTACGGCAACGACAGCATCGCGATCAACACGACCGATGCGCTCGGCCTGTTTCTCAACGAGATCCGCCGCCACCCGCTGCTGACCGCCGCGGAGGAGGTCGAGCTCGCCAAGCGGGTCGAGCGGGGCGACGCCGCAGCGAAGGAGCGGATGATCAACTCCAACCTCGCGCTCGTCGTGTCGATCGCCAAGAAGTACCCGCAGAACGAGCTGCCGCTGCTGGATCTCATCCAGGAGGGGATTTTCGGCCTCATCCGCGCAACCGAGAAGTTCGACTGGCGCCGCGGCTTCAAGTTCTCCACCTACGCGACGTACTGGATCCGCCAGGCCGTGCAGCGCGGGATCGAGAACAAGGCGCGCACGATCCGCGTTCCGACGAACATCGCCCAGCGCGAGCGCAAGATCCAGCGCACGCGCCGCGCGCTGGCGACGAAGCTCGGCCGCGACCCGACCGACGAGGAGATCGCCGAGGTGGCCGAGCTCGACCTCGAGCAGGTCGTGGCGATGGCCGACCTCGCCCGCACGGTCACGAGCCTCGACCGGCCGCTCGGCACGGAGGGCGAGGCGTCGCTGGGCGATGTGCTCAACGACGAGCGCGCCGGCCCCGCCGAAGAGGTCGAGATCGCGCTGCGCGACGACGCCATCCAGCGCGCGCTGCAGGAGCTGACCGAGGACGAGCGCGAGATCGTCGCGCTGCGCTACGGGATCGACGGTGGCTCAGAGGTCGGCCCGGTCGGCATCCGCGAGGCGAGCCGGCGGCTGGGCATCACGCAGCCCGAGACGCGCAAGCTCGAGCAGCGCGCCCTCGAGCGCCTGGCGGGCCTGCGCGAGGTGGAGGCGCTGCGCGAGGCCGCGTAGCGCCGCCGCGATTACGACACCACGACGAGCTTGCCTTTCATGAATGCGTGCAGCTCGCAGTAGTACTCGTAGGTCCCGGCCTTGGGCGCCATGAACGATCCGGTCTGCCTGCCGCTGACGTTGCCGGTGTCGAACAGCGGCGGGCCTGAGCTCGGCTGTTCGGTGAGCGTGTGTGGCGCCGAGTCGGCGTTGGGGACGGAGATCTTCTGGCCGGCCTTGACCGTGGCGGTCTCGGGGACGAACTTGAACTCCTTGATGTCGATCGTGTCAGTCGGCGGCGCGGTTGCCGCAGCGGAAGGAGCGGTCGTGTTCGCGTCCGGCTCGGTCGCGTCGTCGCCACCGCACCCGGCGAGAATCGTGGCGCCCAGCAGGGCGGCGAGGAGTGCGTGTCTCATGACTCCTTCATCGTGATCGGCGGTGAAGCGGATCACTCGGCGAGGCTGACTACCGGCGCGCGCCCTATTGGATCGAGGCGACGTTGCGGTAGGTGCCGACGACGGGCGCGGCGCCCTGGGTGATCGCCGCGGCGGCGTTCGCGACGGTGGCGGCGTCGTACTGGATCGCGGTGTAGCTGGTGAGGGTGCTGCCCACCAGGCCGCCGAGCTCGCTGATGTCCGCCGCCGACGCGCCGGTCAGCAACGCCGGGAGCGCGACCGTGGACGTATCGCGGGTCGTCCATTCCGACCAGCCGTTCCACTGGCCGAGGATGCACAGGTTGAGGACGTTCCTCTTGCACGTTCGCGTCCGGTGCTCCGACGTGATGACCGAATACGTGTCGCCCACCCCGAACTGGTCGAGCAGGTCGCTGGAGGGCAGACCGCCGAGCGTGCCCTGCAGCAGCGAGCAGCCGGTCGGAGCGCTGCCGCCGCCGGGGTAGCGCACCTGCTCCTCGACTCCGGTCAGCGGAGACAGCGTGTTCCCGACCAGGCCGGTTATTCCGCTGATCGCGGTGTCGAGGCTTGTAAGAGCGGCTCCCGCCGCCGGCAGTCCGCAGACGCCCGTCGCCGCGCTGCCCACGGCGAGCAGCGCGGAACTCGAGACACTCGAAGGGGAGAGCGCCGGGTAGATCCCGACAGCGCCCCCGGCGCCGTCCGCCCATACCGATCCGATCACCTTGCCGTTGTTGCCGTCGATCCGGACCACCTCGCGCGTGACCGCGTCCTCGCGCTCCTCTTCGGTGCAGGTGCCGTCGCTCCCGCACTCCTGCTCGTTGAGCACGTACACGACGCCGGTGAACGTGCCCTGGATGCGAACCGCGCCGCGCTCGACGACGAGGATCTTCGCGGTTGTGCCGGCGGGGACGTTGCAGTACTGATCGCCGTTGCCGACCTTCTCGATGAAGACGACCTGGCTGGACGTCGGACTACCGAGAAAGCAGTCAAAGCCCGAGCCGGAGCCGCCGCTGACGTTCTTCGTCTCGTCGTTGCCAAAGCCGGGCACGGGCGTGGACTCGGGGCTGTAGACGCCCGAGCTCTGCGCCTCTTTTCGCCACTGCTCGATCGCGTCGCTCGGCGCCATCGACCAGGTGCCGAGCGCCTTTGTGCGGTCGGTGCCGAGGATCGTGTTGAGCGTCCCGAGGCCGGTGGCGTTGGTGACGCCTGCGACGCCGGCCAGCGAACCGGCCAGGCAGGTCGTTCCCGGGCTGTCCAGCATGGTCAGCAGCCCGCAGCGAACGCCGATGTTCGACGTCGAGGCGGCGATCACCGGGCTCGTGCCGAGCGCCGTGCCGGCGATGCTCCCGACCAGCGAGGTGTTCGAGGTGAGAGCGGTGTTCAGGGTCGTGCTGACGTCGGTCGAGAAGACGCCGGTGCCGACGGCGAAGTTCTCCGGCGGCGCGAAGGAGGCGGCGGACTGACGCACCTTGGAGACGACCGCGCGGGCGTTCTCCGGGCTCGTCGCGGCGGTGGATCCGCTGACACTGGCCTGCCCGCGGACCCAGAGCGACACCAGCGCGGGGGAGCTCGCCGGGGCCGGCGTCGTGCGCGTCAGGATCGTCTCCTCCCAGCGCGACTCGCTGCCCTGGACAGGACAGACGTCGACGCGCCAGGTCGTGTTGCGGGCCGCCGTGGCGCCGTAGTCCGGTGACGTGCCCGTGAACCGCGCCTGAACCTCGGTCGTGATCTTCGCGGCGAGCGACGTGCTCGGCTGTGCCGACGCGTTCGTGAGGTCACCGGTCACCGTCGCGCAACCGCCCGCGACCGGCCACATCGAAGGCGAGTTGTCGACGGCGAGAACGTTCGCGGTCGCGCTGACGGCGCCCTCGGCGAGCGTTTGCGCCGAATCGACCTTGCGCTGCTTGCCGCTCTGCTGCGTCTGCGTGTCGACGATCGTCAGCAGCGCCGTCCCCACGCCGATGGCGACGACCATGAGGATGATCACCGGGACCAGCACCCAACCGTCTTCGGAACCCAGCCGGCCTCGCGCGCTCATGAGCTGCTCCTGTTGCGGAATGACACGGCGTCGCGGACAACGCTGTTGAAGGTCTCGTCGGCGCCCGGCTTCGTCGCCACGGCGAGGCGGATCCCGACCGACTGGACCTCCGGGCCGGACGGAAGCGGACACGCGGCGCCGGTGCAGGCGCTCGTGGTGTAGTCGAACAGCCGCGTCGGGTTCTGGAGCGTCCCGTCCAGCACGACGGCGTGCGACCAGCCGTTGGTGGTGTCGCCTGCCGAGCAGGTCCCGGGCGCGAGGTAGGCGTCGCCGGCGCGGACGCCGACGATCAGCGAGGATTGCGATCCGGTTGTCTCCGCGCAGTAGCGGACCCAGCCCATGACGGCGCCGGGGGACGGGCCCGTCGCCGACGACACATAGGCGGCGACGACGAGATCGCTACGCGTCGGCGTCCCGGCGGGGATCGGCGTGGTCTGCCCGGTCGCAACGCGCCCCTGGCGCATGATGACCACGAGGTTGCGCACGTTCGCCCGCGCCGCGTCCTGCGCCGCCGTGGCCTTGTCGGTCACGGCCGCGCTCGTGCTGAAGACCTCGAACGCGCCGAGGATCGCGAACAGGACCATGACCCCCAGGGTCATCGTCACGAGCATCTCGATCAGCGTGAAGCCACGCTCGTCTGCGGCGACCCGGCGCACGCTCATACCGTGCCCCGGCGGATCAGCGATGACTGGGAGATCGCGTGCGGGGCGCCCTGAAGGTCAGTCCAGCCGACCGTCACCGCAAGCCGCGTCGACGTCCCGATCCCGTTGCGTGCGCCGGCGGCGACCTGCGCGACCTGGTTCTGGCAACCGACCTGGCCGCCGATGAGTCCGCCGAGCATGTTCGAGAGCAGCCCGCGGGAGCCCAGCAGCGAGGCCTGCAGGCTGCTGAGCGAGACGCTCGTGCCCAGAAGGTTGCAGATCGCGGTGAACAGGGGAGCCGTGGTCGAGAGGCAGCTGCTCAGGCTGGTGATGCCGAGCACCTGGAGATTCACGATCAGCGTGCTTGGATTGCCGGCATTGGACGCCGGGGCGACCCCGAGGCCACAGCCACCGGCGGTCGTCGTCGTGCCCCCGCCGCTCGTCGGGTTCGTGCTCGCGCGACCGCAGTCGAAGGGACCGGCGATGTACACCTGCTGATAGGCGTCTGACGACGTGCACGCGCGGTAGGACACGGTGTAGGTGGTGTTCTTGCGTTGCATCGTCCAGCTCTGCGGAACGTTGACCGGCAGGGTGCCGCTCGTCGGGGTGGCGGGCGTGACGGCGGTGCTGGCCTGATCGACGTCGGGGTCCATCGCGGCGCGCAGGCGATCTGCGGGACCGGGCTGCGCGGACGCCACGTCGACGTCCGTCAGGTCGTTGCGCGCGAGCGTGTAGCGGCCGCCCGCAGAGCGCTCGATCATCTCCTGGGCCACCGCGTTGGCGACGTCGCGCTGCTTGGTCACGCCGGTCGTCTTCGTGGCGTTGTCGAGCAGCGACAGCGTGGCGAGCACGCTGACGACCAGCAGCGTCGCCGCGACCAGCACCTCGATCACGGTGAACCCCTGTTCGTCGGCCAGGCCGCGCATCACCGTCGGGCGGGCCTCAGCCGGTGCAGGCATCGCCGGCGGGCGGCAGGTCGCCGGCGCCGAGCGCGAGCATCTTGTCGAGCAGGCAAGAGCCGTTGGCAGGCGCGCTGCTGGCCGTCACCGTCGTGCCCGACCGCGCCCGCTTGATCCGGTGAACGTCGATCCGGCGGTGGATGCGGGTGCCATCACTGTCACGGATCGTGAGGCGCACGCCCTTGCCGGCCGGGATGTCGAGGTAGCGGCACAGGCCCTGCTTGCGCCGGCACTTGATGTCACCTTCCAGGCGCGTCCCGGGGGCGATCGCGAAGACGGCCTTCTTGCGGGTGGGCGAGTACTTCACGAAGATCGCGACGATGGCGCCGTCGGCGACGAAGGTCTGCAGCCTCGGAATGCGGCGGTACATCCGGGCCGGCCTGCGCGCGCCGAAGCGCACGTCGACCAACCGCGCGCCAGACGATGGCGGGGCGTCATCGCCTTCGGGCTGCGACGGGGATGTCGGGGACTCCGGCGCGGTCGGCTGCGGCTCGGCAGCTCCGCTGCTCGGCTGCGCCTCGCCGGCAGGGGCGCCGGGCGAGTCGGCTGCAGGCGCGCTCTTCTCCGCGCCGGCCGAATCGCCGGCCGGTGCGGCCTTGGAGTCGCGGTGTGAGGAGGGCGCCTGGAACGGATCGCTCTTGCGCGAGCGTGGGCCGCGTGAGGTGGCGGCGACGACCTCGCTGCCCGTGATCAGTCGCTGGGCGCGGGCAGGCAACTCGCCGGCAGGCGCCGCGGCCGGAGCAGCGGTGGAAGCGGGCGGTGCGCCGGCCGGGGTGGACTTCAGGAACAGCAGCGGCGCCGCGATCGCAACGAGCAGGGCGACGAGCGGGATCGGCCACAGACGGCGGCGCATGACCTCGTCGAGCAGATTGCGAAGCATCATGATCCTCCCTTGGTCTCCGCGGGTGCGGGAGCCGGCACCGCGGGATCGGCTGCGGCGGGCGTCGCCGGCGCGGCCGTTGCTCCATCGACCGCGATGTAGGCGGTCGCGTTCAGCACAGCCTTCGTCAGCTGCGCGCTTGGGTCGATGCGCTTGAACGACAGGCCGTCGATCGTCAGCAGGCGCCCGTCGACGTTCAGGTCACCGGAGGTCACCCGTACCGAGCGGCGCACGGTCTTCAGGATGTCGACCAGGTCGAAGTACTTGCCCGTGTATTCGAAGGTGAACGG
>DATLNO010000152.1:0-4422 GCA_035536715.1 Solirubrobacteraceae bacterium
GCGGGCAGCGACGAGTGCGTGATCCTGCCGGTCTCCGGGTTGACGTAGACGGCGCGGTACTCGCCACCGGTTCCGGGCGTCGGGATCGTGCCGGTGAAGTACCCGCGGGCCGTCGTCGTCGGCGGCTCGCCAACCTGCTGCCAGGGCGACTTGCTGTCCGGGCGCCACATGATCACGGCGAGGTCCTGCGCTCCGTTGGGCCGGAAGCGGAGCTGGCCCCAGTAGCCCGTCGTGCCTTCGCCGGAGGGGAAGACGACGAACGGCAGCGCGTAGGCGAACACCGCTGGCTTGGAACGCCCGGCGTTCGTCACGAGCCCGGACTGGTAGGTGAACCAGTACAGCCGCGACCCCTTCGGGTAGCGCGTCAGCGGTGCGACGTCGCGCAGCAGGAAATGCGTCGTGGTCTGCACGCGTGGATCGTTGTAGGCGAGGAACTCGGCGAGCTGGTTGAACTGCGCCTGCCGGAGGTACGGGATGCCGTTGCGCGGGTCCGGCGGGCTGGATTCGTAGCCGAACTCCGTCAGCAGGATCGGCAGGTCCGGCGGGAGCTTGCCGCCGGACTGAGCCGACCACGAGTCCAGCATCGGCCCGAGCGTCCCGATGTTCGCGATCGTGATGTCGTCGGGGGTCGCCGGCGCCTTCGTGGGCGCCACCTTCTTCGTGTAGGGGTGATGGGCGAACGCAGTCGCCTTCAGCGGCCCGTTCTTCACGAAATCGTCGCAGTCACGACGCAGGGCGTCGGGACCGTCGTAGCTCGTGCCGTCGGGCTTGAGGCAGAGCAGCTCACGCAGGAAGGGAACGGGCTTCATGCCGTTTCGCGGCCCGCTCTGAGCCGATCCCAGCGGCGCGGTCTCACCGACGAAGATGCCGTCGGCGGTGGTGTTGTGACCAGAGCGCTCAAGACCTTGTACGCCCATCTGGTAAAGCTTGCGGTACAGCGCGGGCGCAGCCGGGACGACCTGCCCGTCGCGCCGCTCGTGCTGCGGCGTCAGCCAGCCAGGCTGGTTGGGCTCGTTCCAGATCGACCACAGCGAGACGCGCGGCAGCGCGCGCCTGATGCCGTTCTCGTCGCGCGTCGTCCCGGAGTAGCGCCGCCCGACCGCCTCGGCGAAGTCCCGGAAGCGCGTCGGGAAGGGCTTGTACGTGCCGGCGTTGGCGCGCTGGCTCGGCGGCGCCTTGCGGTGCGCGTAGGACGGGCCGGGCCCGGTGATCGTGAAGTACACGCGCATGCCGAACTTCGCGGCGTCCTTGACGAGGTTGTCGTACTTGTCCCAGTTGCGGGTGGGATAGGTGCGTGGGTCCTTCGGCTTGAAGCGCTTGCGCTGCGCGCGGGCCTTGTCCCTGTTCTCATCGCCCTTCAGGCGTTCGATCTCCTTGTTCGTCAGCGATGCGCCCTCGGCGACGGTCTTCCAGAGCACCGTCGCCCGAATCACGTCGACGCCGAGCGTCCGCATCTGGACGAGCGTTCGGCCGCGGACCTTGTCACCGCGGTAGAGCAGCTGATCGTCGTCCATCATCGCGGAGACCTGATCGGGGGATGCCTGTGCCGTGGGCACGGACAGCGTCATGAGCAGCAGCGCGGTGAGCGCAATCGTTCGTAGCGTCATCGGCGCGGAACGGTAAAGGGTCGCGTCGCCGCGCGCGTCGCCCCCCGGTGGTCGAGCTTGCTGCGTTGCCGCACGGAATCCTCCCCTGGTGGTTGCCCGCGCCTTGACGACAACACGACCAGGCACGCGAAGGTTGCGCTGGTGGATCCGTCCGGAAGCCCTTGCGGGCGCGTCCTAGCCCGGATGCAGCTCAAACAGGACGCCGGCGATCTCGACGTCGTCGCCGGGAGTGAAGCCCTGCGCCTCGAGCGCGCTGATGACGCCCATCCGGCGCAGCCGGTTCTCGACATGGGCAAGCGCCTCGTCGTTGTCGAGATCGTGGCGCAGCAGCAGCCGCTCGACGCCGTCGCCGACGACGCGGAAGACCCCGTCGTCGTCGCACTCGACGCTGAAGCTGCGCTCGGCGGCCGGGCGAAACACGCGGTGCTCGGCGGCGGGCACCTCGTCGAGCATGATCCGGTCGTTCGCGTTCGGCAGCAGCGGCACCCGGCGCGCGAGCTCGACCGACAGCTCATCCAGGCCCTGCCCGGTCGCGGCGGACGTGACGAAGACGTCAACCTCGTCACCGAGCCGCTCACGCCACTGCGTCGCCGTCTGCACGGCCTCCACGGGCGGCACCAGGTCCGCCTTCGACAGGGCGAGCAGGCGCGGCAGCTCGGCGAGCCGGCGGTCGTGCGCGCGCAGCTCGGCCTCGATCGTCGCGTGGTTCTGCACAGGGTCGGAACCGTCGAGCGGGGCAAGGTCCAGGACGTGGACAAGCAGCCGCGTGCGCTCGACGTGCGCGAGGAAGTCGTGCCCGAGCCCGGCGCCGTCGCTGGCCCCCTCGATGAGCCCGGGGATGTCGGCGATGACGAGCTGGCGCTCGGGGCCCTCGATGGTCCCGAGGACCGGCTCGAGCGTCGTGAACGGGTAGGCCGCGACCTTCGGCGCGGCGCGTGTCATGCGCGCCAGCAGCGATGACTTGCCGGCGTTGGGGAGCCCCACGAGGCCGACGTCCGCAAGCAGCTTCAGGCGCAGGTCGATCCAGCCCTCCTCCCCCGGGAGGCCGTTCTCGGCGAGGCGCGGCGCCTGGCGCGTGGAGGTTGCGAAGCGCTTGTTGCCGCGCCCACCGGGCCCGCCGCGGGCGATGACGACGCGCTGCCCGGGCACGAGCAGGTCGTGCGTGCTGCCGTCCCAGGACGTGATGTGCGTTCCCGGCGGCACGCGGATCTCGAGCGCGGGGCCGTCGGCCCCGTGACGCAGGTCACCCTCCCCGTGGGCCGCGCGCTTGGCCTTGTAGTGCGCGCGGCGCTTGAAGGACTGCAGGTCGCGCAGCGAGTCGTCGCAGATCACGACCACTTCGCCGCCATGCCCGCCGTCGCCGCCGTCGGGACCGCCGAGCGGGACGTTGGCCTCGCGGCGGAAGCTCAGGCAGCCGCTGCCGCCGCCTCCGGCCTGAACGAAGATGCGCGCCTTGTCGTAGAGCATGTCCCTACCAACGTAGTGCGTCGCCCGCGCATGTCCGGGCGCCTGGCATCATGAGCGCAGAGCGATGGCTGATCCCGTCTTCCTCATCACCGGCGCATCGAGCGGCATCGGCGCGGCGACCGCACGGCATGCCGCGCAGGCCGGCTACCGCCTCATCCTCGCGGCCCGCTCGGCCGACAAGTTGTCGGCGCTGGCCGACGAGCTCGGCGGCTGCGAGCGCGCGATCGCGGTGACCTGCGACGTCACGGAGTTCGACCAGCAGGCGGCGATGGTGCAGGCCGCGCTCGACGCCTTCGGGCGCGTCGACGTCGCCTTCGCCAACGCCGGCTTCGGCGCCGCGCGGGGGTTTTTGAAGGAGACCCCGGAGCACTGGCGCGAGATGGTGCTCACGAACGTGCTCGGCTGCGCGTACACGATCCGCGCGACGATCCCGGCCCTGAAGGACGCACGCGGGCACCTGTTGCTGACGAGCTCGGTCGCCGGTCGCCGCGCGCTACAGGGCTCGCTCTACAGCGCGACGAAGCACGCCGTCACCGCGATGGCCGAATCCGCCCGGCAGGAGTTCAACGCGACCGGCGTACGGGTCACCTCGATCGAGCCCGGAATGGTCGACACGCCGTTCTTCGACAACCCGGTCTCCGACGCCCTCGAGCCCGACGACATTGCCCGCGCGGTGCTCTTCGCGGTCCAGCAGCCGCCCCACGTCGACGTCAACGAGATCCTGATCCGGCCTGTCAGCCAACCGACATGACGCCATCCATGAACTTCGCCGGATTTCCGGATCCCGTCCGCCTGAGCGACTGGCTGCTCGTCGAGTGGGTCGCGACCGCCAAGCCCGGCGATCCGTTCCCCGAGCCGTGGCGTCACGCGCACTCGCCGCTCCGCTCGATGATCCATCAGCTCGTCGAGCTCGGCGTCATGACGCCACCGGCGAACGACGCCTCGGTCGCGCAGATCGCCGCTGCCGCGACCACCGCCGCGCAGAGCTGGATCGGGAAGACCCCGCGACCGCAGACAGCGGCCGTGCGAGAGTGGCGCCGCGAGCAGCGCGGGCGCAAGTACGGGATCTAGAACGTGCCTCCCGAGCCAGTCAGGCCGATGGACGAGGCACCCCGTGTGCCGCTCAGGGACCGGCTACTCGTCGAGTGGGTGGCTAACGCGAAGGTCGGCGACCCGTTTCCCGAGCCATGGTCAAACGCCATGAACCCGCGCGAGTCGATCATTCGCACCCTGGTGATGCTGCGGGTCATCCCGCTGCCGGCGCCCGACGCGAATATGGCCGCGGTCGCGCAGGAGGCGAGCGTCGCGGCGCGCGCCTGGCTGGAGCAGCACCCCCCGTAGTGGGTGG
>DATLNO010000153.1:0-15221 GCA_035536715.1 Solirubrobacteraceae bacterium
GTTCGTGCTCATCGTCGAGGGTTCGATCCCGAACGAGAAGATCAACGGCGAGGGTCACTGGGCGGGCATGGGTGTCAACCCGAGCAACGGCCAGCCGATCACGACGAACGAGTGGATCGATCGCCTCGCGCCGAAGTCGGCGGTGACGGTTGCCCTGGGCAGCTGCGCGACCTACGGCGGCATCCCGGCGATGAAGAACAACCCGACGGGCGCCATGGGCCTGTGCGACTACCTCGGCTGGAGCTGGACCTCCGCTGCCGGACTGCCCGTCATCAACATCCCCGGTTGCCCCGCGCAGCCGGACAACACGACCGAGACGCTGACGCTCGGCGTCATGGCGCTGGCCGGCATCGCGCCGGTTCCGGAGCTCGACGAGCAGCACCGTCTTGTGGCGCACTTCGGCCGGACCGTGCATGAGGGTTGCAACCGCGCTGCCTTCTATGAGCACGGCAACTTCGCGACGGAGTACGGCTCCGATCACCGGTGCATGGTCAAGATCGGGTGCAAGGGACCGGTCGTGAAGTGCAACGTCCCGGTCCGTGGTTGGCAGAGCGGCGTAGGCGGCTGCCCGAACGTGGGTGGCATCTGCATGGCTTGCACGATGCCGGGCTTCCCCGACAAGTACATGCCGTTCATGGACGAGGACTCAAAGGCGAAGCTGTCGTCGACCACGGCGAAGTTCACCTACGGGCCCCTGCTGCGGTACTTCCGCAACCGGTCGGTCGAGAAGAACTACGACATCGAGCCGGACTGGCGCCACCCGCGCAACGAGATCACCACCGGCTACACGCCGCACTGGAAGTAGGCCGGCGCGCCGGATGATCTCCGGCGCCTGACGCTGTCACGACCGCGACGCGCGGTACTCGCCGGGAGCCGGCGAGTGCCCGCGGGCGCGGTCCAGCGCCGCCCCGACGAAGTCCCGGAACAGCGGTGCGGGGCGCTCGGGGCGCGACTTGAACTCCGGATGGAACTGCGATGCGACGTAGAACGGGTGATCCTCGAGTTCGATCATCTCGACGAGGCGCTCGTCGGGTGACGTGCCGCTGACGATGAGGCCGGCCGCCTCCAGGCGCTTGCGCAGGAAGAGGTTGACCTCGTAGCGGTGGCGGTGGCGCTCGTAGATGACGGCCTCGCCGTACAGCTCGCGCGCCCTCGTGTCGGCGTGGATCTTCACGGGGTCGGCGCCCAGGCGCATCGTCCCGCCGAGGTCGGTGACCTCTTTCTGCTCGGGCAGCAGGTCGATCACCGGATGCGGCGTCTCCGGATCGAACTCGGTCGAGTTGGCGCCCTCCATGCCTGCGACGTGCCGGCCGAACTCCATGACCGCCACCTGCATGCCGAGGCAGACGCCGAGGTACGGGATGCGCTGCTCGCGCGCGACACGCGCCGCGCGGATCTTGCCCTCGATCCCGCGGCCGCCGAAGCCGCCCGGGATCAGGATGCCGTCGGCCCCGCCGAGCCGCTCGATCGCAGACTCGTCGCTGCCGAGCGTCTCCGAGTCGATCCAGTCGATCTGCAGACGGCAGTCGTGGTGAAAGCCCGAGTGACGCAGCGCCTCGGAGACCGAGAGGTAGGCGTCCTGCAACGCGACGTACTTGCCGACGAGCGCGATCCGGACAGTGTCGGATGCGTCGTCGGCGCGTCGCGTGATCTCCGTCCACTCCGTGAGATCGGCCGGCGGCGCGTCGATCGTGAAGTGATCGCAGATGAGGTCACCGACGCCCTCGTCGGAGAACCACAGCGGCACCTTGTAGATGTTGTCGACGTCCTTGGCGCTGATGACCGCGCCCACCGGCAGCGATGCGAACAGCGCGATCTTCTTGCGGATGTCGTGGCCGAGCTCGGACTCCGAGCGGCACAACAGCATGTCGGGCTGGATGCCGATGCGCCGCAACTCGTTGACCGAGTGTTGCGTGGGCTTGGTCTTCAGCTCGCCGGCGTGGCCGATGTAGGGAACGAGCGTCAGATGGATGAACATCGTGTCGCGCCGGCCGACGTCGACCTGGAACTGGCGGATCGCCTCGAGGAACGGCAGCGACTCGATGTCGCCAACCGTGCCGCCAATCTCGGTGATGACGATGTCGACGTCCTGCGTCTCGGCGAGAAGCTTGACGCGCTGCTGGATCTCGTCGGTGATGTGCGGTACGACCTGCACCGTTCCGCCGAGGTAGTCGCCACGACGCTCGCGCCTGATCACCGCGTTGTAGATCCCGCCGGCGGTGACGTTCGAGGCCCGCGACGTGTTCGAGTCGGTGTAGCGCTCGTAGTGGCCGAGATCCAGGTCGGTCTCCGCCCCATCCTCGGTCACGAAGACCTCGCCGTGCTGGTAGGGCGACATCGTGCCGGGATCGACGTTGATGTACGGGTCGAACTTCTGCAGGGCGACCGTCAGGCCACGGGCGACGAGCAGGCGCCCGATCGATGCCGCCGCGATGCCCTTGCCAAGCGAGGAGACGACGCCTCCGGTGATGAAGATGAAGCGGGTCTTGCGCTGTTGTGGCATCGGCATGCTCATTCAGGCCTCCCGAGCGAGTCTAGGTGCCGCAGTCCCGGAACCTTCTCGATCACCTTCGAGATTGATCGAAATTCCCCGAAAAGATTCATGGCGAGGAGCAACAGCAGCGCGACCACCTGGCCGTCCGTGTCGAGCGTGAGCACGATCCAGAGGCCCGCGAGCGCCCCGATCGCGTTGGAGCCGGTGTCGCCGAGCATGCCCTTCTCGCGCAGGTCGAAGAAGCCCGCCACAAGCACCGGCGCGACGAAGATGCCCAGGCCGGCGAGCGCCGCGGTGTTCTGGGTGGCCGCGGTGAGCCCGATGCCGAGCAGGATGAAGGCCTTCACCGAGCGGCCGGGCCGCAGGTCGAGCAGGTTGAAGGCATTCGTGGCGAGGACGAGCACCGCGGTCGCGAGTAGGAAGTCGGCGTCGGAGCCGGGCAGCGAGGAGGCGACGAGCAGCGCCAGTCCCAGCGTGCCGCCGGCCTTCAGCAGGCCCGTGGAAAGCGAGCCGCCGAGGGCGTCCTGGCCGTGGCCGCGCCAGCCCCGGCCGGCGCCGGACAGCGCATCGTCGATGAGGCCGAGCAGCGCGATGCCGGGAACGAGGACGACCGCGAAGCCGAGGTTGTCGGGAAAGACATCGAGGTCGGTCAGGCGCGCGAGCAGCATCGCCGGGATCAGCGCGATCAGCGCGGCGGGCACGATGACGATGCCGATCGGGACCGGCAGCTGGTGGCCGCGGTAGTTCTCGCGCGTGGCGCCGGCTTCGGCGAGGCGGCTGAGCACCAGCGGCGTGAGAGCCCCGGCGACCAGCAACGAGAAGACGAACGGCAGTGCTTGCACCGGGCTCAGAACCTAGCGAGGCGGCCGGACAAAGGGCGCCCCGACCGCCACCCGGGATCGCGAACGGTGCTCAGCGCGCGCGCCCGACGACCGGCGGAAGCAGCGCCTGCGCGCTGTCGCGGCGCCCGTACGCGCCCTGGCTGCCGGCCAGCACGAAGACCACCGCGGCGCGGCCGGCCTGCTCGTCGAGGTTGTCGACGCTCGACATCTCGCGGTCACGAAACCAGCCGATGCTCGACGGCTCGCTGGCGCGACGCTCGGTGCCGACGACGGGCACCCCGGTCTGCACGAGGCCGCGCGCGATCCCGTCCTGCAGCTGGGTCAGCCGCTCGGCGGCGTCCTTGTCGGCCGGCTTGTTCGCCGAGCGCATGACGATCACCCCGTCGAGGTTCCCGAGGCTGCCGCTCAGCGACTCGAGCAGCCCGGACCGCACCTGCTCGATGAGCTTCCCCCCGAGGACCATCTGGATCCCGGCGCGCTTGCCGAGGTCGTCGATCAGCGCCGAGTCGCGTTCGATGCTCGCGTAGCGCGTCCCCTGCGCGCGGTCGGCGATCGTCTCGAGGTCGATGTTCTGGCGCACGACCGCGACGAAGGCCAGGCCGGCCCCGGTCGGCTCGAGCGCGTCGCGGACGATGTCGGGCGCGCTGTCGTCGGTGCCCAGCAACACGAGCCCGATCCGCGCGTCGGGGAGCTGGCCGCCGGTGAGGATCGGGTAGGCGGCATCGGCGAAGCGGTTCTGCTCTCGCACGCGGGCGTTGGCGGCGTCGCGCTCCTGGTCGGCCTGGCGCACATCGGCGCGCAGCGAGTTGCGCAGCTCCTGGCGCGCGCCGGAGACGAGCTCCTTGTCGCCGATCGCCACGCCGAGCAGCAACCCGACAACGAGCGCGATGAAGATGGCTGCCAGAGACAGCGCGTGGTAGCGAAAGTCGAACATGCGAAAATCGGACCCCGCCCGCCCTACTCGAGCCCGAGCACGACTTCGAGCTTGAGCCACATGAGGTCTGCGACATCGCGCAGCGCCGGCGTGAGCACGACGATAGCCAGCAGGCACAACAACCCGGCTGCCACGACCCACACGATCGGGCTGCGGCCCGGCAGCGGCCGGTAGAGACGGCTCACGCCCTTGGCGTCGACGAGGATCTCCCCCAGCCGCAGCCGGGTGAGGAACGTCGATGCCATCCCGCGGCGGTTCTTGTCGAGAAACTCGACGAGGTTGAACTGCGAGCCGACGGAGACGATCAACTCGGCGCCCTTCTCGGCCGCGATCAGCATCGCCACGTCCTGGCTCGTGCCGGGAGCGGGCACGAGCTTGAACGGCAGCCCGAGCATCTCGAGATGCTCGCGACCAGGCGCGCGGCCGTCGGGATAGGCGTGGACGACGAGCTCGGCGCCGCAGCGCAGCGACGCCTCGCTGGCGGAGTCCATGTCGCCGACGATCATGTCGGGCTTGAAGCCCTCCTCGAGCAGCGCGTTGGCGCCGCCGTCGACGGCGATGATCCGCGGCTTGACGTCGCGGATGTACGGGCGCAGCATCCGCAGGTCCTTCTGGTGGTCGACGCCGCGCACGACGATCAGGGCCGGACGGTCGCGAAAGTCTGTGTCGAAGCGGGGCAGCTCGATGCGCCCCGACAGCAGCTCGCGCTCCTCGAGCATGTGCTCGATCGTGTTCTTCGCGAACGCCTCGAGCGCGTCGCCGATCTCGCGCCGACGCTCGTCGGTGGCGGCACGCACGGCGGCCGGCTCCTGGACCTCGCCGCTGGCCAGCTCCTTGGCCCCCCGGAACACCGTGCCACCGCGGACGGTGAGCGGATCGCCGTCCTTGATCTGTTTGAAGAGCGTGTCGTCGGGCAGGTCGACGAGATGGATTCCGGCCTGGACGAGCAGCAGCGGCCCCATGTTCGGGTAGGCCCCAGTCGAGGAGGGGCTGCAGTTCAGCACCGCCAGCACGCCGGCCGCGATCAGGTCCTCGGCCGAGACGCGGTCGAGGTCCTTGTGGTCGAGCACGGCCACGGCACCCGGCCTCAGCGTCTTCACGAGGAGCTTCGTGCGCTTGCCAAGACGGGCGGGTCCCGACAGCTCGCGGGCGACAGCAATGGCCATCGGCTGAGTCTAGATGGGCGGGTTAACGGCTTGCGAAGATCAGCCTGGCGCGGTTGCTAGCTTGTCGGGTCTCGTGTTCGCACCGCTGTCAGCGGTATCGCCCGAACGACTGAGGGATGTCTGCGGGGACGACGCAGGATTCATCTGCCGCGAGGTCCTCGACCGCACCGACGACCGCTCGCTCGCCGAGCTCGCGGACACCTTCCTGGGCACGTCCTTGACGGTCCTCGCGATCGTCGTCGTCGCGCTGATCGTCAACCGGTTCGTCAATCGCGGCATCCAGCGGGCGCTGCGCACACTGCACTCGGGGGGCGCGGTCCGCGAGCGGATGGGCGCGCTGCGCCGCCGCACGCCGAACGCGCTGCGGCAGACCGACGAGATCAGCATTCGCGCCGAGCAGCGCATCAGCGCGCTGACGAGCGTCCTGCGCAGCGTCTCGACCGCGGTGATCTTCGCGATCGGCGGCTTCATGATCCTCGGCGAGCTGGGCCTGAACCTCGCGCCGCTGCTGGCCGGCGCAGGGATCGTGGGTCTGGCGCTGGGCTTCGGCGCGCAGTCGCTGGTCAAGGACTTCCTGTCGGGGATGTTCATCCTCGTCGAGGACCAGTTCGGCGTCGGCGACATCGTCGATCTCGACGAGCAGACCTCGGGCACCGTCGAAGCGGTGTCGCTGCGCACGACGCGCCTGCGCGCCGTCGACGGGACCGTCTGGCACGTCCCGAACGGCGACATCCGCCGGGTCGGCAACAAGAGCCAGCACTGGTCGCGGGCGCTGCTGGACGTCGAGGTCGCCTACGACACCGACATCGACCACGCGAAGGCCGTGATCAAGGGCGTGGCCGACGTGCTGTGGCGCGAGCGCGAGGACATCCTCGAGGAGCCCGAGGTCTGGGGCGTGGAGAAGATCGGCCCGAACTGCGTCGTGATCCGCCTCGTCGTGAAGACCCGGCCCGCCGACCAATACAACGTGTCGCGCGAGCTGCGCCAGCGCCTGAAGGAGGCCTTCGACGCCGAGGGCATCGAGATCCCCTCCGCCCAGCAGATCGCCTGGAACCGCGACGCGGACAGGCCACAAGCCACCGGCGACGCGCCGGGGTAGACGCGCTCGGCGTCGGGAGTGGCGCGCCGCACGTAATCGCCCGGGTTGCGCAGTCCTCTGCTGAAGCATCGATGAAGAACCGGGAGGTCCCGCCTCGTGGAGCTCCTCCGATGAGATTCGCGTGATTCGGCGGTACAGCGAGGACGCGGCGTGTGCCGGCAGCGCTTCGAGCATCGGATGCATGCTCGAGCGGGATCCGCAGCGCTCGTGGTCGTGCCGGTACGGCTTGATCACCGCATACGTGTTCGAGCGGTACCGGTGGTCAGTGGTTGTCTCGGCGTACCGCTCGATCATGTGACCGTGACGACCGACGACCGCGAAACGCGCCCGCGCCTCACTACCGAGCCAACGAGACGTCGCTCGATCGCGCGGCCGCACGAGTGCGCGCCGCGAGAGCGAACTCCTGTTCTTCTTCATCGATGCTCTTCACGCCTGCGCCGGGGCAGTACCGCGCACCGAGCGGAGCGCCACAATCCCTACGCCGCCCGCAGCAGCTCCTCGGCGTGCTTGCGCGCCGGGCCGTCGACGTCGTCGGCTCCGAGCATCCGCACGAGCTCGCGCACGACGTCGTCGCCGCGCAGCTCGCTGACGGTCGTCCGCGCCGTCTCGCGGTCCGTGTCCTTGGCGATCGAGAAATGCCGGGCTGCGAGCGAAGCCACCTGTGGCAGGTGCGTGATGCAGATGACCTGCCGCTCGGCCGCAAGGTCGCGCAGCTGATCGCCGACGGCGCGGGCAGTCTGGCCGCCGATGCCCGCATCGACCTCGTCGAATACGAGCGTGGCACCGCCCCCGGCCGCCAATCCGCCGGTGGCCGCCACGCCCATCAGCGCGAGCATCACGCGGGACAGCTCGCCGCCGGATGCCGTCTCACGCAGCGGGCCCGCCGGCACGCCAGGGTTGGGCGCGATCAGGAACTCGACGACGTCAGCGCCCGTGGGCCCGGCCGCGCGCTCCTCCAGCGTCACCTCGAACGCGGCCCCCTTCATCGCAAGCTCGTCCAGCCGCGCGCGAACCGCGCGAGCCAACTTCGGCCCCGCCGCCGCCCGGGCCTTGCGCAGCGTCGCGCTCCCGGCCGCAAGCGCGGCCAGGGCCTGATCCAGCCGCGCCGCCGCCGCCTCGATCGCCACCTCGGCGTCGACGACATCAGCGCGCCTCGCGCGGCACACCTCCGCGTGCGCCAGGACGCCCGCGATCGTGCCGCCATGCTTGCGCTCCAGGCGGTCGAGCACCGTCAACCGCTCCTCGACCGCGTCGAGCCGGCCCGGCTCGGCGCCGATGCCCTCGGCGTAGGCGCGCAGCTCGCGCGCCAGGTCGCCGGTCTCGTAGGTCAGCGCGCGCCAGCGCTCGCCGAGCGCGTCGAGCGCAGGATCGATCCCGCGCGCCGACAGGAAGCTCCGGCCCGCGCTCGCCAGCATGCTCGCGACCCCGGCCTCGTCGGCGCCGGCCGCCTCGGCAGCCGTCAGCGCCGCGCCGCGAAGCAGCTCGACGTGCTGCAGTCGGTCGCGCTCGGCGCGCAGCGCCAGCGCCTCCTCCTCGCTTGGCTCGGCGGCGTCGATCTCCGCGAGCTCGAAGTCGAGCAGGTCGAGCTCGCGCTCGCGCGCCCCTGCCAGCTCGCGCAGCTCCGCCAGCGCCGCCTCGGCCTCGCGCGCCGCCGCACACGCCGCCGCGACCTCTGTCCGCCGCGCGAGCTGCGCGTCGCCACAGAAGCCGTCGAGGATGTCCAGCTGCGCGCCGGCCAGCGTGAGCTTGCGGTGCTCGTGCTGGCCGTAGAAGGTGATCAGCGGCTCGGCGAGCCCACGTAGGTCGGTCACCGTCGCCGAGCGACCGTTGACAAGCGCCCGCGTGCGACCGTCGGCGCCGATCCGCCTGGCCAGCACAACCTCTGCTGCGTCCGCGGGAAGCCGCTCGCCGAGCTCGCTGAACAGCGCCTCGGGCAGCTCGAACACGCCCTCGACGTAGGCCTCCGCGGCCCCGGGACGGACGATGCCGGGCTTCGCGCGCCCACCCAACAGCAGATCCAGCGCGTGCGCAAGGACGGTCTTTCCGGCGCCGGTTTCGCCTGTGAGGACGTTCAGGCCGGGCGCAAGGCGCAGCTCGGCCCGCTCGATGAGCAGCAGGTTCTCGACGCGCAACTCGCAGAGCATGACCACGGTGTACCAGCGCCACCCGACGGATCGGCCCCTGCAGCCGTGTTGTGACTAGGAGGAGAGCCGGCCGAACTTCGCGCGAAGCCGCTTGTAGAACGACGATCCCGGCAGCTGGGCGAGCGACGTCGCGTTCGGCTCGAAGGCGGCGTTGATGTCCTCGCCGGGCGCGATATCGCAGACGGGGCGGCCATCAACGTTGACGTCGACCGGCTCACGGCCCTGGTTGGACACCGTCAGCGTGTCGCCCGGGGCGACGACGAGCGCGCGCGCGGTGAGCGAGTGCGGAGCGATGAACGACACGCCGAACCCCTCCACGCCCCATGCCAGGACGGGGCCCCCGTTGGCGAGGTTGTAACCCGTCGAGCCCGCCGGCGTGCAGACGACGAGCCCGTCGCAGCGCACCGATCCGACCTCCTCGCCCTGAACCCCGTAGGACAGCTGCGCGACGCGGCCGCCGACCTTGCGGTGAAACGAGATGTCGTTGATCGCCTTGTGCTCGCCGCCACCGCGGCTGTGAAACACGATCGCGGGCAGCGGCAGGACCTCGAAGTCGCCGCAGATCGCCCGGTCGAAGCCGAACTCGCCGAGCTCCTCGGGCTCGATCGTCGCCAGGAAGCCGACCTCGCCGAAATTCACCGCGAAGACCGGCACGCCGGTGCCCGCGTAGTGGCGCAGCCCGCGCAGGATCGTGCCGTCGCCGCCGAGCACGACGCACAGGTCGACGTCCGCGGCCGGCTCGGCGTCGACGACGATGCCGCCGTCCGGATCGAGCCGCAGACCGTGCTTCGCCGTCTCGTCCGGATCGAAGCGCAGCGTGACGCCGACGGCGCGTGCGGTCTCGATCAGCCGTTGCATTGTCGGCGCCACGTCGGCGACGCGCTGGTGCGTCAGGACGGTGACGGACCGCCGCCCGGTCGCGCTCACGGCTCGACCTCACGCGCAGCGGCCTCGAGATCCTCCCCGACGTCGCCCTCCCGGCCGCCCTCGGCGAGCCAGACGAAGCTCTCGCGGTTGCCCTTCGGGCCGGGCAGCCCCGAAGACGCGAAGCCCAGCACCGACGTCCCGAGATCGCGCGCGCTCTGTGCGGCAGCGACGAGCACCGCGCGGCGCTGGTCGGGGTCGCGCACGACACCGCCCTTGCCGACGTTGCCGCGACCGACCTCGAACTGCGGCTTGACCATCGCAAGGACGTCGAACACCGGCGCGGTCGTTGCGAGTACCGCGGGCAGGATCTTCGCGAGCGAGATGAACGACACGTCGATGACGACGAGATCGGGCGCGTAGGGCAGCTCGTCGGCGGTGATCGAGCGCGCGTTGGTGCGCTCCAGCACCGTCACGCGCTCGTCGTTGCGCAGACGCCAGTCAAGCTCGCCGTAGGCGACGTCGAGTGCCACGACGCGCTCCGTGCCCGCCTGCAGCAGGCAGTCGGTGAAGCCGCCGGTCGAGGCGCCGACGTCCAGCGCCTGGCGACCTTCCACCTCGAGACCGTAGTGCGCGAGCGCGTTCGCCAGCTTGATCCCGCCGCGCGAGACGAAGCGCGGCAGCTCGTCGACCTCGACGACGATGTCGGACTCGACCATCTGGCCGGGCTTCAGCGCGCGTCGCTCGTGACCGCCGACGCGGACCTCGCCGGCCATCACCGATGCCGCCGCGCGGGTGCGCGAGTCGAACAGGCCACGTTCGGCCAAGAGAGCGTCCAGGCGCATGCGGGCCATTGGCGTCAAACGGTACCCGCCTGCCGGCCACGTCTCTTGTGTCGGCATCAGCGGCGCCAGTTCGCGATCCGCACGTGCAGGTGGTCGTCGTGGTATCTGATCGCCTGGACGATGCCCGCCGGGCCGCCGAGGCCGACCCGCAGACCGACGAACGCGTACTGCGCACCGGCGCCGACGAAGCGGTTCACGAGGTCCTGCGCGAGCGCGCGATCGACCTGCGCGACGCTGTCGGGAGGCGCCAGCGCACGATCCAGGCGCGGGTAATAGACGTCGACGTCGAGACCGTTCTGATGCGATCTGTGGCCGAGGCCGCCGAAGTCGCTGCCGAACGGGCCACCGTGGGGAAGGCTCAGATCACCGATCACGACCTGCGGCACCCCGGCGTTGGCGAGGCGATAGTCGCGCAGGACGTAGAGCAGGAAGGCGAGCAGGCGGTCGGTGCCCCAGCGGCGGTAGTCGCGGTTGGGGACGCGATGCAGGATCGGGTCGTAGGTCACCCAGTCCGGGCCGGTGCCGGGTAGCTGCAGGCCCTTGATCAAGCGGCCGTTGCTCGGGGCGCCGGCCGCGACCGAGCCGATCTGCGGGACCGCCATCGCAGGCGGGAGCTGCGGCCCCCTCGCCGCCGTGAGCGTCGTCGATCGCACCGCGGCCGTCCTGCTGCCGCGCGCCGGAAACGCCATGAGCGCGCCGGGGTTCAGGCGCAGGACGCGAACCCGCTCGATCGGCTGCGGCTCGGCTGCACAGGCGCCGAGCGCGACAGCAACCGCCACGAGCGCAGCGAAGCCGGGTGCTTGGCGGACGAGCGACGGCACGAGCATGATTGGCCGGCGCGCGGATGGCGCGCCGGGGACACAGTGTGCGGAATCTACGCGCCGGCGGCGACGCCTTGGGTCACGGCGGCTTCGATGCGCTCGGCGATCCGCCTGCCGGTGAAGCCCACCTCGGCATGCAGGACGGGCACGGGGCCGTGTGTGACGAAGCGGTCGGGCAGGCCGATGCGCAGGATGCGCGGGACATGGCGGCCGCAGTCGCTGAGCGTCTCCCAGACAGCGCTGCCGAAGCCCCCGGCGAGGACGCCCTCCTCGATCGTGACGAGCAACTCGTGGTCGGCCGCGAGCTGTGCCATCAGGGCCGCATCGATCGGCTTTGCGAAGCGCGCATCGGCGACGGTGACGTCGATGCCGGCCTCACTCAGCCGGTCGGCCGCCTCCAGGCCCTTCGCGACGCCGGTGCCGTAGCCGATGATCGCGACCCGGCCGTCACCCTCGCGCAGGATCTCCCCGGTCCCGATCTCGATCGGCACGGGAATCCTCGGCAGCGGCACGCCGAGCGCCTCGCCGCGGGGGTAGCGCAGCGCGATCGGCCCGTCGTCGTAGATCAGGGCCGTGCGCAGCATGTGGACGAGCATCGCCTCGTCGCGTGGCGCCATGAGGACCATGTTCGGCAGCGAGCGCATGTAGGCGATGTCGAAGACACCGTGATGCGTCGGGCCGTCGTCGCCGACAAGCCCGGCGCGGTCCATCGCGAACACGACGTTGAGCTTCTGCAGGCAGATGTCGTGGACGATCTGGTCGTAGGCGCGCTGCAGGAACGTCGAGTAGATCGCGGCGACCGGCTTGACGCCCTCCAGCGCGAGGCCGGCGGCGAAGAGGATCGCCTGCTGCTCGGCGATGCCGACGTCGAAGTAGCGCTCCGGAAGCTCCTTCTGCAGGATGTTCAGGCCCGTGCCGGTGTTCATCGCGGCGGTGATGCCGACGATCCGGCGGTCGCGCCGACATTCCTTGACGAGCGCCTCGCCGAAGACCGACGTGAACTGCGGCGGCGGCTTGGGCAGCACGGGCGCCGCGGGCCCGGCGACGACGCCGTCCATGATCGACTTCGGCTTGGCGGCGTGCCAGCGCTCCTGACCCTCCTGGCCGCCGTCCTCGGCGGGCGCGAAGCCCTTGCCCTTGATCGTCGCGACGTGCACGACGACCGGCCGGCCGGCGGCGAGGGCGCTGCGCAGCGCGATCCGCAGCTCGTGGATGTCGTGGCCGTCGATGACGCCGGTGTAGGCCCAGCCGAGTTCCTCCCAGAGCAGGCCCGGCGCCCAGAAGGCCTTGATCGACTCCTTCATCTGCGGCCCGAAGCGCTCGAACTGGCGACCGACGCCGGGCAGCTCGCTGAGGCGCGTCTCCATGCTCTCGCGGGTGTGCCAGAGCTTCGGGTGCAGGCGCACGCGGTTGAAGTAGCGCGACAGCGCGCCGACGTTCGGCGCGATCGACATGCCGTTGTCGTTGAGCACGACGACCATCGGCGTCCCGGCACCGCCGGCCTGCTGGATCGCCTCGAAGGCGACGCCGCCGGTCATCGCGCCGTCGCCGATGACCGCGACGACGCGGGCCGGGTGCGGGTCGGGTTGCACCTTCAGCACGCGCATCGCCTCCTTGAGGCCGACGGCGTAGCCGATCGAGGTCGAGGCGTGACCGGCGCCCATGATGTCGTGCTCGGACTCGCCGATCGAGCAGAAGGGCGCGAGACCCTCGTACTGCCGGATCGTGGCGAGCTCGTCGCGGCGGCCGGTGAGGACCTTGTGCGGATATGCCTGGTGGCCGACGTCCCACAGGATCTTGTCGCGCGGGGAGTCCAGCAGCGAGTGCAGGGCGACGGCGAGCTCGCAGGTCCCGAGGTTCGCCCCGAAATGCCCGCCGATCTCGCCGACCGTGGCGATGATGTGCTCGCGGACCTCCTGGGCGACGCGCACGAGCTCGTCCTCGCTGAGCGCGTGCAGGTCCTGGGGGCGGTCGATGCGTTGCAGAAGTGTCATGAGGTCCGGGTAGCGATGAAGTCGGTGATCTGCTCGAGCTCGGTCGCCCCGTGAGGCGCCGCTGAGGCCAATGATGCCCGCGCATGGCGATGGGAACGCATCGCGAGTTCACGCGCGCCATCAAGGCCGAACTCGCTCACGTACGTCCGCTTGCCATGGCGCTCGTCACTGCCCTGCGGCTTGCCCAGCGCAGCGTCGGTTCCGGTCACGTCGAGGATGTCGTCGACGATCTGAAACAGCACACCGAGCTCGGAAGCGAACTCGCGGTAAGCGGATGTATCGGGTCGGTTCATTCCGGCTATAAGCAATACGCACTCTACCGACGCGCAGATGAGCCTCCCCGTCTTCAGGCCGTGCAGGCGCCGCAGGTCCTCCGCCGTCTGCTGCTCTCCGGCGATGTCGAGAAACTGGCCTCCGACCATCCCGTTGACGCCCGTTGCGGCCGCCAACTCGGCCATCGCGGCGAGGATGTCGGCCGGTTGCCCCTGCTGGTGGCTCAAGACGTGCCGGAAGGCCTCGGCGTAGAGCGCGTCGCCCGCGAGGATCGCGACGTCCTCGCCAAAGGCGACGTGCGCGGTCGGGCGACCGCGGCGCATATCGTCGTCGTCCATCGCCGGCAGGTCGTCGTGGATGAGCGAGTAGGTGTGGATGAGCTCCAGCGCCGCGGCGAGCGGCAGGAACTCGCGCTCGTCACGGCCGATCGAGCGCGCCGTGGCCAGCGCGAGCACCGGACGGATGCGCTTGCCGCCGGCCAGCAGGCTGTATCGCATCGTCTCGACGAGGCGTGCGATGCCCGCGTCCTCGGTGAACGTCAGCCCACCGAGCTCGCGCTCGATCAGCTCTTGTAGCTCGTCGGGATAGGGCACTGCGCGACCGGCTGCTACTCGAGCAGCGTGTCCTGGCCCGGCATCGGCTCGCGCTCGGCCTCGCGGGCCCGGCGCTCGAGCTCGGCGGAGGCCTGCGAGGCCAGCGAGGCGCAGTCCTCCACGACGGTCGCGGCGGCATCGGCGCTCAGATCGCCGGAGCGCAGTTGCTCGGCGGCGCGCTCGAGGCGGCCGACGAGATCGTCAAGGGTGGCGTCAGCGTCGCTCGTGCTCATTCGTTCTCCCGTGGGGGATTGTCACCCATCTCGCGATGGATCGCGGCGAGGATGCCGTTGACGAACTTCGGCGCGTCTGCGCCGGAATACGTCTTGGCAAGCTCGACGGCCTCGTCGATCGCGCCCTCCGGCGGAATCGGCGTGTCGGCGGGCGCCGCATCGGGATGGAGCATCTCCAGCAGCGCCACGCGCATGATCGCCTTCTCCAGCGGCGCGATGCGGTCGATCGACCAGCCTTTCGCATGGCGGGCGACCAGCGCGTCGAGCTCGTCCTCGCGGTCCTGGGCGGCGTGCGCGAGTGCCCGCGTGAACAGCGACGCGTTGCGCTCGAAAACGTCCTCGAGCTCGCGGTCGGTCAACTCGGCCTGGTAGATGGCGAAGACGGCGGCCCTGCGCTGATCCGACCGGCGCGACAACTGCTGCTAGTGGTCCGTCTCGTAACAGACGCCCGAAACCCCGGGATGCCGGCGCCGTCTGGCAAGGACGCAGGACCGAAGGTGTGGCTCCGCCACATCGAGTGGGCACCGCCGGCCGACCGACGCTGGTCCATGCGAATGGTCCTCCGGCCGGTGGTCAGGACGCCGCCAGGCGGTGATCGGCGCCCGGGGTTTCGGGTGGACTGTTATGAGACGGGCCACTAGGCGCGGGACATGTAGTCGCCGCTGGCCGTCTGCACCTTCACGCGATCGCCGATGTTCACGAACAGCGGCACGCGGATCTGGGCGCCGGTCTCGAGCGTGGCAGGCTTGTCGCCACCACCTGAGGCGGTGTCGCCGCGCAGGCCGGGCTCGGTCTCGGTGACCTCGAGCTCGACGGACGACGGCAGCTGCAGGTCGCCCGGGTTGCCGTCGATGAAGAGCACGTCGACGCTGTCGTTGGCCTTCGTCCAGCGCAGGGCGTCGACGACGGAGGACTCCGG
>DATLNO010000154.1:0-7197 GCA_035536715.1 Solirubrobacteraceae bacterium
AATCGTCGATCGAGTGCCCGCCGACGACCGCGACCCCCGCCTGCGCCGCGACGTCCGCGCCACCGCGCAGGATCTCGCGCAGCACGTCGCCGCCGAGCTGCTCGAGGGGGAAGGCGACGACGTTCATCGCCGCCAGCGGCACGCCGCCCATCGCGTAGACGTCCGAGAGCGCGTTCGCCGCGGCGATCCGGCCGAAGTCGTAGGGGTCATCGACGATCGGGGTGAAGAAGTCGATCGTCATCACGAGCGCGATCTCGTCGCTCAGCTTGAACACCGCGGCGTCGTCGGCGGTGGTCGAGCCGACGAGCAACCGCTCGTCGGTGCATTGCGGGAGGCCGAGCACGATCGGCAGCAGCGCCGCCGCCGGCAGCTTGCAGCCGCAGCCCGCGCCGTGCGCGAGCGACGTCAGCGCGACGGCCGGCGCCGTGTGCGGCGCGCTCATGGACGTACCGTCGGGGCCGGCAGCGGATGGACGACGTTGAACACGGCTTTGCGATCGTACGCGCTCCTGAATCCGCACCACCCTGGAGCCCGGCCGGCCGCGGTCGAACCACTGAACCCACGACGGGCGATTGTGGAAACATCCGGACGATGAACGCGCAGACCGGGTTGACGCGGATGGTCCACGAGGTGCGCGCGCTCGACCTGGGCGAGCGTACGAGCTACGACGCAGGGCGCGTCACCGTCGGCGAGGAGACCGTGCGCGATCTCCTGCGCGATCCTGCACTCGCCGAGGTCCGGCTGGCCTGCGCCTCCCCCGGCGACTCCGCGCGGATCGTGGGCGTGCTGGACGCCGTGCAGCCCTGCTCGAAGGGGCCCGGTGGGGGCGGCGTGTTCCCCGGGCTGCTGGGTCCCGCGATGCCCGTGGGCCGCGGCGAGACCCACGTGCTGCGCGGAGCGGCCGTGCTGGCCGCCGGCTTCCTGCCCCGCGCGCAGGAGGCGATCATCGATATGTCCGGGCCGGCGGCGCCGCTCTCGCCGTTCGCGGCGACGCACAACCTCGTCGTGCAGTGGACGCCCGCCGAGGACGCGGACTGGGGGGACGTCGACGCCGCGCTGCGACGCGGGCTCGTCAAGGTGGCCGCGCACCTCACCGAGGCCGCCTTGGAATCCGAGCCCGACGCCGTGGAAGAGCTCTCCGAACCGGGCGGATCGGCCTCCGACGGCACACCACGCGTGGGGGTCGTCCTCAACCTCCAGACCCAGGGAAGGTTCAAGGACGTCTTCGTCTACGGGCGCAGCCTGTCCGGCGGCCTGCCGACGATCATCTCGCCCGGCGAGCTCGACGACGGCGCGGTGGTCAGCGGCCAGTTCGGGCATCCGGCGCTGAAGAACCCGACGTACCTGCACCAGACGCACCCGGTGGTCGCCGCGCTGCGCGCCCGCTCGGAGGAGCTGGAGCTGGCGGCGCTCGTGCTGTGCCCGGAGCCCGTCGATCAGGCCAACAAGGAGCTCGTCTCGGCACACGCCGCGCGGCTCTGCAAGGGCCTGGGGCTCGACGCCGCGATCGTGACCAAGGAGGGCGGCGGCAACGCCGACGCCGACGTCTCGCTCAAGCTCGATCGCCTCGAGGAGGAGGGGATCACCGCGGTGGGGGTCTTGGGGGAGATGGCGGGGCGCGACGGGACCGGGCCGCCGCTGGTGGTCCCACCGACGAAGGCCACAGCCCTCGTCAGCACGGGAAACTACGACGAGCGGATGACGCTGCCCGCATGCGAGCGCGCGCTGGGCCGCGAGCGCATCGCGCTGCTCGACCAGCCGTCCACCGACGAGGTCGAGCTGCCGGTGGCCGCGGTCTACTGTGCGCAGAGCACCCTGGGCTGGGGCAGGCTCACCTGCGCGGAGGCGGAGATCGCCTCATGAAGATCGTCCACTACGTCAACCAGTTCTTCGCCGGCATGGGCGGCGAGGACTCGGCGGGCACCGGGCCGGAGCTGCGCGACGGCACCGTCGGACCCGGGCGCAAGCTGGCCTCCCTCCTCGGCGACGAGCACGAGATCGTCGCCACCGCCGTCTGCGGCGACGACTACGCGGCCTCGCACGCCGACTTCGCCGCCGACCTCGTCGCGCAGGCGAAGGAGCGCGGCGCCGAGATGGTCATTGCCGGGCCGTCGTTCACGAGCGGGCGCTACGGCATGGCCTGCGCGCGGATCGCCGCGGCGGCCAGCGAGGCGGGGCTGCCCGCGCTGGCCTCTATGCACCCCGAGAACCCAGGCCTCGGCGAGGCCGCCGGCACGGCGGTCGTCGAGAGCGGCCAGACCGCGCGCCGGATGAAGGACTCGCTCGAGCGCTTCGCCGCCGCCGCGCGAATCATCGCTGCGGGCGAGGAGCTCACGGCACGGGACGGGCGCATCGGCCCGATCGCCCGCACGAACCGCCTGGCGCAGCGCAGCGCCGCCGAGCGCGCCGTCGACCTCGTGCTCACCCGCCTCGGCGGCGACAAGGACGCCACCGAGATCCCGCTCCCCGACTTCGACAGCGTCACGCCCGCCGCGCCCGTCGCTGACGTCACCGATGCGCTCATCGCACTCGTGACCGAGGGCGGCTTCGTGCCCGCCGGCAACCCCGATCGCCTCGAGTCCGCGCGCGCGACGAAGTGGGTGCGCCACTCGCTCGACGGCCTCGACACCGTCGAGAGCGGCAGCTTCGAATCGGTGCACGGCGGCTTCTCGACGCAGTGGGCCAACGCCGACCCCAACCGCATCCTCCCGCTCGACGTCGCCCGCGAGATGGAACGCGAGGGTGCGATCGGACGCCTGCACGGCGAGTACCTGGGGACGACCGGCAACGGCACCACGGTCGCCGACGCGCGCCGCTTCGGGATGGAGTGGGCGGCCGAGCTGCGCCAGGCGAACATCCAGGCGGTCATCCTCACCGCCACCTGAGGAACCGGCACGCGTTGCGGGTCAACGCTCACGAAGGAACTGGAGCGCGCCGGGATTCCCACCGCGCTGCTGTGCAACCTGGTGTCGATCGCCAAGCGCGTCGGCGCGCCGCGCATCGTGCCCACGCGCGGCATCCCGTTCCCGGCGGGAGACCCCGAGCTCGGGCCGGCAGCGGAGCACGCCTGGCGCCGCCAACTGGTCGAGCGCGCGCTGCACGCCGTCGCCACGCCGGTGACCGAGCCGACCGTCTTCGACGGCAATCCGCTTCAATAGACGGAGCAAACTATGACCGTCCCGGTAATCAGCGCCACGAGCGCGGCGCTCGCCCATGTGCCCGGGCTCTGCCGTCACGGCTCCAAGCCCTCGCGTGAGCTTCCGAAGAACCCCGAGGTCGAGGCGGCGTTCCTCGGCTCCCTGCGCACCTTCGAGCAGGCCGTGGCGTACGGGCCCCACCAGGCCTTCCTCGGCGCCATCCACCCGCGCGACCTGCCGGAGCGTCCGTGGGTCGGCGCCGCGGCCAACGGCGAGGGCCGCTTCGCGGGCGCCGGCGAGCTCATGCCCGAGGACGAGTTCCTCGGCCTGCTGGCGGCGGTCGACGACTTCGGCCTCGTCCGGCTCGGCACGGCGGAGGCCGGCGCGATCGCCGAGAAGCTCAAGCGCCATCCGCTCGGCGAGCACTTCGATCTCGAGAAGGTGGCGGCCGCGGCCGGCGATGCCGAAGCGGTGGCCGCCGAGCCGGGCGCGCTGAAGCTGCACATCGGCGCCGACCACCTCGCGGCAGCCGTGCGCCGCGCGCATGAGAGCGACGCCGCCCTCACCGCTGACGTGTTCCTCGAGAACCTCGCGGGCAAGGCGACCGCCACGCTGGCGCTCCTGCGCGTCCTCGCCGACAACGGCATCGACCCGGCCTCGATCGACTACGTCATCGGCTCCGGCGAGGAGGCGATCGGGGACCGCTACCAGCGCGGCGGCGGCAACCTCGGCAAGTCGGTCGCGGCGGCCGCGGGCTGCGTCAACGCCTCGGGCTGCGACGTCAAGAACTTCTGCGCCGCCCCGGTCCCCGCGCTCGTCATCGCCAGCAGCCTCGTCGCCGCCGGGGTCTTCCAGCGCGTCGCGGTCGTCGCGGGCGGTTCGCTGCCGAAGGTCGGGATGAAGTTCCAGGGCCACCTCAAGCACGGCCTGCCGGTGCTCGAGGACGTGCTCGGCGCGAGCGCGCTCATCGTGGAGGCCGACGACGGCCGCTCGCCCCGCGTGCGGCTGGACTCCGTGGGCAAGCATCCCGTGGCCGCCGGGTCCTCGAACCCGAAGATCATGGAAGCCCTCGTGTTCGCGCCCCTGGACCGCCTCGGCATCAGCTCGACCGACGTCGACGACTACGCCACCGAGCTGCACAACCCAGAGATCACCGAGCCCCAGGGCTCGGGCAACGTCCCGGAGCGCAACTACAAGACGATCGCCGCTCTGGCGCTGCGCCGGGGCGACATCGGCCGGGAGGACATGGCCGACTTCGTCGCGCAGCGGGGGATGCCCGGCTACGCCCCGACCCAGGGTCACATCGCGTCGGCGCTGTGCTATGTGCCCCACGCTCGCGCCCGGCTGATGGACGGCGGCGCGCAGCGGGTACAGCTGATCGCGAAGGGCAGCCTGTTCCTGGGACGCATGTCCGAGCAGTCCGACGGCATGAGCGTGCTGCTCGAATCCAACGACGACGCAGGAGGATGAGCGGATGGCAGCGGTGAGCGAGGCGACGCGCGAGAACTTCGACGAGCTGGTGGCGAGCGGCACTACACTCGTCGACGTCTGGGGGCCGGACTGCCGGCCGTGCCTGGCCCTCAAGCCCCACGTCGAGAAGCTCGCCGAGGGCCGGGACGACATCAGCGTCGTCATGCTCGAAGCGCCCAAGGCCCGCCGGGTGTGCATCCGCCTCAAGGTTCACGGGCTGCCGACGTTCCTGCTCATGCACGACGGCGAAGAGGTCTCCCGCCTGTCGGCGTCGACGATCAGCCCACCGCAGCTTCAAGACTGGCTCGAGAAGAGCCTCGACGAGATGAAAGAGGAGGTGAGGTAGCGCCCTATGTTCGACAACAAGAAGGTCATCGTGCTCGGTGAGCGCGACGGCATCGCGGGTCCCGCGATCGCCGCGTGCGTCAAGAGCGCCGGCGGACATGTCGAGTACACATCGACGGAGTGCTTCGTCTGAACGGCCTCGGGGGCCATGGACCTCAATAGCCAGGAAGTGATCAAGCGCCTTGCCGACGAGCACGGGGCCGACCAGCTGGTCGTCATCCTCGGAGCGCCGGACGACGAGAGCGCGGAGATCGCCGCCGAGACAGTCGTGCTCGGCGATCCGACCTATGCAGGAGCATTGGCCGAGGCCCAGTTGGGTCTCTCCGTGTATCACGTACTCGAGGAAGAGTTCCGCAGCCAGATCGACGACGACGTCTGGGAGGACCAGATCGGCGTCATGGCCGACGTGCTCGACGCCGAGGTGATCTCCGCGGCGGTGAAGGGCATGCGCGAGCAGAAGTCCTAGCCACGGCGTGCGCCGCCGTCGCGGTGCCCGCGGTCGCACGCCAGAGTCGACCAAGCGATAGGCACTTCCATCCCACATCCTTCAACGACGAACGCGGGACCGCGGGGGTGGCCCGCGCCGCGGGCAACGGTCGAAGTCATGCAAGGCTGGCAGGCGGCCCTGTCGACCGGTGCTCGAGACAACCCAGACGACCTGCGTCACGGCGGCCGCGACGCGACCGAAGCAATCGATTGAAATCGAATCGTTCGTGGTCTCTGCGTCAGCGTCGTCCTCGTGCGTGATGGCGGCGACCATCAGATCGCGGCCTTCCACAACACGCTGGTCGCCTCGGGGTAGCCCGGCGGCGCGCAGCGCCGCAATTCATCCACGGGCCAGGGTGTCGCCGACGGGGGTGCGGACGTACAGGACGGTCCGCCCCTCGCGGCGCGCGGTGGCCAGGCCGGCGTCGCGCAGCGTCGTGAGGTGGTGTGAGGCATTGGCGGGGCTGATCGACAACTGCTGTGCGATATCGGCGGTCGAGCGTGGCGCGGCGAGCGCGGCGAGGACCGCGGCGCGTGTGACGCCGAGCAGGCGCACGAGGCCGCCGCGTGCGTTCGTGCCCTCGTCCCAGAGGGTGGCGATGCCGCGGGCGGGATAGATGAGCGTCGGCTGCCAGGGGGCGAGGTCGATCGTCGCCGGGCGCGCCCACTGAAAGGCGGACGGCAAGAGGACCAGGCCGCGGCCGTTGAGCTCGATGGTCGCATCGCGGTCGCTGACGACATCGAGGTGGCCGCCGGCCCAAGCGACACCCGGATGCAGGTCGGCGAACAGCCGCGCGGGCCCGCCCTGCGCGAGCCGGCGCGCGCGGTGGGCGATGTCGGCGTCCAGGAAGGCCTGGATCCGCGGCCACGCGGGCCGGATCGCCCGGTTCCAGAACCCCTCGACCGTGTCGGCGAGGCGGCGCGCCTCGCGACGTGGATGATCAAGCCACGCATCGGATATCTGCGACCGGGGGTGCTGGCTGCCGAACAGCTCGATGTCGTGGCGGATCTGCTTGACGGGCGTGCGCCGCAGCGCCTCGAGATCATCGTCGATGCAGCCCAGCGGGCCCCGTGGTGGCGGCGTCAGAAAGTCAGGCATGTAGCCGCGCGGCGGGATCAGCACGACGACCGGCTCCAGCGCGAGTCCGGCCAGCCGCCCGCTGAGCGACCGCAGCCACGGCAGGTGCAGCGCGGCGCTCGAGGGGTCCTGCAGGGCCACGAGCGAGCGAATCGCCTCCCACATCGGGGAGATGGCAAACCGCGTGCGCGCAAGATCCTCGACCGAGAAGACGAAGCGGATCACGTGGACGGACGCTACCTGCGCCGGCCACGGCGAGCGTCAGCTCCGCATGCGCCCGATGATTCGACGGCAGTCGAATCCTTCGCGATCTCCGCGTATCTCGCGGACGCTTGTGGCGTGAACCAAGCGCTCGACGTGAAGGAGCCGCGCCACCATGCACAACCTCATCGCACTGTCTTCGGCCCTGCCCGGGACACCGCTGCACGGCCTCAACGAATTGGGACCCCGCTCGCGATCCACATCCCCGCCGACGCCCGCCGGTCGCGCATCGAGGCCCCGCGACAGCGCGACGAAACCCGCGCCGCAGACCAAGCGCCGCAGCCGGCGCTTCGCGCCTCAACGACCGCCGGTCAGCGCTGATGCCAAGCGGCAATGACGAAACACGACTGGTCCGGCGGGCGGCGTGTCGCCGCGAGCTCTCTCGAGCCCCGGTCAGCCGGATCGCGCGCGGCCCGGGGG
>DATLNO010000155.1:0-2505 GCA_035536715.1 Solirubrobacteraceae bacterium
GGTGTTCGAGGCCGGATCGCGTATCGAACCGGCCGGGCAGACGGTCGCCGTGGCGACGCACGTCCCCTGGGCATTGGCCGTCGTGCCGGTCCCGCAGGGCCGCACGATGTCGTTGTTGCGGATGATGATGCAGGCGCCGCCTTGGGTAGCGTCCGCCATCGAGCCGGCCGGGCAGGGAGCGGTCACGGTTAGGACGCAGACGGCCGGGTCGCTGCCCGGCTTCAGGACCGAACCGGTCGGACAGTTCGGGGGATCCGGCGGGGCGCAGACGGCGCCGTGGTAGTCGGCCTTCGTCTCGGCGAGGACGATCCGCGAGACAGGCTCGCCGTCGGGGGTCGTCAGCAGCTCGATCTCGACGGCGCGCTGGGTCAGCTCTGCGCCGGGGGGCGTGGAAGCGTCCCCTGCCGTCGTGGCCCTGATCTGCCGGTTGATCCTGACGCGGACCAGCGGTGAGAGGTCTACGTCGGTCAGCGTGAGGGGCAGTGTTTCGCCTCCGTCCGCGGGGAGGTTCAAGAGCGTCGTGCCGTTGATGGTGAGCTTGGCGATCTTGCTCGACCCCGTCAGCTGCGGTACGCCGCCGACGCACCTGCCCTCGGCCTGCGATGTGATCGCCGCGGCGGTGACGGTCAGGCCCTGGATGCTGATATTGGCCGTCTCGACGATGCCCGCGTCCGCCCTGGCCACCTGCGAGCGCGCCGGGGCGATCGCGGGAGTGATGCTCGTGCTTGCGGATGCCGCGGCGACGGTGAGCAGCGGCGCGGCTGGAGCCGCCGGAACCTGGGTGTCCTGCACGCCGGTCGCCCCGCTGGCGCACTGCTTGGTGTCCGGGGCCGCCCGATCGGGGAAGCCGTTGGCCAGCACGGGCTCGGCGCGCCGAGTACCGATCAGCGGGGCGAGCTCGACGTAGCCTGCACTCGCGCGGCACGTCCACACCGGGTACTCGGTGTCCGCGCTTGCCGTGGGGACGAGCGCTCCAAACGCTCCCAGTGCTCCCAGGAGGATGAGTCGTACTCGTGTGTTCGTGATGGCCCGCATGCTTCTTCTCCTACGTTTGTGTGCGATGCGGACTCATCTATGGCCGGCATCCTTGCTCGGTTAGCGGTGCACGGAATACACCCCCGTGCCCGTGTCCTACCCCGCGTACAAGCCCCCCAACCCGCGGGCGGGGGAAACCATGCGGCGAACGCGCGAATTGCGACGAGCCTGGATCGGCACGGCGCGCGGTTTTCCCCGCACACCGCGCCGGGCGCCCACTACTCGTAGGCTTCCACGCTCGATGGCGCAAACCACCGAGCAGACTCCTCACACCCGAACCGCCTCCTACCTCGCCGAGCGCGGCGAGGTCGGCCGCGTCCTGCTGCTGTATTCCGGCGGCCTCGACACGAGCGTCATGCTCAAGTGGATCGCCGACGAGTACGAGGCGGAGGTCGTCACGCTGACCGTCAACCTCGGCCAGCCCGGCGAGGACTACGACGTCATCGAGGGCAAGGCGCGCCAGATCGGCGCCGTCGAATGCTTCACGGTCGATGCCCGCGAGGAGTTCGCCCGCGAGTTCGTCCTGCCCGCGATCAAGGCCAACGCGCTCTACGGCGGCGGCTACCCGCTGTTCACGGCGCTCGGGCGCCCGCTGATCGCCAAGCTCGCCGTCGAGTACGCGCGCAAGACGGGCTGCGACACGATCGCCCACGGCTGCACCGGCAAGGGCAACGACCAGGTCCGCATCGAGGCGACGATCGCGACGCTGGCCCCCGAGCTGAAGGTCATCGCTCCCGTCCGCGGCTGGCAGATGGGCCGCGACGAGGAGCTCGCGTACGCCCACAAGCACGGGATCCCGATCAAGTCCCACCCGACCCAGGGCAGCGAGGTCGCGCCGTACTCGATCGACGACAACCTCTGGGGCCGCTCCTCGGAGGGCCGCTGGATCGAGGACCTGTCGCACGCTCCCGACGACGACGTGTTCCAGCTCGTCACGCCGCCCGAGCGCGCCCCGGACGAGGCGCAGGTCATCCAGATCGGGTTCGAGCGCGGCGCGCCGGTGTCGCTGGACGGCGAGCAGTTCGGTCTCGTGGACCTGCTCGAGCGCGTCGCCGAGATCGGCGCCCGCCACGGCGTCGGCATCGTCGACCACATCGAGGACCGCATCGTCGGCCTGAAGGTGCGCGACATCTACGAGGTGCCGGCGGCCGCGATCATCCTGCCCGCCCACGCCGACCTCGAGAAGCTCGTCGGGACGATCCATCAGAACCAGTTCAAGCCGGGGCTGGAGCGCCAGTGGGCGTACCTCGTCTACGCCGGTCTGTGGTGGGAGCCGCTGCGCGGCGACCTCGAGGCGTTCATGAACCGCGTCAACGAGCAGGTGACGGGCACGATCGGCGTGAAGCTCTACAAGGGCTCGGCGCGGGTCGTCACGCGCGAGTCGCCCAACGCCGTCTACGACCAGTCGCTCGCGTCGTTCGGCGAGTCGGGTGGGCTGTTCTCCCAGCAGGCATCGCCGGGCTTCATCGA
>DATLNO010000156.1:0-6413 GCA_035536715.1 Solirubrobacteraceae bacterium
GACACCCATGCCCGCCCAGTGACCCTCGCCGTTGATCTTCTCGTTCGGGATCGAACCCTCGACGATGAGCACGAACGGATCGAGCTTGCCGGCCTCGGCGTCATACCAGGCCTGCAGGAACTCCGCACCGTTCTCGTACGCCAGCACCGGAGTATGGGCCACGACCTTCGGCATACCCGGGATCGCGCCCGTGATGATGTCCTCGAGGCTCGGGTTGACCGCCGACGTCATGGCGACTGAGTCACCATCGCAGCTCAGTCCCGATGTCAGCCAGATCACGTGGACCGTGATCTGCTCTGTTTCGTTCTGTCTTGGTGCGAACTCAATTGATGCCATTCGACCGCCTCCAGCTCGTTCACGTTGGCGCGAGGTAGCTTCGCCGCGCGCATAGCCCAAACCTCAATACCGATTTCTATACCTCCTCAGCGGCGGGCACAAGAGAAGTTCGTCCTCGTCACACTGCACGACGATGCGTCCCGCCTCCGATGTCGAGCGCCGCCGCCTGAACGACACGTTCGCGCGCCTGTGTGCGATTCCCAGCCCGTTCGGTGCTGAGAAGGCGATCGCCGGGGCGGTCGCGCGCGAGCTCGGCGCGATCGGGATCGACGTCGAGGAGGACGGGGTGGCGGGGGAGGTTGGCGCCGAATGCGGCAACCTCCTGGCACGTATTCCCGGCCGCGGCGAGCGCACGATCCTGCTCTGCGCGCACCTCGACACGGTGCCCGAGGCCGGGGTCATCGAGCCCGTTCTCGACGACGGCGGCTGGGTGAGCCGGGGAAGCACGATCCTCGGCGCCGACAACAAGGCTGCCGTCGCGATCATCCTCGAGGTCGCGCGGCGCTGCGCGGTCGAAGCCTCGCCCGTCGGACTGGAGCTGTTGTTCACCGTCTGCGAGGAGGTCGGGCTGGCGGGCGCGAAGGCGTTCGACGTCAAGACCCTGAAGAGCGACTGGGGCTACGTGTTCGACCACGCGTCGCCGATCGGCGAGATCATCATCGCCTCGCCGACGTACTACCGCTTCGAGCTGAGTTTCCGCGGGACGCCGGCGCACGCCGGGATCCGCCCCGAGGAGGGACGCAGCGCGATCGAGGCCGCGGCCCGCGCGATCGCTGCGATGAGGCTCGGCCGCATCGACGAGGAGACGACCGCGAACATCGGCCGCATCGAGGGCGGCCAGAGCGGTGGGACGAACATCGTCGCCGCGCGCTGCACCGTTCTCGGCGAGGTGCGCTCGCTCCAGCCCTCGAAGGCCGAGGACGTCATCGCCGCCGTGATCGCCTGCGCGCACGACGCCGCCAACACCCCGTCCTGCTTCTGCGATGTCGACGTCACGACCGAGCGGTTGTTCGACGGCTACCGTCACTCACCCGATGCGCCTGCCGTGCTCGCGGCCGAGGCGGCGCTGCGTGCCTGCGGATACACGCCCACGCGGCGACCGACCGGCGGCGGCTCGGACGCCAACGCCTTCGAGGCGGCAGGCTTTCACTGCACGAACCTTGCCAACGGCACCGAGCGAAACCATGAGCCGGAGGAACGTGTCAGCGTCGCCGCGCTCGAAGGGATGCTCGACGTGACCTATGCACTGCTGGACGCATGCTCCGACTGAGGCGCGCGCGAGTCCTCGCGGTCGGGCCGGCGGAGCCGATGGAGCAACGCCTGGCGATCCAGATCGGTGAGGAGCGCCGCACCGCGATCGCCGACGTCGGCCTCGTCGGCGCGTCGCAACCCGGCGACGAGCTGATCGTCAACGTCGAGGCGCTCGAGCTCGGCCTGGGCTCGGGCGGCTTCGACATCGTCCACGTGAACCTCACGCGCGGTCTGAAGGGTCAGGGCACGCCGCGCGCGCATGTCATGAAGCTCAACTACACGAGCCTGCAGCACGCCGTCCTGCCGGTCGAGGAGGGCGACGCGGATGGAACGCCGCTGGCGCCGCAGCTACCGCTCTACAAGCCTGCCGCGGTGATCGCGCTGCATGGCCAGCTCGCGCCGCTGGCCTGGGCGTTCGCGCAGGCGTCCGGCGGCGAGGGCCGGCTCGGCTACATCCAGACCATCGGTGGCGCGCTTCCGGGCGGGCATTCCTGCGTCGTGCGCGACCTGCGCGACGACGGCCTGCTGCGCGGCCATCTCACCGCGGGGGCGGCGTTCGGCGGCGCCGACGGCGAGTCGATCACGACCGCGGCCGCGCTGCACCACGGCATGACCGAGCTGCGCTGGGACGCGGCGGTCATCGGTCCCGGCCCCGGAATCCTCGGCTCCGGCTCGGCGCTCGGCCACGGCGGCATGCATGCGCTGGATTCGCTGCACACCGCGATCGCGCTCGGTTGCAACGCCTTGCTCGTGCCGCGCATGTCGTCGACCGACCTGCGCGCTCGCCACCGTGGGTTGAGCCATCACACACGCGCGGTGCTCGACCTCCTGCTGGCGTCCGTCGTCATCGCGATCCCGGACGACCAGTGGCCGGCGGATCACCGTCATGAATGGCGTGCGTTCCCGGCAGACCTCGACGGGTACGCGGTCAGCGGCCTGCCGACGCACTCGATGGGCCGCGAGGATCCGCTGTTCTTTGCTGCCGCGCTGGCATCCGGCACCGCCCTCGCGCAGATGAGGGAGGACCCGTGAGCCGGCCACCAACGATCGAGGCGCTCGGCCATGAGGAGCCGTACAAGGGCAGCCAGTTCTCCGTGCGCGTCGGGCGCTTTCGCCATGACGACGGCGAGGAGGTCGAGCGCGAGTACGTCGACCGCATGGCCGCCGCCGCGATCGTCGCCTACGACGACGACCACGTGTGGCTGGTGCGCCAGCCGCGTGAGGCGATCCTCCAGTACACGATCGAGCTGCCCGCCGGCAAGCTCGACGTGGATGGGGAGTCGCCGTTGCAGACCGCACAGCGCGAGCTCGCCGAGGAGATCGGGCAGGAGGCGGCGGACTGGACCGAGATCGAGTGCTACTACTCCTCCAGCGGCTACTCCGACGAGCTCGTGCATGTGTTCGCCGCAACGGGACTGCGCCCGTGCGAGGACGCCGAGCCCGATCCCGGCGAGCGCATCGAGATCGTGCGCTGGCCGCTCGCCGACATCGACGCTGCGATCGCAGCGACGAACGACGCCAAGACGCTGATCGGGCTGAGCTGGCTGCGCGCCTCAGGGACGGCCCGGTAGCTGCTCGAAGAGATGAGGCGCAACGCACGCCGCCTTGCACCCGAATGGTTCGCGCGATTGGTGGCGAACGCAGGGCCATGGCCGTCGCCCCGACCGAATCACCCGCACGCCCAGCGCGTCCGGTTTCACCAAACCGTCCGCTCGAGCACCTCGTGCTGGACTTCCTGGCGTACCTCGAGTTCGAGCGCGGCCTGTCACGCAACACGCTCGAGGCCTATCGCTCCGACCTTCTGCAGTTCGGGCACTTCCTCACCCGCGACGGCCTGGATGCCACGACGCTCGGTCACGGCGAACTGGTTCGCTTTCTCTCGGAGCTGACCGCCGGCGGGCCGCAGCGCCCACCCGTCGCGCCCGCGACGATCCAGCGTAAGACCGCGTGCCTGCGCTCCTTCTATCGCCATCTGCGCCGTGAGGAGATCATCTCCCACGACCCGACGGCCGACCTGCGCTCGCCGCGCAAGAGCCAGAAGCTGCCGCAGGTGCTCACGCGTGACGAGATCGCCAAGCTTCTCGCCGCCCCGCGCGGGGCCGACCCCGCAGCGCTGCGCGACCGTGCGCTGCTCGAGCTGATGTACGCCTGCGGCCTGCGCGCGAGCGAGGCCGTCGACCTGACGGTCGGCAGCGTCGACCTGCGTGCCGGCGTGGTACGCGCCCGCGGCAAGGGCTCCAAGGAGCGGCTGATCCCGGTCGGGCGCCAGGCGGTGCTCGCCGCGCGAACCTACCTCGCGCACGGGCGACCGAAGCTCGTCGGCATGCGCGAGGAGCGCCACCTGTTCGTCAACCACCGCGGCAACGGCCTCACGCGACAGGGGCTCTACAAGATCGTGCAGCGCCATGCCGCGAGCGCCGGTCTCGCCGGCCGGATGAGCCCACACACGCTGCGCCACACGTTCGCCACGCATCTGCTGGCCGGCGGCTGTGACCTGCGCTCGCTGCAGGAGATGCTCGGCCACGCAGACGTCGCGACGACGCAGATCTACACGCACCTCTCCGCCGAGCGCCTGAAGGACGTCTACTTCCGGGCGCACCCGCGAGCGGGTGTGGTCGCAGACGCGGCGGCCCCGGCGCCCTGAGAGAATGCCGGGGTGCACCGCCCCCGCCTGATCTCGATTGCGCTCGTCGCGCTCGCCGCTGTGCCAGCGAGCTGCGGCAACGATCGGACACCCGTCCCGGACCTGAGCCTCGTTCCCGCGCCGAAGGCGTTTCGCGACGCCCCGTTCGACGAGCAGGGCGTGCGCTTCCGCGCGCCGACGAACTGGCGCGTCGTGCCCGGCACCGCGCCGCAGGTGGCGACGGTCGCGATCGGGACCGCGCAGGTCGCCATCTGGCGCTATCCGCGCACCGAGCCGCTACCCGAGACGCGCGCGCAGCTCAACGCCGCACGCGACGCGCTCGTCGCGCAGATCGAGAGCCGTGACCCGACGTTCAAGCTCACCTCGACGCGCCTGGTCATGAAGCCCGGAATCCGCGCCGTCGAGGTTGTCGGGGTGGGCGCGAACCTCACCGACCAGTCCGTGCAGCGGTCCATGCGCTCGCTGCACGCCTACGGGCGTGGCGCAGAGGTCGTCATGGACGCGTTCGCCCCGCCGAAGGACTTCGCGCGGATCGACGACCAGACCTTCGGCCCGATGTCGCGCTCGCTGAAACTGCGCGCTCCGACGGGCTCCTGACCCGCGACACTACGCCCGAAGCGCGATGCCCGAGCTTCCCGAGGTCGAGACGATCCGCAGTCGCCTGGCGCCGCTCGTCGAGGGGCGCACGCTGCGCGCGCTCGAGGTGCTCGACGCGAAATGGTGCGCGCCGATGGCGCCGTCGGAGCTGCGCGACGCGCTCGAGGGACGCGTCATCGAGCGCCTGTCGCGGCGCGGCAAGTATCTCATCTGGGAGGCCGAGGACGAGGTGTATCTGCTCATGCACCTGCGCATGACCGGGACTGTCCTATATGACGCGCCGCCCGATGCGCTCTACGTGCGCGTGCGGCTGGAGCTCGATGACGGCCACCTGCTGTCCTTCTGCGACCCCCGGCGCTTCGGGACCGGCGAGCTCGCGCTCGGGGGCGATGCGCTGGACGAGTTCCTCGACGCGCGCCTCGGCGTGGAGCCGCTCGGTCCCGACTTCACGACCGAGCATCTGTATCTGCAGACCCGCAAGCGCCGCACGCCGATCAAAGCGCTGCTGTTGGATCAGCGCCGGGTGGCCGGCGTGGGGAACATCTACGCCAACGAGGCGCTGTTTCGCGCGCGCATCCATCCGTTGCGCGCGGCGGGGGCGCTGAAGCGCGGGCAGGTGGCGGCGCTGCGCGACGCGGTCGTGGCATCGCTGGAGGCCGGGCTGGGCGCGGGCGGGGCGTCGATCGACGACTTCCGGCACCCCGACGGCGTCAAGGGCGCCTTCCAGAACGAGTTCCTCGTCCACAGCCGCGAGGGCGAGCCGTGCACCGTCTGCGGCACGCCGGTGCGCAAGTTCGTCGCGGCCGGGCGCGGGACGTACGCGTGCGAGCTGTGTCAGACGCGGCCGCGGGTGCGGCGGGCGTAGGACTTCACTTGTTCGGTTCGGATGACCCCAGCGCTTGCAAACAGCATCGTGAAGGTGGCGTGGCGCCGGCGTCCGCGGTCTCCGCGGCGGATCGTGTCGTACCGGTGTTCGCATCGAGCATCGAGACGACACGCTCGGTGCGCGCGGGGCGCTCGCCGGGAAGCGTGTCGTTTGGGTGTTCGCCGAGAGCATCGAGACGACACGCTTGCGTCCCGGAGGGGCGAATCCTCGGAGGCTGCCGCCTATGTGTTCGTGTGGAGCATGTTCACGACACGCTCAGCCCCGATGCCCGGATCGCCTTGATCGCGGAGACGCAGTACGGCGTGGTGGGTATCGATCAGCTGCGCGGCGCCGGCCTGGGCGTCGGGGCGATCAACTCGCGCGTGCGCGCTGGACGGCTGCACCGGCTGCACCGCGGCGTGTTCGCGGTCGGACACCGGCACCTGTCGCGCGAAGCGCGCTGGCTTGCTGCGGTCTTCGCCCTCGGTGAGGGCGCGGTTCTCAGCCATTCGAGTGCTGCCGCACTGTGGGGCATGCGACCCAGCAACTCGGTTGCGATCCACGTCACGGTGCCCACGAGCGCCGGGCATCCGCACGGCACAGGCGTCATCGTCCATCGCTGGCGCACGCTCACTGCCGCGGACGTCGAGGAGCACGACGCGATCAGAGTGACCTCGGTCGCGCGGACGCTGCTCGACCTCGCGTCCATCCTCGCCCCAG
>DATLNO010000157.1:0-22019 GCA_035536715.1 Solirubrobacteraceae bacterium
CGCGCGTTCGCAGTGATGCCGGCCGAGAACTCCGTCACCACGCCCGCCGGCGTGATCCGCCCGATGCGCCCGGCGGCGCGTTCGGTGAACCACAGGTTGCCGTCCGGCCCGGCCGCGATCTCGAAGGGCTCGCTGTTCGAGGTCGGCGTCGTGAATACCGTGATGACGCCGGCTGTCGTGACCCTGCCGATCGCGTCGTTGGCGTCGGTGAACCACAGGTTGCCGTCGGGGCCCGCGGCGATCCCGCGGGGGAACGCGCCCGCGTCAAGGCCGTCGCCGTACATCGTGACCACGCCGTTCGTCGTGATCGCCGCTATCGCGGGATAGGTGCCATCGATCCTGACGGGAAACCAGAGCCTGCCGTCGGGCCCGGCGGCGATCGTCCCGACAGGCCGGACGCCCACGCCGAACTCGGTGATCGTGCCGTCAGGGGCGATTCTGCCCACGTGGTTTCCGGCGAGGGCCGTGAACCACATGTTGCCATCCGGGCCCGCGACGATCCCGTGCGGAGCGCTCCCGGCGGTGATGGCGCTGGAGTACTCCGTCACGACACCCTGCGCTGTGATGCGTCCGATGCGCCCGGCGGCGCGTTCGGTGAACCACATGTTGCCGTCCGAGCCGGCGGCGATCCGCGACGGCTGGCTGCCCGCGCTTATGCCGCTGGTGAACTCCGTGATCGTGACCGCCGAGGCACTGCTCGCGATCGCCAGCAGCGCTATGAGCGCCAGAAGTGCAGTGGTCCCGCGTCTCGTGCCGGTGCGCATGTGCCCTCATCGGACGTCGTCGGACATGACGGCGCCTGGCGGGCACGCCTCGGGGGAGTTGTCGGCGTTTGCGGTGAGGAAGTTGAGCCGCTGCTCGTAACGACCCTGCGTCAGCCGGTACAGGACATGGCGGCGAAGCTCGCCGGCGGACACGCTCGGGTGATCGAAGTCGCCGTCGACGTCATGTCGCATGCCGATGCGTCGCATGACCGCGCGGGAGCGGGCGTTGCCCGCCACCGTGAAGGAGACGATCTCGTCGACGCCGAGCTCGTGGAAGGCGAAGGACGCCGCGGCGTGCGCCGCCTCGCTGGCCAGGCCACGGCCCCAGGCCGTCCGCGCAAGCCGCCAGCCGATCTCGACGGCGGGCATGAACGGCGCGTCGAACGACGGCCGCGCGAGCCCGGTGAACCCGAGAAAGCGGCCGGTCGTCCGTTCCTCCAGCGCCCACAGGCCCCAGCCCTCACGCGCGATGTGCGCGTCGGCCGCCGCGGCCAGCTCGTCGCTGGCCTGCCGCGACAGCGGCGCCGGGAACCAGCGCATGACCTCCGGATCGGCGTTCAGCGCGGCGAACGGCGCCCGATCGGTCTCCCGCCAGCGACGCAACAGCAGTCGCTCGGTCTTCAGCACGCTTCGGATGATCTCAACGAAGGGCGTACGCTGTTTTCATGCCCGGGATTGCTGCTCCAGACGAGATCGACGTCATCGCCGAGGACGCGGACGGCAGCGCGCTGCTCTCGATCATCCAGACCGGCAACTGGTCCAAGGACGGCGCGCGCGAGCGCAACCAGCTCAAGCGCAAGCTCGGCGTGTACCTGCGTTACGCGCTGGATGGACAGATGGTGGCGGCCTATCCGACCCTCGCAGGCAGGCCCGTCGTGATCGCGCTGATGTACGAAGAGCAGCCGCCGCAGCCGCTGCTGGACTACTGGCGCCGCCGCGGCGAGACCGCCGCCCGTGACGGCGTCACCCTGAAGACGCAGGCGCTCGGCGACACCGTCTGGCGGGCGTAGCTCGCAGCGTGAGGGGCCGCTCCCTACGCGGCGCGCGCGCTTGACACGAACCGCAGCCGCTCGGGCGCCAGCGGCACGAGCACGCGCTTGGCGTATTCCGCTCCGCCGCGCAGCATGAGCGAGCGCAGCGGATCCCAGGAGAGCCCGAACTGGCGGCGCAGCCCGACGGGCAGCAGCCCGACGGTGATGAAGTTCACGACCTCGAGGACCGGGCGCTTGGCGAGACCGACCGGCGGGCGCATGACGATCTGCAGTGCGAGCTCGCGCGCGGCGGACGTGACGAACAGGTCGCGGCCGGTGAGCATGTCGTGCATGTAGTCGTCGAAGTCGCGGATGTCGACGGGCATCTCGTCGTCCTTCAGCCCGAAGAGCCCGCCTACGACGCGGTAGTCCTGCCAGTAGCCGTCGCGCTCGGCATCCGACAGCGAGGCGACGTATTTGTCGTAGAAGACGAGCGCCGAGTCGACGAGGCACGCCAGCACCCAGAGCAGGAGCTCGGGGTCGTCGGCGGCGAACGGGGTGCCGGCGGGGAAGCGGCCGGCGGGGCGGTCGAGTTCGCCGCGCACGCGTGAATGCATCAGCCGCACACGGCGGGTCGCGCAGTCGGCGTCTGCGCGCGTGCCGAACGCGATCGTGTTCATCACCTCGGCGGTCCGAGCGAGGCGCCGGTAGGGCTCGTCGAGCGCACCCGTGTGCGCGAAGAATCCCTCGAACGCCACCGGGTGGGCGGCCTGCATGAGCAGCGCCCGCGGGCCGGAGAGCGCGACCGCGAACTCGCGGTGCACGCGGCGCAGCATCGAGGTGTCGTCGAAGTAGGAATCCATCGGAAGCGGTCTCGCTGATCCTAGGTCGTTGTGTAGTCAACCATATTGGCCGTCATGGTGGAGGTGATACGGGGCATTACCCTGTGACGGATGCCCGCACAGGCCTATGCCGGGAAAGACTGCGTCTGCCAGCTGCGCAGGGGCATCTGCGACCAGTCCTGCGTCCAGGGGATGCTCGACACGCCGTTCTACATCGCGTGCCTGAAGCTCTCGGGCCGCAAGTGCCTCGTCGTCGGCGGCGGCGAGATCGGCCTGGAGAAGGTCGAGGGCCTGCTCGCCTGCGACGCCGATGTGACGCTCGTCGCGCCCGAGGCCAACGCCGCGCTGCGCGCGCTCGCTGCCGAGGGCTCGATCGACTGGGAGCAGCGCGCGTACGCCGGGCCCGACGACCTCGCGGGCACGTTCATGGTCATCGCGTGCACCGACGACACGGAGATCAACATCCGCGTCTTCGACGATGCCGAGAAGCGCGCGATGCTCGTGAACATCGTCGACGTCCCGCCGCTGTGCAACTTCATCCTGCCGGCGATCGTTCGCACCGGCCCGCTGGCGATCGCGATCTCCACGGCGGGCGCGTCTCCGGCGCTGGCCAAGCGGATGAAGGCCGAGGTGAGCGAGCTCTTCGGCGAAGAGTACGCGCGCCTGGCGATCATGCTCAACGACGCGCGCGGCTGGGCGAAGGGGACGCTGCCGACCTACCAGGATCGCAAGGCGTTCTTCGAGTCGATCGTCAACGGCGAGCCAGACCCGATCGTGCTGCTGCGCAGGGACGATGAGCGGGCAGTGCTCGACCTGATCGCCGCCGCGCAGCGGATGCACGCATCCGCGTAGGGCCGCGGTCGCGACGGGCTGAAGTAGCGTCCGGGCCGTGCCGCCGGACACCGAACCCGTTCTCGCGCTGAGCGGCGCCGGGCGCCGCTACGGCGAGCGCGCCGCGCTACGCGACGTCACGCTCGAGCTCGAGGCGGGCCGCACGCTCGTCGTCTTCGGCCCCAACGGCGCGGGCAAGACGACGCTGCTGCGGATGCTCGCCACGCTGCTGCGCCCGCACGCGGGCGAGGTGCGGGTGTTCGGCCGGCCGCTGCCGGCGGACGGCTACGCCGTGCGCGGGCGGCTCGGCTTCCTCGGCCACGACGCGCTGCTGTACCGCGAGCTGAGCGGCCGGGAGAACCTGCGCTTCTATGCGCGGCTTCATCGCGTTGCCACGCGACGCGTCGACGAGGTGCTCGACGCCGTCGGGATGACCGCCCGCTCGGGCGATCCCGTCGCCGAGCTGTCACGCGGGATGGTCCAGCGCCTGGCGATCGCGCGCGCCGTGCTGCACGAGCCCGAGCTGTTGCTGCTCGACGAGCCGCTCGCCAACCTCGATCCCGCCGCGACGGCCCAGGTCGCGCCGCTGATCGGCGCTCGGAGCATCGCCACGCGCGTCGTGACGAGCCACGACCCGGCGGGCGGCCTGCGCGGCGCCGATGTCGCGCTCGGCCTCAAGGGGGGGCGTGTCGCGCTGCTGGCGCCGGCGGCCGACGTCACCCCGGCACAGATCGCCGAGCTCTACGGATGAGAACAACCGTCGCTGCCCTCCTCGCCAAGGAGCTCACGCTGGAATGGCGCACGCGCGAATCCGTGCCCGCGATGGTGCTCTTCAGCATCGCGACGTATGTCGTGTTCCACTTCGGCCTCGATCGCGACCGCGTCACCGGCGACCTCGCCGCCGGCGTGCTGTGGGTCACGCTGCTGTTCTCCGCGATCCTCGGCGTCAACCGCCTGTTCGTCGCCGAATACGAGCAGGGCGGCTTCGACGGCTTCCTGCTCGCGCCGGTCGACCGCACCGCGCTGCTCGTGGCCAAGGCGCTGACGCTGTTTGTCTTCCTCTGCATCGTCGAGCTCGTCGCCGTGCCGGCGTTCGCGCTGCTGCTGCTCGGCCCGCCGTTGACGCAGGCGCTGCCCGAGCTCGTGCTCGTCCTGCTGCTCACCAACGCCGGCATCGCCGTCATCGGGACGCTCGTCGCGGGCCTTGCGATCCAGACCCGCGCGCGCGACCTGATCGTGCCGCTGATCGCGCTGCCGCTGCTCGTGCCGGTCCTGCTGGCCGCCGCGCGCTGCGCCACGCCGCTGCTGGCTGACGGCGGCGCGGAGGCGCTGCCGGGTAACTGGCTGGCAATACTCGCCATCTATGATCTGCTGTTCGCGCTGATCGCGTATGCAGTCTTCGACTTCCTTCTGGAGGACTGAGCAATCCTGTACGGCAGGGGCCTGCGCGCCCTCTCCATCGCCACGCCGCTCGTTCTGACGGCCGCGTTCGCGCTCGTGTTCTTCTACGCGCCGCTGGATGCCGACCAGGGCTTCGTGCAGAAGATCTTCTACGTGCACGTGCCGATGGCGATCGTCGCGCTGGTCGGCTTCGTGGCGGGCGCCGTCTTCGCGGCGCTGCACCTGCGTTCCGACGAGGCCAAGTGGGACATGCGCTCCTACGTGACGATCCACATCTCGGTGATCCTCGCCGTCGGGGTGCTCATCACGGGCTCGATCTGGGCGCGCGCCTCATGGGGGCACTGGTGGGTCTGGGACGAGCCGATGCTCGTCTCGTTTCTCATCGTCTTCCTGCTGTACGCGACGTACTGGCCACTGCGCTTCTCGATCGAGGACAAGGAGAAGCAGAGCCGCTACGCCTCGGTCTTCGCGATCGTCGCCGGCACGTTCGTCCCGCTGAACTTCGCCGCGGTGCGAATGGCCGAGAGCTTCACCCACCCGCCGACGGGGACGACGGTCACGACCGCGCCCGAGAAGGTGACGCTGACGCTCCTGATGGCGCTGCTCGGCATGAGCCTGCTGTTCGTCACCCTGTGCAAGTACGAGATGGCCTCCAAGCACGCGACATTCCGCCTCCGCGCCCTGCGTCGCCGGCTCGCCGGCGACGACGACGAGCTTTCCATGACCGGCCGCAGCGCGGCGCCGCAGCTCTGACATGCCGGCGCTTCCCCTCGACGAGGCCGGGAAATATGTCGCCGCTGCGTATCTGGTCTTCGTCGCGCTGCTCTTGATCTACGTGGCGATCATGGCGTCCAAGCTCAGCCGGATCGAGAAGGAGGTCGTCGAGCTTGCCGAGCTCGTCGACGCCAAGGACAACAACGCCGCCGCCAAACAGACGCGTCGCAAGGAGACGGTGGCATGACCGCTGAGCTGATCACGCTCGGGATCTCGCACAAGACCGCCTCCGTCGACCTGCGCGAGCGCCTCGCGCTGACGCAGAGCGCCGTCGAGGGCTTCCTCCAAGAGGTCGTCGCGCATCCCGATGTGCACGAGGCCGTCGTCATCTCGACCTGCAACCGCACCGAGCTGACCCTCGTCGTCGGCGATCCCGTCGCCGCCGAGAGCGCCGTGCTCGGGATCCTCGCCCAGCGTGCCCACGTGCGCCCGACCGAGCTCGCCGAGCGTATCTACTCGCCGCGCAACTGCGACGCGGCGCGCCAGCTCTTCCGCGTCTGCGCCGGCCTCGAGTCGATGATCGTCGGCGAGGCCGAGATCCAGGGTCAGGTCAAGCGCGCCTATGAGGTCGCGCTTGCCGCGGGCACGACCGGCCCGCTGACGAACCGCCTCTTCACCGCCGCGCTGCAGACCGGCAAGCGCGCGCGCTCGGAGACCACGATCGGCCAGGGTCGCGCGTCGGTCTCCTCGACCGCCGTCGAGCTGGCACGCGACGTGCTCGCCGACAACTCCGCACCTCGCGTGATGATCATCGGCGCCGGCGCGACCAGCGAGCAGACGGCCCGCGCGTTCGCCGATCACGGCGTCTCCACGATCTTCGTCGCCAACCGCCACGCCGACCGGGCGCGCGCGCTGGCCGATCGCTTCGGTGGCCGGGTCGTCGCGCTCGACGACCTGCCCGAGCAGCTCGTGCAGGCCGACGTCGTCGTGGCCTCGACCGCCTCGCCGCATCCGATCGTCGGCGTCGAGGAGCTCGAGTTCGTCATGCGCGCGCGCCAGGGGCGCCCGCTGCTGCTCGTCGACATCGCCGTCCCGCGCGACATCGACCCCGCGTGTGCCGACCTACCCGGCGTGACGCTCTACGACATGGACGATTTGCAGGCGCGCGTCGCCCACACCGTGATGATCCGCGAGGCCGAGGCGCTGCGGGCCGAGGCGATCGTGGAGGAGGAGATCTCGCGCTTCGCCGAGTGGCTCGGCACACTCGCGGTGCAGCCCACGATCCGCGCGCTGCGCGAGCACGGCGACGCGATCGTCGAGCAGGTGCTGGCCGAGAACGCCCAGCGCTGGGAGCACGCCTCCGAACGCGACATCGCGCGCGCCGAGGCGATCGCGCGGTCGGTGATGAACCGCCTGCTGCACGAGCCGACGCTGCGCCTGCGGACGATCGGTGAGAACCGCTCGCACGGGCGGCTGCAGATCATGCGCGAGCTCTTCGGCCTCGAGGGTGCGCCGGAGGCACCCGACGCCGACGCCGCCGCCGTCGAGCGCGACAACGTGCGCTCGCTGCCGCGCCGCGCGTCGTAGGCGACTGACGTGCGAATCGGCACGCGCGGGAGTGCCCTTGCGCTCGCGCAGGCCGGGACGGTCGCCGCGATGCTCGGGCGCGGCGCCGAGCTCGTGACGATCACCACGACGGGCGACAGGCCCGCCACTGCCTCCGGCCTGGGCAACCACGACAAGGAGCGCTGGGTCAAGGAGCTCGAGCTCGCCCTCCTCGGGGGCGAGATCGACCTTGCGGTGCACAGCGCCAAGGACGTGCCGAGCGTGCTGCCGGAGGGCCTCGAGCTCGTCGGCTCCCCGGCTCGCGGCGACCCCTTCGATGCGCTCGTGGGCGCCTCGGCGCTGTCAGAGCTCGCACCCGGCGCGCGCGTCGGAACGGCGTCGCTGCGGCGCGCCGCGCAGCTGCTCGCCCTGCGCGCGGATCTCGAGGTGGTGGTCGTTCGCGGCAACGTCGACACGCGGCTGGGCAAGCTGGCAGCGGGCGAGGCCGAGGCGCTCGTGCTGGCCGCCGCCGGGCTGCGGCGGCTCGGCCGCGCGGATGCGATCGGCTGCGTCCTGAGCGAGCTCGTGCCGGCACCGGGCCAGGGGACGCTCGTCCTCGAAGGCCGTGTCGGGGACCGGCAGGCCGCCGCCGCCGTGCGCGCGATCACAAACGGCCCGACGTGGGACGCGCTCTGCGCAGAGCGCGCGCTGGTCACCCGCCTCGACGCGAGCTGCAACACGCCGCTGGGGGCCTACGCGACGGTCGTCGCCGACGGCATCGTGCTGCGGACCTTCGCCGGCCTGCCCGACGGCTCGTCGTGGGTACGCGACGAGACGCCCGCGGCCGCGACGCCGGACGAGGCCGGAGCGCTCGCCGCCGAGCGCCTGCTCGCGGCCGGTGGCGGCGAGCTGCTGGCACGCGCCGAGGACCTCGCAACGTACGGGGACGGCCACACATGACCGTCCACCTCGTCGGCGCCGGGCCGGGCGATCCGGGGCTCATGACCGCGCGGGCACTCGAGCTGATCGCGCGCGCCGATGTGATCCTCTTCGACCGTCTGATCCCCGACGGGGTGCTCGACGGCGCGCGCGCGGACGCGGTCATGATCGACGTCGGCAAGGTCGGCGGGGGGGCACAAGTCCCTCAGGACGTGACAAACGAGCTGCTGCTCGAGCACGGCCGCACGGGCTGCGAGGTCGTGCGCCTGAAGGGCGGTGACCCGTTCGTCTTCGGCCGTGGCGGCGAGGAGGCCCAGCTGCTGCGCGGCGCCGGGATCGAATTCTCCGTCGTGCCGGGCGTGACCGCGGGCGTCGCGGCGTCGGCCTACGCCGGGATCCCGGTGACGCAGCGTGGCATGGCCGCCGCGGTCGCCTTCGTCACCGGCCACGAGGACCCGGGCAAGGACGAGACGCAGGTCGACTGGCCGGCGCTCGCTGCCTTCCCCGGAACGCTCGTGTTCTACATGGGCGTGCGCAAGCTCGGCCGCATCGCAGCGCAGCTGATCGCCGGCGGGCGCCCGCCGAGCGAGCCGGTCGCGATCATCCAGCGCGGCACGTTCGCCGACCAGCGCACGGTCTCTGGGACGCTCGCCGACATCGCGCGGGTCGCGGCCGAGGCGCAGGTGAAGGCGCCCGCGATCACCGTCGTCGGCGCGGTCGCCGAGCTGCATGAGGAACTCGCGTGGTTCGGCTCGGGGCCGCTCGCCGGGCGCAGCGTCGTCGTGACGCGCGCGCGGGCCCAGGCGAGTTCACTCGCGGCGCGGCTGCGCGCGCTGGGCGCGCGCGTCGTCGAGGCGCCGGCGATCCGCATCGAGCCGCTGGCGGCGCAGCTGCCTGTGCTCGACGGGGTCGATCTGCTCTGCGTGACGAGCCCCAACGGTGCGCGGCGGCTCCTGGAGATCGCGCGCGATGCGCGCGCCCTCGCGGGACCCGCGATCGCGGCGATTGGGCCCGGCACCGCCGACGCGCTGCGCGCCGGAGGCATCGAGCCCGACATCATCCCCGCACGAGCGGTCGCCGAGTCGCTGGTCGACGCGCTTGCCGGTCTGCAGCTACGGCGCGTGCTGATCGCCCGTGCCGAGGTCGCCCGCGACGTTCTGCCCGACGCGCTGCGCGAGCGCGGCGCCGACGTGGCGCTCCTCCCGCTGTACCGCACGGTCGCCGAGCCGCTCGACGAGGGTGCGCTCGAGGCTGCGCGCGGCGCGGACTACGTGACGTTCACTTCGGCCTCGGCGGTGCGCTTCTACGTCGAGGCGGCGGGCGCTCCGGCCGATGGCCAGCAGATCGTGTCGATCGGCCCGGTCACGAGCGAGGCGCTGCGCGAGCGTGGCCTCGAGCCGCACGTCGAGGCGCAGGAACACACTCCCGACGGGCTGATCGCGGCGCTCGTCGGCGACGTCGCGCCAGGCCGGCTCTTCTGACGCGACGGCGGGCGGTCAGCCCGCGGTGTCGACGTCGCCCTCCGGGAAGCCGGGCAGCTCGCGATCGACCTCGTCGTCGTCGTCGTCGGGCACCCCGAGCGGGAGATCCGAATCCTGCTCCTCCTCGGGCATGCCGCTCTCCGGCTCGGCTGTCTCGGCGTGCGATCCATGACTCATGCCAGGCGGCTACCCGGACTGCGGCCCATACACTCGACCGGCGCATGGCGGTCGTGACGTTTCTCAGCGACTACGGGCTCGACGACGACTTCGTCGGCGTCTGCCACGGCGTGATCGCGCGGATCGCACCGCAGGCGCGGATCATCGACGTCACGCATGGGATCGATCGCCACGACGTGCGCTCCGGGGCGCTCGTGCTGCAGCGGGCGCTGCCCTACATGCCGGCGGGAGTGCACCTCGCGGTCGTCGACCCCGAGGTGGGGACGCAGCGGCACGCCGTCGCGCTGCGTTGCGCAGACGAGGCGCGGCTCCTCGTCGGTCCCGACAACGGGTTGCTGTCGCTGGCTGCGGACTGCTTCGGCGGGGTCGCCGAGGCGGTCGAGATCGGCCGCTCTCGGTGGCGCCTGGAGCCCGTCTCGGCGTCGTTTCATGGCCGCGACGTGTTCGCGCCGGTCGCCGCGCACCTGGCAACCGGCGCGGTCGCGCTGGCCGACGCGGGCGAGCCGCTGGATCCGGCCGAGCTCGTCCAGCTCGTGCTGCCCCGGGCGCAGGCGACGGACGGCGGCCTCGTCGCCCATGTCCTGCAGGCCGACCGCTACGGAAACGTCATGCTCGACGCCGACCACGCCGATCTCGCCGGCGGCGGGCTGCGATTGGGCCGAGCCGTCACCGCCAACGGGCGCCGGGCGCTGTTCGCCACAACGTTCGCGGACGTCCTGCCTGGCGAGCTGCTGCTGTATGAGGACGGCTACCGCGTCGTGTCGCTGGCGATCAACCGCGGCTCCGCGCTCGACGCGCTCGGTCTCGCGCTCGGCGACGAGATCCTGCTCGCAGCCGCGTCGTGAGCGCACGGCTCGGCCGCCCGCGCGTGCACCACCGCAGCACGGACTCCACGAGCGACCGGGCGCGGGAGCTTGCGCGCTCCGGCGCGCCGCACGGCACGCTCGTGACCGCCGGCGAGCAGCGAGCCGGGCGCGGCCGTCAGGGGCGCAGCTGGAGCGCGCCGCCGGGCCGCGGGCTGCTCATGTCGCTCGTCCTGCGCGAGTGGCCGCCGCTGCTGCCGATCGCCGGCGCCGTTGCCGTCGCCGACATCGCGGGTGCGGCCGCACAGATCAAATGGCCCAACGACGTGCTGCTGGACGGGCTCAAGCTCGCCGGTGTGCTCGCGGAGGGCCGCCAGCAGGAGGGCTGGGCGGTCCTCGGGATCGGCCTGAACGTCGCGGTGCGCCCGGAGGACCTTCCCGCCGGGCTCCGCGACCATGCCGCCACGCTCGGCCTCGAGCCCGGCGACATCGAGCCGACGCTCGAGCGGCTGCTGGCGGCGCTCGAGCGGCGCCTCGCGCAGCCGACGACAGACCTGCTCGCCGACTATCGCTCGCGCGACGCACTCGCCGGCCGAAACGTGTCCTGGACACACGGTGCGGGCGTCGCCCGCGGCATCGACGACGCCGGCCGGCTGCTCGTCGAGCTCGCGGACGCAACGAGCACGGCGCTTGACGCGGGCGAGGTGCACCTGCAGCCCCCGGCATAGCGATCGGGCACCCGTCGGCGTAGCGGCGGCTGCGGCGAAGTCCAGCCTGCTCGTGCTCTCGGCCGTGATGGCGCTGTTGTGTTGCATGACAACACGTTTGCGCCGGTACGCGCGCTCAGGCAGCGGATTCGGCGTCTTCGCTGGGCGCGGAACCAGCCGCGGCGTCGGCGGTCGGCTCAGGGGTGCCGGTGGACGCGGTGCCAGCCGCCGCGCGGCGGCGCTTGGGCTTGGGCTTCTCATCTGCGACTGGCGCTTCTGCTTCGGGCTCAGCCTTCGTCGCCGCTGTCTTCGCGGGCGCCCGGCGGCGCTTGGGCTTGGGCTTCTCGTCGGCTGTCGCGGGTTCCGTGCGAGTCGCGCGGGCGGCGAACAACGCGGCCGCGGCGTCGGCGATCGCCTCCACCGCGACGGCGTCGTCGACAGGTGGGGCGGGCGGGCGGCGATTGCGTGAGCGGCGCGAGGCACGCGACGGCGCTGGCGCCGCCGGCTCGTCCCCATTGGCCGAAGACTCGTCCTGGTCCTCGGGCGTGGCCGCCGCGTCCTCCTGCGGCGCGCGCGCGGGATCGGAGTCGCGATGCGCCGCGCGGCCGTTGCGCGAGCGACGCGCGCGCTGGCGGCCCGCGCCGCGGTTTGCCTGCCGCCCGCCCTCGCCGCCAATCCGCTCCTCGTCGGAGCCGTCCTGCGCGGTCGTGACCGCGACCGCGTCGACGGCGCCTTCGGCACCGCCGCCCTTCTTGCGCCGGCGCCGGTTGCCGCGGCGGCCGCGGCTCTTGGGGAAGTTGCGTAGCAGCTCGCGCGACAGCGCGCTCGGCTTGCGCGCCAGACGGGTGCGCGCGCCGCGCAGGATCTCCTCGCCCTCGGGCGTGTGGGCGATCGCCGCTGCCAGCAGTGCAGCGCTCAGGCGCCGGTCCTGCTTGCGCGCCGCGTGCACGAGACGGCGCGCGTTGCGCGCGTGCGCGGCGCCGCTGGAGTTCACGAGCAGCCCGAGCAGCCGCTTGGTCTCCGGCCAGCGCTGCACGGCGTACTCCTCGTGCACGTCGCGGGTGTACGACGCAAGGCGCCAGATCCAGTCGTTGGCCTGGTCGCGGCGACCGATGCGCTGCTCGGCGAGCGCCAGCAGGCAGATCTTCGTCCCCTCGCGACGCTCCTCGCGCGTCCACCCGGAGATGACGTCGACGACGGCCCGGTCGAAGGCTTCCGGATCGCGCGAGGTGGCGATCTCCTGCAGCGCGCGCAGGCGCAGCTGCGGGTTCTTGTTGCGCTCGACGGCCGTCAGCAGGAACGCCCGCTTGAACTCGCCGCCGCGATCGAAGTGCAGCATCGCGCGGGCGCGGCGCCAGCCGCTCGGCGCCACGCGGGCGCCGGCCAGCGCGGCCCACTGGATCTGCTCGCCGTAGGGCAAATGCTCGACGGCGATCCGCCACAGCTCGCGCTCGAAGACCTCGATCCGCCGATCCTCATCGGAGGTCACCGGCAGCACGCGGCGCTCGACGCGCACGCGCCGCCCGCGGCCGCGGCGTACGGGACCGACGACGATCGCGCCACCGCGGTAGACGTCGCGATCGAGCAGCGAGTGCAGCGTCACGACGGGGTCGTCGTTCTTCGTGTTCGGCGCGACGAAGTCGACGACGACGCCGGCCTCCTTGCCCGGATGACGGCGCGTCACGCGGCCGACGCGCTGCTGGTAGATGCGTTTTGACGCGGTCGGCGCGAGATGCATGCAGACGGTCGCGCGGGGCGAGTTCCAGCCCTCGGCGAGGAGCTGCGCGTTGACGAGCACGTCGATGTCGCCGCGCTCGTAGCTCGCGAGGATCTCGGCCAGCTCGCGCTTCGGGGTCTCGCCGGAGACGCCCATCGCCTTCATGCCCTGGTCGCGGAACGCCTGCGCGACGTTGTACGCGTGGCGCACGCCGGCCGCATAGACGACCCCCGGCACCCCGTTGAAGCGCGACTTGTAGAGGTCGGCGATGGCGAAGTTGAAGGGCGCCTGATCGAGCAGCTCGGCGAGCATCTCCTGGTCGAACTCGACGTCGACCTCGCCGCGGCGCAGCGGCACGTTGGCGATGTTGCGCACGTCCTGGCCCGGCGGGATGCGCACGGAGCGCAGTGGCGAGATGACCCCGCGGCGCGCCGCCTGGGCAAGATCGAAGCGCGAGGTCTGCGTCGGGAAGAGGTCGGTGACGTGGCGCGCGATCAGCGCGCCCGTCGCCGTCATGCCGATGAAGATCGGGCCGGACCACTCGCGGATCGCTGCGCTCGTCTTCTCGCCGAGCGCAGTATGCGCCTCGTCGCAGATGACGATCGAGTAGGCGGGCGAGATGCTGCCCGCGTTGCGCACGAACCACTGGTAGGTCTCGACGGTGACGGGACCGTTTGCGGCGTCCTGGCCCTTGAGCAGGGCGGGCGTGACGCGATGGGCGTAGCCGCGGTCCTTGAGCTCGCCGTGGAACTGGTCGACGAGGTTGCGGCGGTGGGTGAGGATCAGGATGCCGCCGGTGCGCGACGCGTCGACGAAGCCCATCGCGGCGACGGTCTTCCCGGCCCCGGTCGCGTGCTCGAACCAGAAGCGCTTGTGGGCGTTCGGGTCGTCGGGCTGCTCGTCGAGCTGATCGTCGTCGAGGACGAATTCGTCCCCGCCCGCTCCGTCCTCGTCGGACTCCTCCTCGGCCTCTTCCTCGTCGTCGTCATCGCCCATGTCGATGTCGACCACGAAGTCCAGCGGCTCGATGACCTCCGGCTCGTCGTCGTCGTCGTCTGCGGCGTCCGCGGCGGGCTGACTGAAGTCGCCGTCGTCCTCGTCCTCGTCGTCCACCGCCAAGACCGGCGCTGCGGAAGGCGGCGCGCCGTTCGCGGTGCCGTTTCCGTTCTGGCGCTGCGCGTCGGCGAGGAGCGCGGTCAGGGTCCCTGACAGGGCGTCGACCTGATGCGGGTTCAGCGAGGTGCCGTCGGCGAGCTTCGGCTCGTCGTCCGACAGCACGCGCTCGAGGCCCAGCATGAGCGAGTAGCGCCGGCGCCACTCCGTCGACGGCACCTTCGCGCCGGCATCGATCTCGAGCAGCGCAGCATCGTGTGCGCGCCGCCGGGCGGTGCCGGGCGCGAGCGCGTCCTCGGTGGTCTCACCGGCGTGCACAAACGCCTCGCGGGTGAACTTCTCCGCGCGGGTGATATCGGAAGGATTGGGAACGGACATGGCCGCGATGGCCACTTGCGTGGGATCAGCCAAGATCGGCTTCCTGATCGAACGTGAGGTGGAGCGCGGATTCAACCTTCGCGATCCAAACGCCGGGACGTGCCCGGTAGACGGGGTGAGGCTGTTCAGCGAACGTCTCGCCCTAACCCGCGTCGGGGGTAATGATAGAACAATCTGGATGTGACCGTGGGATTCACCGCGTCTGCGAACCTTCTGCACCATGCGAAAGGCCCTCGTCGCGATCGCCGGTCTGGCCGTCACCGCCGCGGTCGTCGTCGGCATCATCCAGGCGGGCGCAACCGACGGCGCGACGGGCGGGCCGCCGCAGCCGCTGACGCGCGCTGAGGTCACGCGACCGCTGGCCGGCGCGCCGCCCGAACTGGCGGCGCTGCGACGGCGCGTCAACGAGCTTACGGAGGGCGGTACGAAGGCCCTCGACGCGCAGCTGCGCGCCCTGCGCGGCCACCCCGTCGTGGTCAACGTGTGGGCCTCGTGGTGCGAACCCTGCCTGTTCGAGCTGCCGTTCCTGCAGCGGCAGGCCGTCCAGCGCGGAGCGCGGGTCGCGTTCCTCGGGGTCAACTCCGGCGACAACAATGGCGACGCGCGCAAGATGAGCGCGCGCTTCCCGATGCCCTATCCCTCGTTCGAGGATCCGCGACAGAATGTCGCCGGTCGCTACCGCGCGCTCGGGCTTCCGGCGACGGCGTTCTACGACGCGACGGGCAAGCTCGTCACGGTCCATCAGGGTGGCTACCGGACCGAGGCCAGGCTCGCCGCAGACATCGATCGCTACGCGCTCGGCTGAGCGTGCCGACGCCGCGGCCGTAGCGGCCTACAGTCAGTCAAACCGTGCCTGAGATCCGCATCGATCCACTCAGCGGCCTGCGCGCGATCGTCGCCGCCGACCGCGCCGCGCGACCCGGCGGCGACCTGACCGTGACGCCGCCGTCGCCGATCGACGCGGCCACCGACCCGTTCGCAGAGGGTCACGAGAACCACACGCCGCCCGAGCTCTTCGCGCTGCGCCCCGATGGCGGACCTGCCGACGGGCCCGGGTGGACCGTGCGCGTGGTGCCCAACCGCTACTCGGCGCTCACCGCCGGCGCGGGCGAGCCGGAGCGCGACCCCCACCCGGAGCTCTTCACCACCCTGCCCGCGCGCGGAGCGCACGAGGTGATCGTCAACAGCCCCGAGCCTGTTACGTCGCTGTGCGACCTGTCGGTCAAGCAGGTCAGCGCAGCGGTTGAGGTGTGGCGCGGGCGCATGCGCGCACAGCCGGGCGCGGCCTACGTGCACCTCTGCGTCAACGAGCGGATCGAGGGTGGCGCGACGCAGCCCCACACCCACGCGCAGCTCTTCGCGCTGCGCTTCGTCCCGGCCGACGTCGCACGCGAACGCGAGCGCTTCGGTGCGCACGCCATGCGCACGATGGGCGGCAACCTGCTCGAGGATCTCATCCAGGAGGAGGTCCGGCGGCGCGATCGCATTGTCGCGATCGATGACGAGGCCGTGCTGTCGTGCCCCTACGCGTCGCGTCACGAGTACGCGCTCATGATCACCCCACGGCGGCGGCGCGAGCGCTTCGAGGACGATGGGCCGACCGCTGCGGCGCTCCTGCACGACGCCCTGTCGCGCCTGCGGCGGCGCTTCGGCGCGAGCCCGCCGCTGAACCTCTGGATCCGCACAGCGCCACGAGACGCCGACCGGTTCTGCTGGCGCATCGACATCGTGCCGCGCCTGACGCACGATGCCGGTCTCGAGCTCGGCACAGGCGTGCACCTGAACACGATCGCTCCGGAACGGGCTGCGGCGGAGTTACGCGAGGCCTGATCGGGCCGAACCTCCGCTACCCCACAATCTCCTGATGGCTCTCCTGGCGCTGGCCATCGTCGCCTCCGTGGCAGCAGGCGTCTGGGCCGAGGGCCGCTACGGCACCGGCGCGCTCGAGCTCTCGCGCCGGATCCTCGACGCGATGCTCTACGCAGCGCTGCCGTTCATCGTGTTCTTCATCCTGGCGCGCGCCGAACTGACGGCGGGCGCGGGCGTCGGGCTGCTGCTCGGCTACGCGTCGCTCGCCCTCGTCGGGGCGGTCGCCTACGTGCTCGCCGCGCATGTCCTCAAGCTGCCGGCCAGCAGCGCCGCGATGGTCGTGATCGCGGCGATCATGGGCAACACGGGCTTTCTCGGCGCACCGGTCGTCGCGACGCTGCTCGGACACGACGACCTCGGCGCGGCGATCACCTACGACGCGCTCGTCAGCGGCCCGATGTTCTTCGTGGTGGCATTCGCGGTCGCGGCCGCGTTCACCACCCGCGGGCAGTCGGTTCGGGTGCGCATGCGGACGTACCTGCTGCGCAACCCGCCGCTGATCGCCGTCGCCGCGGCGCTCGTCGCACCGGACGCACTGGCGCCGGACGTGCTCGTCGATATCGCCCGGTACCTGCTCCTTGCGCTCGCCCCGCTCGGCTTCTTCGTCGCCGGTGTCCAGCTCGCAACCGAGCGGATCGGGTTCCCGCCACCGCTCAGCGCAGCGGTCGCGGTCGTCGTGGCGCTCCGCATCGGCCTCGCGCCGCTGCTGCTGCTCGGGCTGGCCGCCGCCGCGGCGGTGGACATGCCGGACGCCTACCTCATGCAGGCGGCGATGCCGGTCGGCGTCAACACGCTCGTCGTCGCGCACGCCTACGATCTCGACCGCGGGCTGGCGGCAGCAGCGTTCGGGTGGTCGACCGCGATCGCCCTCGCCACGGGGTTGGTTGCAGCGGCGCTCGTGTAAGTGAGAGGGGGCCCTGGCGCAGGCGGGACACGAGGGTGCCGACGGCTGACACCACCCGCGTGGCAGGATTGCGCGCATGGCAAGAATCGGACTTCTGACAGGCGGCGGCGACTGCCCCGGTCTCAACCCCGTCATCCGCGGAATCGTCCGCAAGGGGATCGATCACCACGGCCACGAGATCTGCGGGTTTCGCAAGGGCTGGAAGGGCGTCCTCGACAACGACGCGATCGAGCTCACGCGCGAGAACACGAGCGGCATCCTGCACAAGGGCGGCACGATGCTCGGGACGTCGCGCACGAACGTCTACAAGACCGAGAACGGTGAGGAGCGGGTGCTCACCTCGCTCGCGGAGCGCGGGATCGACGTGCTCATCCCGATCGGCGGCGACGACACGCTCGGCGTGGCGCGCAAGCTCTTCGAGGCCGGCTTTCCGACCGTCGGTGTCCCCAAGACGATCGACAACGACCTCAACGCGACGGACTTCACCTTCGGCTTTCAGACCGCCGTGCAGATCGCGACCGAGGCGATCGACCGCCTGCACTCCACGGCGGAGTCGCACGACCGCGTCATCGTCTGCGAGGTCATGGGCCGCGACGCGGGCTGGATCGCTTGCTGGTCAGGCATGGCGGGCGGCGCCGACGTGATCCTCGTGCCCGAGCGCCCGTTCGACCTCGACGAGGTCTGCGGCCACATCACCCATAGACATGAGGTAACCGGCAAGACGTTCTCGATCGTCGTCGCCGCCGAGGGCGCGACGCCGGCCGACGGCGGGGATGCCGCTACGACCGCCGACACCGTCGACTCGTTCGGTCACGCCCGCCTCGGCGGGATCGCCGTCGCACTCGAGAAGCAGATCGAGGAGAAGACCGGCTACGAGTGCCGCGCCACGGTCCTCGGCCACATCCAGCGCGGCGGCTCCCCGGTCGCCTTCGATCGCGTCCTCGGAACGCGCTTCGGTGTGGCCGCGATCGACGCCGCCTCCAACGGCGACTTCGGCAAGATGGTCGCGCTGCACGGCACGGACATCGAGCTCGTCGCACTCGAGGACGCGCTGAACGAGCCCAAGCTGCTCGATCCCAAGCTCTTCGAGACAGCCCAGGTCTTCTTCGGCTGAACAGAAGCCCGCCGCCCGCTCCCACCACCATGCGCGCCCTCGTTCAGCGCGTGTCGCGCGCGAGCGTGACGGTCGACGGAAAGGTCGTCGCACGGATCGGGCCCGGCCTGCTGGTCCTGCTAGGCGTGACCCATGAGGACGACGCGGCAACGGCGGTCAAGCTCGCGCGCAAGGTCCGCGCGCTGCGTGTCTTCGCGGACGCCGAGGGACGGATGAACGAGCCACTCGGGGCCCGCGAGGTGCTGGTCGTCAGTCAGTTCACCCTCTACGGCGACACCCGCAAGGGCAACCGGCCGTCGTACGTCGCCGCCGCGCCGGGCGCCGTCGCCGAGCCCCTGTACGAGATCTTCCGCGGCGAGCTGAGCGCGTGCGGCGGCGTCTTCGGCGCCGACATGGCGGTCGAGCTCGTCAACGACGGGCCCGTCACCCTGCTGCTGCAGAGCTGATCTGCGCCGCCCGCGCGCATAGACTGCGGGCAATGCCCGTCGAGCCACGTCTCGTTCCGCGCTTCGCCGCCGAGCCTTCGCAGGAACCGCTGCCCTACGGTCGCTGGGCGACCACGCTCGAACGCCACTTCCTCGGCGCCTGCGACGCGATCGATCCCGGCGAGGAGGAGCTCGGCGATCCAGGCGAGATCGCGTTCTATCCCGACCGCACCTGGCACGGGCGCACGTTCGTCCCGGCGACGGCGATGACCTCCAACGGCTTCGAGCTCTTCGGCTACGTCTCGTTCCGGCCCGGCGGCGAGGATCGCGAGCCGACCGAGTTCGACGCCGTCGCGGACTACACCGCCGACACCGCCGAGGCCAATCCGGGCTGGCGCCTGGACCTCTGCGACGAGGTCATCGGCAACTGGCGCGGCGAGGACGGCAACACGGCGGCGATGACGCTCGTCTGGGGTCGCCCGCTCGTCGCGGGCGGCACGGTCGTCACCGGCGAGCTCGCCGATCTGGCGGTCGACCAGTGCGCGCTGGTCATGGAGCGCTTCACGCTGCTGGCGCCCGATGGCTATCGCGGCGACACGCTCGAATGCAAGCTCTTCGATGACGATGGCAGCGAGCTCGCCCGCGAATCGCTCTACGAGGACTCCGACGACGAGGACGAGGACTCCGAGGACGACGAGTAGTGAAGGCCCAATAGCGCCGATGGAGCTCGAAGAGGCGATTCGCACACGGCGCACCCACAAGGCCTATGCACCGGAGCCGGTGGACCGCGCGACGCTCGACGATCTCTTCGAGCTCGCGCGCTGGGCGCCCAACCACAAGCTCACGAACCCCTGGCGCTTCCGCGTCGTCGGGCCCCAGGCACTCGAGCGGCTGAAGGCGGCCGGCGAGGACCCGATCGCCGCCGCCAAGCTCGACCGCGCGCCGACGCTCGTCGTGGCGACGGCGACCCAGTCCGGTGATCCGGTCATGGACGAGGAGGACGTGCTGGCTGCTGGGGCGGCGGCGTACGTCGTCCTGCTCGCCGCACACGGTCGCGGCCTGGCGGGCTACTGGCGCACGCCCGGTGTGCTGCGAACGGCGGCCGGCCGAGCGGCGCTGCGGATCCCCGATGACGAGCACGTGCTGGGGCTGCTGCATCTCGGCCACCCACGCCAGGAGCCGCGGGTTCCCGAGCGCGCGCCGGTGGCCGCCGTGGCCAGATATCTGGACTGATCGGGAGCTGGCGCGTTCCCCCTAAGTGAACGTTAGTGTGCATTTCAAGCACCCGGCGGCGCGGCACAACGCACGGAGTACGATGAACGCGCCGGTTTCGGGTAGAGGCACCCCAAACCCATCCGCGTGCCACGCGGCGGCTTATCGAAAAGGACGTACTCAGAATGCTCAGGTCCCTCAGAGGCGTGTTGTGCCTCTCGTTCGCGTGCGCGGCCATGTTCGGGCTCGCGGCATGCGGCGGCAACGACGACGACAGCGCCGGAACGTCGACCGGCGGTACGGCCGCGACCGACGCCGGCGGCAAGGCCGGCGGCACGATCAAGACCGCGTACACGTCGTTCCCGGATTACCTCGATCCAGCGCTCTCCTACACGCAGGAGGGCTGGCAGTCGCTGTGGACGGTCTACACGCCGCTGCTGACCTACAAGCACGCGGAGGGCGCCGAGGGCGCGACCGTCGTGCCCGGCCTCGCCGAGGCGATGCCCGACATCTCCGCCGACGGCAAGACCTACAAGCTCAAGCTGCGCACGGGCCTGAAGTACTCCGACGGCGCCGCCGTTAAGGCCTCGGACTTCGAGCACGCGATCAAGCGCGTCCTGAACCTCGAGTCCGGCGGCGCGTCGTTCTACTCGGGCATCGACGGCGCCGAGAAGTACATCAAGGACGGCAAGGCGCAGGCCGACATCCCCGGCATCGTGGGCGACGACGCGACGGGCGACATCACGATCACCCTCGCCAAGCCCGATGGTCGCTTCCCCTACATCCTCACGATGGTGTTCGCCTCGCTCGTGCCCGGCAACACGCCGTTCAAGAACATGACCAAGGACCCGCCGCCCGGGGTCGGCCCCTACAAGTTCGAGAACGTCCGCGTCAACCGCGGCTACGACCTCGTCAAGTTGCCCGACTTCGCCGTCACCGATCAGCAGGTCGGCAAGGCCGACAAGATCGAGGTCGAGATCATCAAGAACCGGCGGCGCCAGACGCAGGACACGATCCAGAACAAGATCGACTACATGAACGACCCGCCGGCGCCCGACCAGCTGCGTGACGTTCGCGCCCAGTACACGGACAAGCGCTACAAGGAGTTCGTCACGAACTCGACGTACTACTACTTCCTCAACCACAAGGTCGCCCCGTTCGACAAGCCCGAGGTGCGCCAGGCCGTGAACTTCGCGGTCGACAAGCGCTCCCTCGCCCGCCTGTTCGGCGGACTGCTGGAGCCCGGCTGCAACTTCCTGCCGCCCGGCATGAAGGGCTACGAGAAGGTCGACCCGTGCCCGTTCGGCGACCCGACGGCCGCACCCGACGTGGCGAAGGCCAAGGAGCTGATCAAGACCGCCGGCGTCGAGGGTGACGCGGTGACCGTGTTCGGCAACGACGAGCCGGAGTCCAAGTCGCTCGCCGAGTACCTTGCCGACGTCCTCAACGACATCGGCCTGAAGGCCAAGCCGCGCATCGTCGAGGGCTCGGTCTACTTCACGACGATCGGCAACCAGAAGACGAAGGCCCAGGCAGGCTTCGCCAACTGGTTCCAGGACTTCCCGCACCCGGGGAACTTCTTCTTCCTCGTGGACGGCAAGTCGATCCAGGACACCAACAACCAGAACTTCGGCAACGTCGACGTCCCGGAGATCAATGAGATCTTCAACGAGGCCGATCAGAACGCGGACATCGACGCCGTCGCCGGCGAGTACGCCAAGGCCGACAAGCTGCTCGTGGAAGGAGCGCACGTCGTGCCCTACGGCCACCGCAAGCTGACGGTGTTCTACTCGGAGCGGGTCGACTTCGAGAACTGCACCGTGTGGCACCCCGTGTACAACCTCGACTTCACGAACCTCTGCCTGAAGTAGAGGCGTGAACCCGGCGATCGACCACGACATGGACGTCTAGGCCGCACCCACGGATGTCGATCGCCGACTCGTCCGTTCAGCCCGACCTGTCCTCCGTCATCACCGACGGAGGGCAGGCCGAGGCCGAGGCCTCGCCGGGCATCAGCCCGTGGGCGCTCGCAGTAGGCAGGCTCAGGCGCAACAAACCCGCCCTGGCCTTCGGCGCACTGTTCTTCCTGCTCGTCGCGCTCGCGCTCGCCGC
>DATLNO010000158.1:0-3340 GCA_035536715.1 Solirubrobacteraceae bacterium
GGTGTAGTACAGGATGCGCTCGGTCGTCGTCGTCTTACCGGCGTCGATGTGCGCCATGATCCCGATGTTCCGGGTGTTCGCGAGCGAGTGTTTACGTGGCATATCGGCTGGTTCTCTTCTCTTCGGTCACGACCAAAAAAAAGCGGGCCCCTCGGGCCCGCACGCACGTCCGATGAAAGCCGGGTCCGTCGCGCTATGTGGTCGAGGAATCCATCGTCGGGCGAACTGCGGTCCCGCGGCGGGCGTGGATGAGCACAGCGGCCCCGGGAACGGTCGTGGACTATAGCAAACGCCCTCCAGCCCGCGGGCGGATCTCGTGAAGCTGCCGGCGGGCTGCGCGGCGCTCGCGGCGTCTAGTTGCGCAGGTCGACCATCCGGTCCTGAGCCCACTGCTCGCCGTCCATCCGCGTCAGCAGCGGTCGCCCGCGGCCACGGCGGCGAGTATCTCCTCGTGCTGTGCGTGCAGCGATGCGCCGCCGCGGCAGATCAGGCAGCGCCGTCGAGGAGCGTCGAGGCTCTTATCCAGGGCGAGTCTGTCCGGACATGATCATGACGGTCTTGCCGGACCGGAGGCTTCGGCGACTCGGTTGGAGCGATGCCGGATCCTGGCGAGCTCGCTCGCCAGCTGACGGTCGAGGAGTTCGCGGACGGCGCGCTGGGCGACGATCGGGCGGAGCGTGTGATCGCGCCCCGGGAGGCACTCGAGTTCGACGTTGGGCCACCGCGCCAGCCCGGCCACGATCCCGGCCTCACAGAGTTCGGCGTGCAGCGCCTCGTCCCCGGAGAAGGCCAGCACGAGCCTCGTCTCCGAGTCGCGCAGGCGGTCCAGGCCACGGTCGATGCTCGTCTCGACGCGCGAGTCGTACACGGTGCGCCCGGTCGGCGCGCGTCGCCCCAGCCGTCGCCCCAGCGCATGTCGCGCGTAGGCGCGCGCGATGGCGCGCATGCGTGCGGGAGTCACGTCGCCACGCAGGATCTTTCGCCACCAGACGAGTTGCTGCAGGCGCGCAACCCTGCCACGATCGCGCTGGGTCACGAGTTCGTCGTGCCATACGAGCGCGCCCGCGTTCAGGAGCACGGCGGCGCTCACGCGGTCGTCGCGCACGGCCGCTTGGAAGGCCCAGTAGCCACCGGAGCATAATCCCGTTAGCACGAAACGAGGGCCGAGGCCGCGGGCTTCGAGCGCGTCGAGGACGACGATGACCTGGTCGACGAGCTCCGGCACGTAGAACGCGCGCACGTCGCGGTAACGATCGGAATCGCCATCGGCATCACCGATGCCCTCGAGATCGATCCGCAGCGTCGGCACGCCACGCGCCGCCCAGCGCCGGGCCGCTTCCACCCAGATGCGGTTCGGGCCGATCCTTCGTACAGCCCCGGCATTGAGGAAGATCGCGCACAGCCCGGTGTCCCCCGCGTGCAACGGCTCCGCGAGCACGCCGACGAGCCGCCCCTCCGGGCGCTGCACCGTCAGCGACGACTCGCGAACCCCTACGCCGCCGATCTGCAGCACGATCTCGCGGGCCGCCGGGGGCGCCAAGACGCGCGCTGCTGCGACGGGCTCGGGCGCCTCCGCGAGCCATGAGGTCACGCGCGCGAAGACATCCTCCGGCGGCTCCGGGCGCTCGGGATGAAAGCCCATCGCCTCCCAGCCGTTGCCGGCGCCGGCAGTGACGCCGACGCCTGCCCGCTCGAGGTGGGCTCGCAGGCGTGGGTCGACGCCGGCGCCATCGCGCTCGAGCAGCAGCGCACGCTGCAGCCCGCCGGGCGCCAGCGCGCGCAGCTCCACCTGTGCCAACGCGTCGATCGTCTCGGCCGACAGCACGAACCCGCCGGCCTCGAGCCATCCGTCGGTCAGCTCCGACGGCTCCGGTTCACCGATCGGCTTGAAGCGCGAGGCCTGCAGCTTTGAGAACGCGCGCTGCTCGCGCACGAACGCGCGACCACGCACGGGCGCGGCCCACAGAACGAGATCGTCGATCCGGGCCCCGTCGGCGATCGCCTTGCCCGCGACGAGGCCGCCGAGACCGAGGCCAAGCACCGCGATCCGGCCGCAGCCGCTGTCGGCGCGCAGCCAGTCGGCGGCGGCCGTGATCGCGCCGACCCAAGCCCCGAGACGCGCGGCGTCGCCCGGCATCCCCCCGCTGTCGCCCGATGCCGGAAAATCGAATCGCAGCGTGACATGCCCGGCGCTCGCGAGGTGCTGCGCCCACGCGCGCAGGCTGCGGTGCGCAGCGACCGCGTTCCAGCCCCAGGACGGGGCGATCAGCACCGCCGTCTCCAGCGGCGCTGTCGCCGGCGCGTGCAGCAGTCCGAAGACCGGGTCCGGCTCGATATGGAGGTAGACGGTGCGTTCAGCCGGCGACGTGCTCATGCGTCCTCGCTCGCAATGGTTGCGCGCCCCCGAAGGTTGAGCGCAGTGAGCGCGCCGCCCGCGAAGCGCGCGTCGGGGGTGCGCGGGCGGAGCATGACGCCGCGGGTCGCGCCCGGCTCGATCGCGAAGGCATCGTCGGCCGGTGCGAACCCGGGCGCGTGCACGCGAACACCGTACGCGAGTCGCCGGCTGCGGACGATCAGGCGAACCGTCCCGTCGGGCAGCTGATGGGCGCGCGCCTCCAGCCCCATGCGGCCCAGCGGCTCCACTGTCGCCGGTCGTTCCGACGGAAAGCGCACGCTCTGCGCGAGCAGCTGCGGACCGCCGTCGCCCTCGCGCTCGATGCTGGCCACGATGAGGTCCTGCGCGGGAGGCCCGAAGCGATACGTCCATGCCGCGTCGACGAAGCGGCCGAGCAGCGTCTCGACGTTGCTGTCGTGTGCGTCGTGGCCGGCCAGCTCGAGCGGCTCGTGTGCCTCGCCGACCTGCTGCTCGGAGTCGCGGTACAACGCGACCCGCAGGCGAGCCGACAGCGGTTGGGGATGATCGTTGGCGACATGGACGGCGACGCCGCCAAGCCCTTCGTCGGTGGTCCACACCGCGATCGGCGCGAGCGCCCGGCGCAGATGGTGGAAGGCAACCTTCGGCTCGCCGCGGTGGTCGAGCACGCCCCAGCCGGCCCCGGGCACGAGGTCGCGCAGCCACAGCACGAGACCGCCCGCGCAGGACGACGCCGCGCGCCGCCACTCGCCGAACACCTCGGCCATGACCTCACCTGTGACGCTTCGCGACAGCTCGAGGTAGCGGTCGTGGTCGATGCTGCGCAGCTCGACGGGGTCGACGCTGTAGAGCCGCGCCAGGTAGTGGTCGCGGATGTCGTCGAAGTCCCAGCCGCTGCCGGAGTCGCGCGGGACACCCGCCTTCCAGCTCGGATGGTGCACGACGACGTTCGCCGGCGCCTGCGCA
>DATLNO010000159.1:0-6207 GCA_035536715.1 Solirubrobacteraceae bacterium
AGAAACTCGGCGACGACTCCGGCAGTCGCTCGGCGCAGGCGTCCCAGCGACGGTCGGCACGCGATATGGCTGCCGGCGATCTGACAACCCGCGCATCGCGCTTCTGAGGACGACGATGCGTATCGAAGTCATGGCCATGACGTGCGACCAGTCAATCGCCGCGAGCCGAAAGCTACGGATTGCTTCTGACTGAGGCGAGCGCGCGCTGCTCCTTCGAGGCTTGAGCAGTAGCGCCGGGCGTGGCAGCAGCGTGCCGTTGAGCGTTCGTCAGCGGGGTGCGGCGCCGCGCCGGCCGGCGTCGTCGCGGCTCGTACTCGGCCCGTCGGCATCGCAGCGTCGACGGCAACACGCGTGCGTGTGTGTCGGCCAGCCTCGTCACAACGCATCGCAACCTAATCTTGAGTGTCAGCTATCACCGAGACTTCCCGCGAGTCCCGGGTCATCGCTCGGCGCGAGGCGCGTTACCTCGAGCCGTTGACCTGCCCGTCGCACGTTTCCGGCGACCACAGCCCGGCGTGTTCACGACGGGCACGGTTGGCGAGTTCGCGAAATCGCGCGGCGTAACGAACGTTCGGCGCGATCGTCAACGGCACGGCGAACCCATCTTCGACGAGCATCTCGTTGAAAGATCGCCCGTCAGGGAGCGTCAGATATACCAGGCTGCGCCTGTACCTATCGCGCGGCTCGATGTCGCGCTCGACATTCACCGGCATCCCCGGTCGCAGCGTCCGCTTCGCGAACGCCGAGGCCGCCCCGCCGTAGCAGCCGGGCGTTCCGTACACCTCGGGTGTATCGACACCGATCAGCCGGCTCTTGCCTGCCGAGCGCAGCACCACGGTGTCGCCGTCGACCACACGCACCACTGTGTCGCTGGCATCCGAGGCGGTCTGACCACTGCCGTTCGGGCGGCCCGGACGATCGGCCGTCGTGTAACCGAGGATCACAATGGTGAGCGCCAGGATCATCAGCGCCGTCGTACGCCGGACACGCCGCCTCATCGCGGCTCACTCCCCGCGACGTCGCTTCTGTTGAGCGCGGCCTCGATTCGGTTGCTCGACCGTCCTGACCGCCGCGTCCTGGGCACTGTCATCGACGTTTCGCCTCGGTGGGCGCTGAGAGAGTCAACGACGGACTCCAGAGAACCGGCGTGTCGATGCCGATGTAGCGCACCTTCTCGCGCGTCGCGCCGACCTGCACGTGGATCGTGTCGCCATCGACGACCCTCACGACTCGACCTGCGGCGCCGGCGCCGGCATCGGCGGCCGGTTCCTGTGTGCCGTCGAGGACCCCGCCCGCGGCCGCGCCGGCGGCGCCCGTGGCGATCACCAGCACGACGAGAAAGAGCCTGCGCGCGGACATCGAGCCTCAAACGTAGGTGCGGTCGCGGCGCGACGCACACGATGTTGCAGATCCGCTGCAGAGCCGTGCTCGCGGCTGCGCGAACATGATGTCGTGCGCGCGGCGGGTACGCTCCGCGCGATGCGATCGAACTTCACCGGGCCGAGCTACACGGTCGGCGTCGAGGAAGAGCTCATGATCGTCGACGACAAGAGCTACGGGCTCGTCAACGCGATCGAGTCGCTGCTGGAGGACGCCGGCGCGTCGAACCTCGAGCGCGAGGACGGCGAGATCAAGCCCGAGCTCATGGAGTCGGTCCTCGAGATCGCGACCAAGCCGTGCGGCGACGTCACCGAGGCCGGTCGCCAGCTGCGCTCGCTTCGCAAGAACGTCCGCGAGACGGCCGCCGGGCGCAGCCTCGCGATCGGCTCGGCAGGCACGCACCCGTTCGCGATGTGGGAGGACCAGCGGATCGTCGCGCGCCCGCGCTACCGCGACCTCATCTCGGCGCTGCGCTTCGTCGCGCGCCAGGAGCTGATCTTCGGCATGCACGTGCACGTCGGCCTCGATGACGCCGACAAGGCGATCCACGTCGCCAACGGGATGCGCGTGCACGTTCCCGTGCTGCTGGCGCTGAGCGCCAACTCCCCGTTCTGGCGCGGCGATCGCACCGGGCTGCTGTCGACGCGCACGCCGATCTTCCGCCAGTTCCCACGGGTCGGCATGCCGCCCGCCTACGAGGATTGGGACGACTGGGAGCGCAATGTCGAGTTCATGGTCTCCAGCGGCGTCATGGAGGACTACACGTACCTCTGGTACGACGTGCGCCCGCACCCGAACCTCGGCACGGTTGAGATCCGCGTCTGCGACTCACAGACGCGCGTCGAGCACACGGTCGCGCTGACGGCGCTGATCCAGGCGATGGTGCACGAGCTCGCCGAGCACTTCGAAGCCGGCACGAGGCTCGCCGACTACCCGTGGCAGATGCTCGACGAGAACAAGTGGCTCGCCGCGCGCCACGGCCTCGAGGGCGAGATCGTCGATCTGCCATCCAACGAGCGCGTCGCCACGAAGGCGCTCACGAAGCGCCTGCTCGAGCGCCTCGAGCCGCACGCCCAGCAGCTCGGCGGCGCCGATGCGCTGGACGGCATCCGCGACCTGCTGGAGCGCGGCAACGGCGCCGCCCGCCAGATCGTCGTCTACGAAGCCAACACCGACCTCAACGAGGTTATGGCCGAGATCGTCGCCGCGACGGCGCTGTAGGCCGGCGCCGGGCCGGCCTACGGCGTCGCCCGCAGTGCCGCGAGCCGCGACCGACGCGGTGCCTTTGCGGCGCGTGGCCGCTCCCCCGCGGGGGCGGCACCGGTCGCAGGCGGGACCATCCCACTGAGATCGCGCTCGTCGAGGTCGCTCAGCAGCTCGACGAGCTCGATCTCGCCTCCGTAGACGCGCAGCGCGGTTCCCGGCCAGCTTGTCGCCCGGTAATGCGGATGCTCGCGCAGGCGGCGGTCCCACATCCAGCTGCCGGAGTTGTAGAAGCGCCAGCGGCCGACGTCGTCGGTGGACGGTACGCCCGCCAGCGGGCTGTGGGTGTGGGCGAAGCAGACGATCCCGGGCGCGATGTCGAGGTTCGTGCAGACGGCGGTCATCGCCGCGCGCGTCTGCTCGCCCGGCAGATCGGGGTTCTCACGCAGCTCGGCGGGGGAGTTGCGCCGAACGAGCCCGGCGGCGAGGCCGCTGACCTGGCGGGTGGCCTTCGTCGGCGCGCGCATCCAAGCCCCGGCACCGACGAGCCAGCGCTCGAAGTTCTGCTGCGCGCGGACGCCCTGCGGGAGGTTCGCCATCTCGTACATGAGCTCCAGCAGCGGCGCCTGCAGCCCCTCGTAGTCGGCGACCGAGAGCCGGTCGGGGCGCTGCGAGCCGGTCAGCTGCCACGACAGGCGGTCGAGCATCTTCCAGCCGAAGCTCTCGACGTGCGGGGCGATGTAATGACCGTGCTGGTACGTCACGCCGTCCAGCGTCGTGACGGGGTAGTTCGTGAGGACCTCGACGTCGGGGCACAGGACGCGCAGCACGCGCTCTGCGGACGGCACGCTGAACGCCGGTCCCGGGTCCTCTCCGGTGATGGCGGCGAGGCGGCGCTCGTCGCTGGCATGCGACACGAAGTGATGGTCGTGGTTCCCGGGTATGAAGCGCACGGCCCGCACGGAGCGGTTGACGAGTGCAAAGAACGCACGCGAGCGCTGCACCGCGACGTCGAGCGGACCGAAGATCAGCTCGAACAGGTCGCCGTTGATCAGCACCTCATCGGCCCACGCGAGGTGCGGTGCGATCCGCTCGAGCGCGACCGGATGGTGGGCGAGCTCGTCGCCGGAACCGAAGTGCAGGTCTGACAGGACGAGCCGGCGCGTGGGACCGGTCGGCTGTGTGGCGGCTCGGGCGACCAGTTCCATATAGACGGTTATCGGTCAGAAGCCTGCGGGAATGAGATATGTGTGCCTGGATTGGCGGATCTTCGACGGGCAGCCTTACCCGGTCCGTAGAATCGATCGTCCATGTCGTCCCCGGACCTCTTCGTCGTGTGCAAGAACTGTCAGGCGGAGGTCAGCCCGTACATCACGGAGTGCCCCTACTGCGGCACGCGGCTGCGCAAGCGCGCGCCGCGTATCGACCGGCCCGACGCGCCCGCGGGCCCGTCCGGACGCAGTGGACGGACTGGACGGTCCAAGCCGAAGCGCGGCTCTGGCATCAGTGGCCGTGGCACGGCAAGGCAGAAGCAGCCCAAACAGCCGAACGCGACGCCGCGGCTGGGCAAGTTGCGTAGCGGCGAGATCCCGGGCATCCGCGGGGACGAGCTCAGGCGTCCCTACGCGACGATGGTGCTCGTGGCGCTGTCGTTCGGACTGTGGCTGTCGCTGGCGTTCTACGTGTTCACGGACTTCGCGATCACCGCCGTCGGCGGCGACCCGTGGCGCTTCTTCACCGCCTCGCTGCTCAACGACGGGATCGCCGCGCAGTTCGCGGCGGTGCTCGGCATCGGGCTCTTCGGGTTTCTCATCGAGCGCCGCCAGGGCCCGATCGCGGTCGCGCTGCTCTTCATGCTCTGCGGCCCCGGTGCGCTTGCCGTTGCGGCGGCGATCGACGTGGAGTCGCTCGTGTTCGGCTCGCACGGTGCGGCGCTCGGGCTGCTCTGCGCCTGGCTCGTTCCCGTGCTGATGGCACGCCGCGGCGCCGACGGCGACGACGACGCCGATCTGCTCGGCGTGCTCGTCATCGCCGCGGTGTTGCTGCTGGTGCCGCTGCTCTCCCAGGGCAGCGCCGTCGCCGGCGTGATCGGCGCATGCTTCGGCGCGCTTGCGGGCCTGGCCTACGCCGCTGTCGCGGGGCGCTCGCGGGCATGAGCGAGGCGCGCTACAGCGCCGACGAGGTCGACGCTGCCGTCGCAGCCCTCTCGGACCTCGAGCGCTTCGGGCATGCGCAGGAGGTCGTGACGCATGCCGCGCCCGGCCTGCAGCGCGTGCTCGGCGTGGCGCTGCAGCAGGGCGGCTGGTTTGATCAGGCGCACGAGACCCAGCTTGCCGCCGCCGCCGCGACAGACGACCCGACCGAGCGCGTCGTCGCCGTGCAGGCCCTCGTCGAGGAGGAGACCCGGCTGGGGATGCTCGTCGGCGTTTCGGTCGGCTTCGAGCTTGCGCGGGAGCTTGCCGCGCGGCGCAACGACAACGAGGAAGGAAGCCAGAGATGACACACGCGATCGTGCTCGTCGAAGCCGAGCGTGACGTGATGTCGACGCTTGGGGGATCGCTGGCCGAGGTCGAAGGCGTCCGCGAGGCCTACTCGGTGACCGGCGAATGGGACTTTGTCTGCGTGGTGCACGTCAAGCGCCACGAGGATCTGGCGAACGTCGTGACCAACACGATCTCCTCGATGCGCGGGGTCGCCCGCACGCACACGATGGTCGCCTTCGAGGCGTTCTCCAAGCACGACCTGGAGACGATGTTCTCTATCGGTGCGTGACGTCGCCGGGAGGTCTCAGGTTCCGGCGCCGGGAGCGACCGGATCTACCACGACGGCCGTCGCCGGGTTCTGTGACCGGAAGGCGAAACCTTAATCGTCAGGTTGCCAGCCCCGCGCGAACCACACCGACCGGTCCTTCCAGTCGTGCGCCATCAGGGCGAGCCCGACGGCGCCGCAGAACGTCAGGAACGTGCCTGTCGCCCCGTGATGGCAGCGCTGGCCGAAGATCCACAGGCGATGGCGAACGCGGTCGTAATGAATCGGCTTACGGTCGTATGAATAAATCGTCGTATGCATTGGGTCATCCGTGAACCTGTTATCGGCTTGATGTTCGAACGAGTCGGTACACGAGGCGAAGTGGGTCGGCCATCTGTCCAGCCGTCACAATTCCCGGCGTGTCCGTAGTTAACGCCGAGTACGGCCCCACGCTTCTGCGGTTGCTGGCACCGCGGTCGCTCGCGGTACGTCTCTCCGCGGCAGCGCTGGCATCGGCGATCGTGCTCGGCGCGGCGCTGATCGCGATCACGTCGCGCGGCGGCGAGACCGAGGTGCTCGTCCGTAAGCACGTGACGTTCAACCTCATCTATTCAGAGCAGTGGAACCGCGTCGAGCGCTCGGGCGCGCTCGTCGCGCTGCGCCATGTCGGAACGCAGGGCCGCGTGAAGGGACTCTTTCTGGACTCGTACACGATCCGCGATCTGCGGCTCCCGGCCTACCGCGGCGCCGCCGGCGGGATGCTGCCGATCTACGCCATCGGCTACATCCGTGACATCCGCGAGCGCTACACCGATTTCGAGCCCGTATCCGAGGGCCGCGCGCGGATCAACAACGCGATCGGATACGAGGTCACGT
>DATLNO010000160.1:0-7659 GCA_035536715.1 Solirubrobacteraceae bacterium
TCACGCAGGCGACGAGGATCAGCATCGACAGCATGAAGTGGCTCATGACGAAGCCGGGCCTGAGGTCGTAGAGCACCGTGAAGCCGCCGAGCACGATCTGTGCGACGACGCCGAGCGGCAGCAGCACCGCGAGGCGCATCAAGTCGCGACGGTAGGGCCGGCGGCGGTAGGCGCCGGCAAGCGCGGCAAGCGCGGCGAGGGTCACGAAGCCGGTCAACATGCGGTTGCCGAACTCGATGACGCCGTGCGTGTTGAGCTCGGTATAGAGCGACGTCTCGGTGCATTTCGGCCACGTCGGGCAGCCCAGGCCCGATCCGGTGACGCGCACCGCCACGCCCGTCACGACGATCAGCGTGAACGCGACGAGCGCGCTGCGCGCGATCAGCGCGTAGCGCTCGGGGGTGACGGTGAAGCTCTTCAGGCGAGCCGGCATCGGCGCAGAAGCTTAGGGATTGGCCTTGGGATGGCCGCCTAAACTGCGGCCACCGCGGGCTGCGCCTGAAGCTCCTCGCGGCGCGGATTCTCGATCCCGACCAGCGCGATCAGGCCGCCCGCGATCATCAGCAGCCCGGCGAGGATCATCCCGCTGTGAAACGCCGCGACGTTGGCCTCGCGCACCGCGTCGCGGGTGGCGGGGTCGACCGGGCGCGAAGGCAGCGCCAGCGGGCGCTCGCGCGCCTCCTCGACATACGCGCGCGTGACATCGCCGGACAGGCCCTCCCGCGCGAGCCGGCCGTCGACCGCGCCGGCGAACTGGGCCGATACGACCGCGCCGATCACGGCGATCGCGAGCAGCGCTGCGACGCGGGCGATCGCGTTGTTGACCCCCGAGGCGATCCCGGCGTGGCGACGATCGGCGGCCTCCAGGACCGTGGCGGTCAGGGGCGCGACCGTCATCGCGAGGCCGAGGCCGAACAGCACCGTCCCAGGCAGGACGTCGGCGACGTAGGAGCCGCGCTCGTCGACGCGGGTGAAAGCGAGCAGGCCGATCCCGCCGACGATCGGCCCCGCGCTCATCAGCAGCCGCGGCCCCACGCGCGACGCGAGCACGCCGAAGCGCCGCGACAGGCCGAGCAGCAGCAGCGTGATCGGCATCAGCGCCGCGCCTGCCTCGAAAGCGCTGTAGCCGGCGATCTGCTGCAGGAAGATCGCGATGAAGAACGAGGCCGCGCCGAGCCCCGCGTAGGCGGTCAGCGTCACGACGTTGCCGACGGCGAAGTTGCGCGAGCGAAAGATCGAGGGTGGCAGCATCGGGTCCGGCGCGCGGCGCTCGTAGGCGACGAAGGCGGCGAGTGCGCCGATCCCGCCGATCAGCGGCATCCAGACGCTGGGGTCAGACCAGCCCAGCAGCGGCTGCTGGACGAGCGCGTAGGTCGGGCCGGCGAGGCCGAGCACGCACAGCACCGCGCCAGGGACGTCGATGCGGTGCTCGCCGTTGCCCGCGCACTCGGGGACGGCGCGGGCGATCAGCCACAGGCAGACGAGCACGAGCGGCACGTTCACCGCGAAGATCACGCGCCAGGAGATCGCGTCGACGAGCAGCCCGCCGAGCGGCGGGCCGACGGCGATTGCCGCGCTCGTGCCCGCCGTCCACGAGCCGATCGCGGCGGCGCGCTCGCCCGGCGGATAGACCGTCGTGATGATCGCCAGCGAGCTGGGCACGAGCAGCGCGCCGAATGCGCCCTGCAGCGCGCGCGCCGCGATCAGCACCTCGACCGACGCCGCCACCGCACAGATCAGCGACGCGCCGCCGAAGCCCGCGACGCCGATCGCGAAGATCCGCCGGCGGCCGTAGAGATCGCCGAGCGAGCCCCCGATGAGGATCAGCGCCGCGAGCAGCAGCAGGTAGGACTCCACGACCCACTGCTGGCCGGCGAGCGTCGCGCCGAGGTCCTCGCGCAGCGCCGGCAGCGCGACGTTCACGACGGTCCCGTCGACGAAGACGATTGCCGAGCCGAGGATGCACGCGATCAGCGTCAGCCGTTTCGCTTTGGACTCGTCCACGTGTGGAGACACTAGATTGCTCCGCCATGAGGGTCATCGACACGCGCCTGGAGGGCCCGATTTTGATCGAGCCCGCGGTCCACGGCGACGCGCGCGGATTCTTCCTGGAGAGCTACCGCGCGAACGTGTGGGCGCAGCACGGCATCGACGACGTCTTCGTGCAGGACAACCACTCGCGCTCGGGGCGCGGCGTCCTGCGCGGGATGCATTTCTCGATCGGCGCCGGGCAGGCCAAGCTCGTGCGCTGCGCGCGCGGCTCGATCCTCGACGTCCTCGTCGACCTGCGGCGCGATTCGCCCACTTACGGCGAATGGGAGGCGCACGAGCTCGACGACGAGCGCGCGCGCCAGCTCTACGTCCCGATCGGCTTCGCCCACGGCTTCTGTGTGCTCTCGGATATCGCCGACGTGACGTACAAGTGCTCGACGTACTACGACGCGGCCGCCGAGCGCGGCTTCCGGTACGACGATCCCGCGGTCGGGATCGAATGGCCGCAGGACATCGAGCTGATCGTCTCCCAGCGCGATGTCGAGGCCCCGGCGCTGCGGGAGATCGCGGGCGAGCTGTCCTTCTAGGTGGCGAGGTTCGGGCGACTCGCCAGCAGAGTGGCGTTGCCGTCGCGCGCGAACTGCATCGCTGAAGGAGAGGCGGCCGCGGCGCACAGGTCTTCACCGGCGTCGGCGGTCGCACGTCCTGGGAGCGCGTCGTTTCGATGCTCCATGCGACCAGGTTCACGACACGCCTGGCCGCGGACGCCCGATCACCACTCGTATTGGCGCTTTTCTGTTGTCTGTCAACAGAAAAGCGCCAAAACAACGCGAGCGCGCCGCTCGACCGCAGCGTTTAGACCGACCCGGGCGCGAACAGGAAGCGCGGTGCACGATCGGTGCCTCGGGTGCCCCAGCCGAGGAACTCGGGGTCGTAGCCGTAGTCGTGGGCCCGCTGCAGGATGACGAACGAGTCGGCCTCCCTAAGCGGCGGTCCGCACGATCGCCGTGTAGTCGCGGTTGAAGTACACGTCGGCGTCGAAGTCGCCGCTCTCCTGCGGGAGACGCACCTCGCCTGACGCGAATCCCGCCAGACGGCAGAGCGCGAGCAGCACTTCGGGAAACAGCGGGTGGTGGTGCGTCGCATCCGTCCAGAAGGCCTTCAACGCGGCGGGGTTGTGCGGGTTGACGGTCTCCAGGACCGCGACGGCGCCCGGCGCCAGCTTGCGCCGCATGAGATCCAGCAGCTCGGTGAGCTGCGCGGTGTCGAGGTGCTCGACGACGTGCGCGGCGAAGATCCCGGGCACCGAGCAGTCCGCGAGCGCGCGCAGGTACGCCGCGACGTCGGCGAGCTGCACGTCGTGACCCTTCTCCTGACAGCGCGCGACCATCGACGCGTCCCTGTCGACCCCGCGCGCAGCGATGTCGCGCTGCGCCAGGAGGTCGAGGAACTCGCCGCAACCGCAACCGAGGTCGAGCACCCACTCGGCGCCGGCGAAATGCGGAAGGTAGGCGAGCTGCTGCTCGAGCATCGCACGCCCGGCGCCGCGCAAGATGTCCTCGAAGCCGCGGCCCACGGCCGCCGCGCTGGAGGCCCTGTCGAAGCGCAGGACGCGGTGTCCCTTCTCGTCAATGTGGGAGATCGCCGGAAACGTCGCAGTCGGCCGCGCGCGCATGCCCTCGACGAGCAGCGCGAGCTCCTTGGAGAACGCTGCCTCGGAGCGGTGCACGCGCGCCTGAAGGCGCGCGATCTGCGCCTGCATGTCGAGCGCGAGGTCGTCCAGGCGATCGTCGATCTCGCGCAGGCCGTTGACGGTGAAGCGGCTCAGCTCGTCCTGGTGATGGGTGTAGGGCCGCATCGCCGCCAGCGCGGCGCGACGTGCGGCGCCCTTCGCGCCGCCGGTCGCGCGAGCATCGCGCTTCGGGTCGAAGGAGAGCTTGAGCTCGGCGCTCTCGACCCACGAGTTGACGAGGCCGCCGTTGTCGTGGGCGGCGGTCGCCCGGTGCCCGCGCCGCCGGCCTGACTCCAGGCGTTTGAGTCGCTCGAACGCAACCCGACCGACGGCCTCGAGCGAGAAGTGCTCGGCGATCTCGCGCTGGGCGCGGGCGCCGCGCGCGCAGGCCTCGTCCTGCTCGCACCAGACCTCGCGCATGAGCTGCGCCGCGTGGTCGAGGTCGGGTTCGGCCCACGTGCCGCGGGCGGGATAGTTCTCGCCGTCTGAGCCGACGAGCGTCTCGCGGTGACGCACGAGGTAGGAGTTCTCGGGGGTCATGAAGTCGAGGTTCGCGCTGAAGCCCGTCGCGATGACCGGCTTGCCGAGCGCCATCGTCTCACCGAGCGTCAGCCCGAACCCCTCTGCGCGGTGCAGCGAGACGTAGCAGTCCGCGTGTCGCATGAGCGCGGCCAGCTCCGCGGATTCGAGAAAGCGGTCGACGATGTAGATGTCCGGGCGTTCGCCGGCGGCCTCGCGCAGGCGCGCGAACTGCTCGGGCTTGAAGTCGCCGTTGTGGCTCTTGAGTACCAGCTGCGGCCCCTCGCCGGGCGCGAACGCTCGCGTGAAGGCGTCGATCAGGCCGAGCGGGTTCTTGCGCGTGAGCGTCGAGTAGAAGTCGAAGAGAAACAGGAACGTGAAGCCGTCGGGCAGGCGCAGGTCGGTGATGTCGCCTCCCGGCGGCGGCGCGACGACGGGCAGCGGCACGCGCACGACAGGCACCGGCGATACGTTGGAGATGATCTCCTGCACGTAGCGCGAGTAGACCCAGATCTCGTCGACGAGGCCGAACGCGCGGTCCCAGCTGGGCGGTACGACGTCTACCTCCCAGGCCCAGACGCCGATCGTGTAGTGATCCTCGAAGAACTCCGGCCCGAGGCTCGCGTGCAGCGCGGGTAGCTCGGGGGCGTTGACGCAGACGAGGTTGAACGGCAGCTCGCCCCCCGCATGAAGGTCGGCGAAGTCCATCGTCTTGACCTGCGCACGGCGCCCGTCGGGGCCGACGACGTCCGGCAGGTCGACGTCGACCGTCGTCGTGCGCACCGGCACCCCGGCGGCGTGCAGCGCCTGGACGTAGAGCCGCGCGGCCTGGCCGAGGCCGAGGCCTCCCCGCAGGTAGCCGACCGCGTTGACGCCGAGCGATGCAAGCTGGGGATTACGGCTCATGGTGGCGATGGTGCCACACCGCTATTGCGCTCGATGTTCGTCTCGATGCTCGTCGCGCAGCCGTGCGAGCTGCGCAGCGAGCGCCTGCTGGCCGGCGGCCAGCCCTTGTACGCGCTCGTCGAGGGTCTGCAGCACGCGCAGGATCTCCTCGTCGACGAGCCGCTGGTGAACGGTGTAGGGGCGCATCGCGCGCAGCACCGCTTCGCGAGCCGCGCCGCGGGCGCCGCGCTCGCCGCCGGGGCCGGCCTTCGGACCGGTCGCCATCCGCGCACGGACGGCGCCGAGGTCGAGCGCGGAGCTCCTGCCCGAGCCGTCGAGCGGCAGCCGCATGACCCGCGCCAGGCGCTCGGCCATCGCGCGCCCGGCGACGGCGGGCGCGTGGTGGGCGACGACCTCGGCGCGCGCGCGCTTCGCGCGTCCCTGCGCGCCCACGCGGTCGGCGAGCACGGTGCGCATGCACGCGGCGGCGTGGTCGAGGTCGGGCTCGGCCCATTCGCCGTCGGCTGGATAGGGGTCGTTGCCGGGCCCGACCGGCACCATCCGCGCGTCGACCAGCAGCGCGTTGAACGCCGTCACGAAGTCGCGCGAGCCGCCGTAGTCGGTCGCGATGACCGGCGTCTCGAGCAGCATCGCCTCGGCGATCGTGAGGCCGAAGCCCTCCGAGCGGTGCAGTGACACGTAGCAGTCCAGCTCGCGGATGAGCGCGTTCTTGTCCTCCGTCGGAAGATGCGCATCGATCACGGTGACGTTCGGGTGCGCGCCTGCGGCTGCCATCACCGCGGCGTGCTCGGCGGGCCAGCGCTCGCCGCCGAGCGTCTTGAGCACGAGGCCGACCTCCTCCTCCTCGTCGCCGAAGGCGCGCGCGAACGCCTCGATCAGGCCGAGCGGATTCTTGCGCGCCGCGATGCTCGCGTAGTCGTACACGAGGCCGAACAGAAAGCCGTGCCGGGGCAGGCCGAGGGTGTCGCGGCCGGCGGCCGAGATGATCGGCTCGGGCACCGGCATCGGGACATGGACGACCGGCACCGGCGCGACCGCGGCGAACACATCTGCGACGAACCGCGACCCCGCCCAGACCTCGTCGACGAGGTCGAAGGCGCGCATGCAGCGCCCGTGCACGGCGGCAACCTCCCACCACCACATCCCGATGACATGGCGTCCCTCGAAGGCACCGGCGCCGAGCTCGTCGCGCGCGCCGGTCATCGCGTCGGGGTTGGCGCAGACGAGCGTGATCGGGTGCTGCGCGGGCTGCGTGAGCGCACCTGCCTGCGAACGCGGAGCGCCGCGGCTGGACAGCCCCACCCGCGCGACCGCGACCCCCGCACCCTCCAGGGCGGTCGCGACGTGGCGGGCCGCCTCCCCCAGGCCGACCGTCGCGTCGAGGTAGCCGGCGAGGTTGACGCCGAGCGGCAGTCCCGGCGCTGGAGGTTCTGGCACCACCCGGCGAGGCTACCCTGCCGGCAGCTCAGGGCATGGCAGGCGCTCCGGATGCGCCGGTAACCTACCCGCGTGGCCGCCATGAACGCAGAGGCTCCTGACGCCGTCGCCGTCAGGGATCTGGCCAAGCGATTCATCGTGCCGCGCGAGCGCTCCCACACCCTCAAGGAGCGGGCGCTGCATCCGCTCGGTCGTCGCGACGCCGACCAGCTCGACGCGCACAACGGTGTGTCGTTCGGCGTCCCGGCCGGCGAGTTCTGCGGGATCGTCGGACGCAACGGCTCCGGGAAGTCGACGCTGTTGAAGTGCCTTGCCGGGATCTACCGCGCCGACCGCGGCACGATCCACGTGCGCGGACGCCTGTCGACGTTCATCGAGCTCGGTGTCGGCTTCAACCCCGATCTCGCCGCTCGCGACAACATCATCGCCAACGGCATCCTGCTCGGCCTCACCGCCGCCGAGGCCCGCAAACGTGTCGACGCCGTGATCGAGTTCGCCGAGCTCGAGGAGTTCGCCGACCTCAAGCTCAAGAACTACTCATCGGGCATGCACGTGCGCCTGGCCTTCAGCGTCATGATCCAGATCGAGGCCGACATCCTGCTCATCGACGAGGTCCTTGCGGTCGGCGACGCGTCGTTTCAGCAGAAGTGCTTCGACGTCTTCAACGACCTGCGCGATCGCGGCAAGACGATCCTGCTCGTCACGCATGACATGGGCAGCGTCGAGCGCTTCTGCCACCGGGCGATCCTGCTCGAGCGCGGCGAGCTCGTCGCCGCGGGCGATCCGCACGAGGTCGCGACGCGCTACCTGGACATCAACTTCCAGCGCGAGCAGCCGACCGTGGCCGCGCCGCAGTTGCGCGGTGGCTCCGGCGAGGCGCGCGCACAGGAGATCTGGGTCGAGGACGCGTTCGGCAAGAGCAAGACCGCGTTGCAGCAGGGCGAGCCCTGTGTCGTGCGCGTACGCGTGCGCGTCACGCGCCCGGTGGAGGATCCCTCGTTCGCCATCGCCTTCGTGAACGACCAGCACCAGAACCACTTCGTTGCCGCAAGCGCGCTGGAGAAAGAGCGGAC
>DATLNO010000161.1:0-3569 GCA_035536715.1 Solirubrobacteraceae bacterium
GCCACAGAAGATCAGTGCCCCCGCGAGCATCGGATCGTTCCCGGACTTCCAGCTCGGCGTCGACGCCGTCGGCGACGCCCAGGGAGGCTGACCGCGGCGCCGATCATCATGGACATGTGCCGACGGCCTTCGCGACCTCCGACGAGCTTCAGCGCGACGAGTTGCTCGGCGCGCCGCTGCGCTGGCCGCGACCGACCGCGCTCGAGCATGAGCTGAAGATCACGCCGAGGAAGGCGGCGGATGCCGCGCTGGCGCTGGGACTGGAGACCGTCGGCGACCTGCTCGAGCACCTGCCGCGCGACCGCCGCGCCGCGCGCACGATCGCCACGCTCGTGCCCGACGAGGGCGCGACGGTCGTCGTCGAGGTCCGCTCGATCACAAGCCGCCCGGTGCGCCGGCGCGGGATGAAGCCGCTCGTGGAGGCAACCGTCGCTGACGAGACGGGCGTCATGAAGATCGTGTTCTTCAACCAGCCGTGGCTGCAGCGCAGGTACGCGCCCGGCACCCGCTTGGTTCTGCACGGGAGGTACGGCGAGCGCAACTCCTTCAAGGTCGAAAGCCACGCGGCGACCGACGAGCAGACCGGCAGCGAGACCGACGTCGCGCACTACCCGGCGACGGAGGGCCTGTCGTCGACGCAGATCCTCGCGCTCGTGCGCCAGCACCTGCCCGCCGTGGAGCACGCCGTCGAGCCGCTGCCGGCGCGCGTGCGGACGCGCGCCCCGCTGCCCGACCGCCAGGCCGCGCTCGTCGCCGCCCACACGGGGGACCACGAGGGAGGGCGGCGCCGGCTGGCGTTCGACGAGCTGCTGCTCGCGCAGCTCTCGCTGCTGCGCCGACGCGCCCAGCGCCGCGCGTCCTGCAGCGCACCGGTGCTCGACCAGCCGCCGGCGCTCTCCAGGCGCTGGCGCGAGGAGCTGCTGCCGTTCACGCTCACCGGCGATCAGCTGCGCGCGATCGCGGTCCTCGACGAGGAGCTCGCCCAGGCGCGGCCGATGCAGCGCCTGCTGATGGGCGAGGTCGGCTCGGGCAAGACCGTGGTCGCCCTGCACGCGATGCTGCGCGCCGTCGAACACGACATGCAGGCGGTGTTCATGGCACCGACCGAGACGCTCGCCGAGCAGCACTTCGCGACCCTGCAGGCGCTCATGCCGGGGGAGTCGGTGCGGGCGGCGCTGCTGACCGGCTCGACGCCCGCCGGACGGCGCAGCGACGTCCTGGGCAAGCTCGCGACCGGCGAGCTGTCCTTCATCGTCGGCACGCACGCCCTCGTCGAGCCCGACGTGCACTTCGACCGCCTCGCCGTCGTCGTCGTCGACGAGCAGCACCGCTTCGGGGTGCGCCAGCGCGCGGCGCTGGATGCCAAGGCGCGGACCGGTCTCACACCGCACGTCCTGCACATGACCGCGACGCCGATCCCGCGCACGATGGCGCTGCTGCGCTACGGCGATCTCGACATCACGACGCTGCGCGAATTGCCGCGCGGCCGGCGGCCGGTGACGACGTACGTCGCGTCGACCGACGCCGAGCGCTCGCGCGCCTACGAGCGCATCCGTGAGGAGCTCGACGCCGGTCGCCAGGCGTTCATCGTGTGTCCGCTGGTGGAGGAGAGCGAGGCGCTGCAAGCGCGCGCGGCGACAGCGGAGTACGAACGGTTGCGCGGCGGCGAACTGAAGGACTATCGCGTCGCGCTGCTGCACGGGCAGATGCGCTCCAAGGAGAAGCAGGTGGCGATGGCGCAGTTCGCCGGCGGCGGCGCGGACGTGCTCGTCGCGACGACGGTGATCGAGGTCGGCATCGACGTTCCCAACGCGACGGTCATGCTCGTCGAGGGCGCCGAGCGCTACGGGATCAGCCAGCTGCACCAGCTGCGTGGGCGTGTCGGCCGCGGCGAGCACGCGTCGGTCTGCCTGCTGTTCGGGCCGAAGATGGCTGCGCGTTTGCGCGCGCTGCGCGATCACTCCGACGGCTTCGAACTCGCCAAGATCGACCTCGAGCTGCGCGGCGAGGGGGAGCTGGCAGGCACGCGCCAATCAGGGCTGGCCCAGTTCAAGGTCGCGCGGCTGCCCGAGGACGAGGAGCTCGCCGAGGCGGCGAAGGTGTACGCCGAGCGCCTGCTCGCGGCCGACCCGGAGCTGTCCTGGCCCGAGCACGCGCTGCTGGCCGACGCGCTCGCCCAGGCCTACGGGGCGGCGGAGCTCGCGCCGCTTCCGGCGTGAGTTCGCTCGTGCGGTGGCGTGACGGTCCGGCGCTCGTGAACGGCATCGATGAGGGTGTGAGGGCATGGGCCTTATGGCGTCCGGCGCGAACGCGCAATCGATCCGCGGCCGTGGCACCTGAGGGGCGTTATGCGCCCAAAAACTGCCACGAGCGACGGCCGCGACGGTTCGGACCCACTCCCTCAGAGATGCTGTTCGCGAGCGCCGGCGCAGAGCCCAGCCGACAATCGAGCCGGCAACCGTGAGGGTCGTCGCCGGCCGCTACCGCGGCCGCCGCCTCGTCGCGCCACCCGGCGACCTGACGCGCCCCACGAGCGACCGCGTGCGCGAGGCGCTCTTCAGCGTCCTCGGCCCGTCGGTCCAGGGCGCGCACGTGCTCGATCTGTTCGCCGGCTCGGGCGCGCTTGGCATCGAGGCGCTCTCCAGAGGAGCCGCCGGCGCGGTCTTCGTGGACCAGGCAGCAAGCGCGGTACAGGCCATCCGCGCCAACCTCGAGGCGCTCGGGATCGAGGCCGACGTGCACCGGATCGAGGCGCGCTCGTGGCTGCGCGCAGCGTCCGCGCGTGCAGACGCATACGATCTGGTCTTCCTCGACCCTCCGTACCGCCGTGCCGGCGAACTGGGACGGGAGCTCTCGGAGGGCCTGGCCGCGGTGCTCGCGACCGGTGCCCGGGTCGTCACCGAGAGCGACCGCCGCGAACCGCTGGAGCTCGAACTGCCGCCTGTCGACGAGCGTCGCTACGGCGACACCGTCATCCGTATCTATGAACCCTGAACCTCGCATCGCCGTCTGCCCGGGCTCCTATGACCCGATCACGTACGGGCATCTCGACGTCATCTCGCGCGCGGCCCACCTCTTCGACGAGGTCATCGTCGGCATCGTCAACCTGCCCCAGCGCAAGGGCAAGACGCTGTTCGGCGTGGAGGAGCGGCTGAGCTTCATCGCCGAGGCGACGGCGCATCTCGCGAACGTCCGCGCGGAGCCGTTTTCCAACCTCGTCGTCGACTTCGCACGCGAGAACGGGTCCCGTACGATCGTCAAGGGATTGCGCGCGATCTCCGACTTCGAGTACGAGTTCGAGATGCACCAGCTCAACCGCTTGCAGGCCCCAGACATCGACACGCTCTACCTCATGGCCAGCCCGCAGTACAGTTTCCTCAGTTCCAGCGGAATCAAGGAGCTCGCAATGTTCGGTGGCAACATCGAAGAGCTCGTCCCAGAACGGGTGGCGGCGCGCTTGAAGGAAGAGCTCGGCCGCTAGCGAACAGAAGGATTGCTATGGACGTCCTCGTACTCATCGACAAGCTCGACGACTTGGTGCACAACGCCAAGCTCGTCCCGATGACCGG
>DATLNO010000162.1:0-4479 GCA_035536715.1 Solirubrobacteraceae bacterium
AAGGCGACGCTGCCCAAGCCGAAGCGTCGACGTCGTCCGTCGGCCGCCGAGCGCCACCGCCGGGCCTTCTTCTCCGCCCTGACCGAGCTGCGCCGCGGTGGCACGATGCCGACCGCGTCCGCCGAACCCGAGGCCGCTGCGGCCGACGAGTCGGCACCCGCCGAGACACAGGCAGCCGACGCCATCGAGGCGCCCTCCGCGGAGACACCGGACGTCGGGGCGACGGCTGTCGAGGCCACGACCGTCGAGGTACCTGCTGAGGTCGCCACGGAGGCTGTTCCGCCCGAGGAGGCTCTCGCTCCGGAGCCTCCCGCCAATGAGGTTCCCGCTGCTGCGGTTCCCGTGGAGCAGACGGCCGCCGAGGAGCCCGCCGCCCCCGCCGGCGACGAGCGCACCGCTGCGGCAGCCGAAGAGTCCGCCGCGTCCGGTGTGGACCGCTCGCCGACCTCGCCCGCCCGCGTCACCGCGGCGATCGAGCGCGTCGGCGGCGTGGACATCATCAAGGAAGCGCTCAAGCCCAAGCAGGACGAGAAGGGCCAGCCGCTGAAGTGGGCCGCCGTCTGCGCCCAGTCCGCGGAGGGCATGAAGCCCGGCGATCCCGTCTTCAACGCCTGGGTGCGCCTCGCAGCGACACCCGTGCGCGAGGTCAAGGCCCTGCTGCCGCGCCCGCCCGAGGCCGAGCGCTCCGAGCGCGGTCCCGGTGGCCGGCGCCCCGGCGCCCAGCGCTCCGGTGGAGGAGGCCGCCCGCGCCGCGACGACCGCCCGAACCGCTCTGAGTTCGCATCGCACGCGCAGGACGGCAAGCTGCGCACGAGCATCCGCATCATCACTGGTCACGACGAGGACCAGGAGCGGCGCGAGCGCGAGCGCAACCGCAAGGAGCAGCGCGAAGCAAAGCGCCGCGCCGAGCGCGAGCGGCTCGCCCGACTCGGGTACTGAGACCGAGGGTCGCCGGACCCAGGGATGTCGGGGAAGGAGCGCAACCTCGAGGTCAAGGTGCGGTCATCGGTCGCCTGAAGCTGCGCGAGGCGCCACCGCGCCCCGCCGAGCTCATCGCCTACGATCGCGCCGAGCTGGCCGGCCCGAAGGTCAGCCTCTATCGGATCGTGCCGGTCACCGATCCTCTCGCGCTGAACGACGCGCTGACCGATTCGCTCGGCGTGCGCTGCGTCGTCGAGAAGGCTCGCCACCTGCTGCTGTGGCGCAATGTGCGGATCCACCTCGACCGCGTCACGGGACTCGGGCAGTTCGTCGAGCTCGAGGCCATCGCCGCCACGCCCGGCGGCCTGGAGGTCGAGCGTGACCGCGTCGAGCAGCTACGTCAGGTCCTCGGCATCGCCGACGAGCGGCTCGTCGCCCGCGGCTATGCGGACCTGCTCTCGCGAACAGCCTCGCCGGCAAGACGATCATCATGTCCGGCGGCAGCCGTGGCATCGGCCTGGCGATCGCGCTGCGCGCCGCGCGCGACGGGGCGAATATCGCGCTGCTTGCGAAGACCGCCGTACCCCATCCGCGACTGCAGGGGACGATCTACAGCGCGGCCGAGGAGATCGAGGCGGCGGGCGGACACGCGCTGCCGATCGTCTGCGACGTGCGCGACGACGCCGTCGTCACGGACGCGGTGAAGCGGACGGTCGAGTGCTTCGGCGGGATCGACATCGTCGTCAACAACGCCAGCGCGATCGACGTCAGCCCGAGCACGACGATCGCGATGAAGCGCTACGACCTCATGCAGGACGTCAATGTGCGCGGGACGTTTCTACTCTCGCGTACCGCGGTGCCGCACCTGCGCGACGCCGAGAACCCGCACGTGCTGACGCTGAGCCCGCCGCTGAGCCTTGATTCGAAGTGGTACGGCGGTCACCTCGCCACACCCTTGCGAAGTTCGGGATGAGCATGTGCACCGTCGGAATGAGTGCTGAGCACGCCGCCGCAGGGGTCGCCTTCAACTCGCTGTGGCCGCGAACGATCGTCGCCACGGCCGCCGTGCAGAACCTGCTGGGAGGCGCCGCCGCCATGGCGCGCTCGCGCCGCCCCGAGATCGTCGCCGACGCCGCGCATCACATCATCACGCGCCCCGCGCGCACGACGACCGGCAACTTCTTCATCGACGATGAGGTCCTCGCCGAGGCCGGCGTCATCGACCTGAGCGGGTACGCATACGTCCCGGACGCCGACCTGCAGGTCGGCCTGTTCCTCGACGATCAGCTGTAAGACTCGAGCAGGTTGTTCAGGTGGCTGACGGCGGTGGCCGCGCTGTGCGCGCGGTGAGAGCGCGCGGGGTGGGTGAACGGCGTCGATGAAAAAGTGCTGGATCTGACCGCGCGGGCGGTTCCGCGGGAGGTCGAGCAGGGAGGGGGTTTGCCACCTTCTGCGCTTATGGCGCCCGTAAGGTGGGACACGCTCCCGAGCCCGGGGCCACCCGGGCGGATCGTGACGCGCGGATGTCACACCTGGCGTCGGGACCCGCGGGCAGCGCCTGGTGTCGTGCCGAGGGGCGGATATCGCACTCCGTTCGACACGACCGCTCGAGGGAACGCGGATGCGCCGGTCCCCTTCTTGCGGATCCAACGCAGGACGGACGACGACGGGGCCCCGAACCGGATACGCAAGCCGACCGGCGGACCTCGCTACGCTGAAGCACAAGATCTAAGCGAGGACGACTCAACGTATGTTTCGTAAGCACTTAGTATAGTTGTGCAAGCAACGAACCTAGGGAGACCTTGAACGAGATGCAAAAGCTGCTCCTCATCCCGCTAGATGACACGGTCATCTTCCCGACGATGGACATCAACCTCCCGGTCGACGCGACCGGCGAGGACCGCGTTCTGCTCGTGCCGCGCAAGGACGGGGAGTACGCGAAGGTCGGCACGATCGCCAACGTGACCGGCAGCATCCGCCTTCCCGGTGGCGCACGCGGCGCCTCGCTGGAGAGCATTGCCCGTGGCGAGATCGTCGGTTCGGCTGAGGCCGACTCGCAGGGTCGCCTGCGCGTCGAGGTCGAGGACCATCCCGACGACAAGCCCGTGGACAAGCGCACGCGTGAGCTCGAGCGCGAGTACCGCGCGGTCGTCGAGGAGATCCTCGAGGAGCGCGGTGCCGACGAGCGCGTCGCGGCGTTTCTGCGTGGCGTCACCGACCCCGGCCCGCTGGCCGATACGGCCGGCTACAGCCCCGATCTGAACTTCGACCAGAAGGTCCGCATCCTGGAGACGCTCGACGTCACCGATCGCCTCGAGCTCGCCCTCGAGTACCAGCGCGAGCGCCTGACCGAGCTGCAGGTCCGCCGTCGCATCCGCGACGATGTCGAGTCCGGCGCGCAGAAGCAGCAGCGCGAGTACTTCCTGCGTGAGCAGATGAAGTCGATCCGCAAGGAGCTCGGAGAGGACCAGGGCAGCGTCGCCGACGACTACCGCGCGAAGATCGAGGAGGCCGGCATGCCGGATGCCGTGCGTGAGCAGGCGGAGCGCGAGCTCGACCGCCTGGAGCGCATGGGCGATCAGAGCGGCGAGTCGTCGATGATCCGCACGTACCTGGACTGGCTGACGTCGGTGCCGTGGAGCAAGAACTCGGACGAGGTCCTCGATCCGGTCCACGCGCGAGAGGTGCTCGACGCCGACCACGCCGGCCTGGAGGACGTCAAGGACCGCATCACGGAGTACATCGCCGTCCGCAAGCTGCGCGAGGAGCGCGGCGTCGAGATGGACCGCAAAGCGGGAGCGATCCTGACGCTGATCGGCCCGCCCGGTACCGGCAAGACCTCGATCGGCGAGTCGATCGCCCGTGCGACCGGACGCGAGTTCGTGCGCATGTCGCTCGGCGGCGTTCGTGACGAGGCGGAGATCCGCGGCCATCGGCGCACGTACATCGGCGCGCTGCCGGGACGGCTCGTCCGTGCCCTGCGCGACGCCGGGACGATGAACCCGGTGATCATGCTCGACGAGGTCGACAAGGTCGGCGCCGATTGGCGCGGCGATCCGTCGGCGGCGCTGCTCGAGGTCCTCGACCCCGCGCAGAACCACGCCTTCCGCGATCACTACCTCGACATCGAGATCGACCTGTCGCAGGTCCTGTTCATCGCCACGGCGAACGTCGCCGAGACGATTCCCGGGCCGTTGCTGGACCGCATGGAGGTCCTCCGCTTCGACGGCTACACCGTGGCCGAGAAGACGGCAATCGCCCGCGACTACCTGTGGCCGCGCCAGCGTGAGCGCAACGGCCTGCGCGAGGACGAGATCGTTGTCGACGACGACACCCTCAAGCTCGTCGTGAGCGAGTACACCCGCGAGGCGGGAGTGCGCCAGCTCGAGCGCGAGCTCGGGACGTTGCTGCGCAAGACCGCGACGAAGATCGCCAAGGACGAGACGATCGCTCCGGTGACGGTCGACCTCCCCGCCGTGCGCGCAGCCGCCTCCTGGAAGACCTTCTGGCGGCCGAGCGCGTCGCGCACGACGTCGGTGTCGATCGTCACCGGTGCGC
>DATLNO010000163.1:0-5877 GCA_035536715.1 Solirubrobacteraceae bacterium
CCCTTCAACACCGCGACCTTCATCTCCCCGACCGCCTGCGCAGCGGGAGCACGTCGGCCTCCGAGGTCCCCGCCGTGCGCTCCCGGGGCGGCTCCGGCGTGGTGTGAGTGAGCGTCGAATACAGCCCGACCTGCTCCTGCACGACCTTGCCGATGCGGCGGATGCCCTCGCGGATGTCGTCCTCGGAGACGCCCGAGAAGTTCAGGCGCATCGAGGAGCCGCCGCGCCCGTCGAGATAGGCCGCCCGACCGGGGACGAACGCGACGTTCTCGCGCAGCGCGCGCGCCAGCAGGTCGGTGGTGTCGATGTAGTCCGGGAGCGTCGCCCAGATGAACAGGCCGCCGCGCGGGTGCGTCCAGCTGCACTCGGGCCCGAAGCACTCCGCCAGCGAGTCGAGCATCACGTCGCGGCGGCGGCGGTAGATCTCCTTCAGCGAGTTGACGTAGTCCTGCCACCGACCGCTGGCGAAGTACGCGGCGACGAAGAACTGCGTCAGCGACGAGGAGCACAGGTCGGCGGCCTGCTTGCCGACGTTCATCTTCTCGAGCACCGGCCGCGGGCCGACGCTCCAGCCCAGCCGCACGCCCGGCGACAGGATCTTCGAGAACGTGCCGAGGTAGATGACGAAGTCGCCGCCATCCAGCGAGTAGAGCGTCGGCAGCGGGTCGCCCTCGTAGCGCAGCAGCCCGTAGGGGTTGTCCTCGAGGACCAGCAGTTCACGCTCCCGGACGATCTCGACGAGCCGCCTGCGGCGCGGCAGCGACATCGTCGTCCCGCCCGGGTTCTGGAAGGTCGGCACGGTGTAGATGAACTTCGGCCGCCGGCCGTCCGCGTCGAGGCGGTCGAGCATCTCCGCGAGTTCGTCGATGCGCATGCCGTCCTCGTCGAGGCCGATCTGGATGACCTCGGCCTGGTAGGAGCAGAACGTCGGCACGGCGCCGGGGTAGGTCGGCGCCTCGGCGATGATGACGTCGCCGGGATCGATCAGCGTCTTGCAGACGAGGTCGATCACCTGTTGGCCGCCGGTCGTGACGAGCACGTCCTCGGCGTCGATGAACGTGCCCTCCTCGGCCATCACCTCGGCGATGCAGTTCTTCAGCACCGCGAGGCCCTCGGTCGGGCCGTACTGCAGCGAGCGGGCCGTCGAGTCGACGGCGACGCTGCCCATGATCGCCGCGAACGACTCGGCGGGGAACGAAGAGGTGTCCGGCAAGCCACCCGCGAGAGAGATGATGTCGCTGCGCTCGGTGAGCGCCATCAGGTCGCGCATCGCCGAGGACTTCATGACCTTCGTCCGGGCGGCGAACAGCCCCGCATAGCGCTCGAGGTCGCGCGACGTCTGGCGGGGCGCCGGAGCAGATGTCATGAATCGGGGTTCGCCGGGTATCCGCGCGTCCCTGTCGTCTATCGTCATGCGCCCTCCAAGGTACCGGACGCGTTGCAGCTGCTGATCGACATTCTCCAGGGCATGGGACTCTCCGGCGCGGCCGGCGTGCGCCCCTTCCTGCCTGCCCTCGTGGCCGGTGCGCTGGCGACCGCCGACGTCGGCATCGACTACGAGGACACGCCGTTTGCGTTCCTCGAAAAGCCGGTGTGGCTCGCGGCGATGGTCCTCGCGCTGGTCTTGGTCGTGATCCTCATGCGGCGCGAACAGCTCGTCGGGCCCGTCGAGTCCGCCACGCAGGGGCTGAGCCTCGGCCTCGGTGCGCTCCTCTTCGCCGCAACGCTCGCCGACAACACCGACATGTGGTGGCCGGGGCTGCTGGCGGGCGGGCTGTGCGCCGCGCTCGCGGCAGCCGCCACGCGCTCGCTCGTCGTCCGTGTGCGCGCACGGCTGGATTCCGAGGCGCGCGCCGCGCTGCCGGTGTATCTGGAAGGGACCGCTGTGGTCCTCGCCGGCCTGTCGGTCGTCATCGCGCCGATCTCGGTCCTCGCCCTGGGCTTCTTCGCCTTCCTTCTGCGCGGCGGCAAGCGCCGCGAGGGTGAGAAGTACGCCGGGCTGCGCATCCTGCGGTGACGGAAACTTCGTGGCGAAGCCCCCAAAGCTGATCCTCACCGTCATCGACGGGATGAAGCCGACGATGGTCGAGCGCGCAATGCGCTCCGGCAACGCGCCGGCGCTGAAGGCGATCGCCGACCGCGGCCAGTACGTGTCCGACTGCGTCGCGGCGTTTCCCTCGGTGACGCCCGTCTGCGCGGCGACGATCGCCACCGGCGTGCTGCAGGACGAGCACGAGATCCCGTCGATGAACTGGTACTCGCGCGCCGAGCAGCGCTACGTCGAGTACGGCTCGTCGTTCTCCGCGTCGCGCAAGTTCGGCCTCAACCGCCAGCTCGTCGACACGATCTTCAACATGAACGCGACGCACCTCGCGCCCGGCGTGCCGACGGTCTTCGAGGCGCTCGACGACACCGAGGATGTGCGCACGGCGGGCACGACGTACCTCATCTTCCGCGGCCGCCACGAGCACGAGATCTCGCGTGACTTCGCGCTGACGCGCGCCGCGTCGTCGCTCTTCAAGCGCTCCGTGCTGGGCCCGCGCGAGCTCTTCTACGCCGACATCTTCGCCAGCCGCAAAACGACCTGCTGGTCGCGGATGGGGATCCCCGGGATGCGCGACCAGCACGCCGGCTGCGTCGGCTCCTACCTCGTCGAGCACGACCTGTTCGACTTCATGCTGCTGTCGCTGCCCGACAACGACGCCCATTCGCACAAGAACGGCCCACACGCGCAGATCCAGTCGATCGCCGCTGCGGACGCCGAGCTTTGGCGCGTCATGGAGGCCGGCGACGGCGTCGACGCGTTCCTCGACGAGCACGCGATGATCGTCATGGCCGACCACTCGCACTCGCACATCGAGCGCACGATCGACCTGACCGGCGCGTTCGCCGACTGGCGTGTGCTGCCGCCGTCCGGCACGGGCGCGCGCCACGCGGAGATCGCGCTGTGCCCGGCACAGCGCTCGGCGATGATCTACCTGCTGCTCGAGTCGCGCGAGAGCGCGCTACCGCGCGTCGTCGACCGCGCGCGGGCGATCGAGGGCGTCGACCTCGTGATGTGGTGGGACGCAGATCGCGTGCACATGGGCGGCGAGCGCGGCGAGCTGTCGTTCGCGCCGGGCGACGACATCGCCGACGTGCGCGGCCGCCGCTGGACCGTCGACGGGGAGCTCGACGCGCTGCTCGCGCACGTCGACGACGGGGTCCTGCACGCCGACAACTATCCAGACGCGCTCGCTCGCGTGTGGGCGGCCATGAACTGCCCGACGTCCGGCGACGTGCTGCTCTCCGCGGAGCCCGCATACGAGTTCCCGGACTGGGGCAACCGGGCCCACGTGCGGGGCGGCAGCCACGGATCACTTCACCGCGTCGACTCGCTCGGCGCGCTGTTGTTCTGTGGCGTGCCGGCGCCGCCGGAGCGCGCGGAGGGCAACTGGTCGATCGCCGACGTCGCCCCGATGGTCATCGAGCACTTCGGCGCCGCGTAACCTTCGGCTGGATGACAGCGCGCCATAGCTCGACGATCGTGGCGGAGCCGGGAGGCTGTTCCTCGCGATGAGCGCCGACGAGGCCGTGGCCGAAAGCCCGATCGACGCGCCGCGCCTGCGCGGCCGCACCCGCGTACGCGCCGGGTTGCGCCGGCCGTCCAATTGGCTGCAACTCGTGCAGTTCGCCGTGGTCGGCGCGAGCGGCTACGTCGTCAACCTGCTCGTCTACACACTCTGCGAGCATGGCCTGGGCGCGACATATCCGCTGGCGGCGACGGCCGCCTTCCTCGTGGCGCTGACCAACAACTTCGTCTGGAACCGGATGTGGACGTTCCGCGCCAGGGAAGGACACGCCGGCTTCCAGGCGGCGCGGTTCTTCGTCGTCTCGCTGATTGCGTTCGGCTTCAATCTCATCGTCCTCTACACCCTCGTCGAGGGATTCGGGATGAACAGCGTCATGGGCATGGGCACGGTTCCCGCGCAGGCGATCGCGATTGCCCTCGCGACGCCGCTGAACTTCATCGGCAACAAGCTCTGGAGCTTCCGGAAGTAGATGGTGAATTGCGCGCGCAGCGCGGCCTGCGCTGCGCTGCTGATCGTGCTCCTGAACGCCGGCCCGGCCGCGGCGCAGCAGCGCTCGCCGGGCAACTCCGGCGGCCTGCCGACGAATCTCCCGACCGCCCCGCCGAGCTCCAACGAGCTCGTTCGCCCATCAGAAGTCGACGTCCCGCCCGCGGGCCGCGGGCTGACCGCCGTGCGTGTCGGCGCGATCGCGGACCGGATCGGCAAGGTGCGCCGCGCGCGGCGCGAGTACCCAGGCTCGACGCGCGAGATCTTCCTCAAGGGCAGCGACCGCTGGCAGGCCTCCTACTTTGCGAAGACCAAGCCGGGCGAGCCGCGCAAGGAGATCGCGCAGGTGCACATCGACGATCGCAGCGGGCGCGCCATCGAGGCGTGGACGGACTACCAGGTGCCGTGGTCGATGGCGCGCGGCTACCCCGGCGCGTTCGGCCGCATCGTCAACGCGCCGTGGGTGTGGATCCCGCTCGCCGTGCTGTTCGTCGCGCCGTTCCTGCGCCCGCCGTGGCGGATGCTGCACCTCGACCTGCTCGTGCTGAGCGCCTTCTCTGCTTCGACGGCGTTCTTCAACGCGGCCCGCATCGACGTCTCCGTCCCGCTCGTCTATCCGCTGCTCGTCTACCTGCTGGCGCGCATGCTGTGGATCGGCCTGCGCCGCGGTGAGCCGGCCCGCGACGAGGCACGACAGCCGCTGAGGCTGCTCGTGCCGGTGAGCTGGCTGGCGATCGCGGTGATCTTCCTCGTCGGCTTTCGGATCACGCTGAACGTCACGGACTCGAACGTCATCGATGTCGGCTACGCGGGAGTGATCGGCGCCGACCGGATCGTGGACGGCGAACCGCTGTACGGGAAGTTCCCCAGCGACAACGCCATGGGCGACACGTACGGGCCGGCCGTCTACCTCGCCTACGTGCCCTTCGAGCAGGCGCTGAAGTGGAGCGGCAGGTGGGACGACCTGCCGGCCGCGCATGCGGCCGCGATCGCCTTCGACCTGCTCGCGCTCGTGCTCTGCTTTCTGATCGGTCGCCGGGTGCGCGGGCCGGACCTCGGCATCCTGCTCGCCTACGCCTGGGCGAGCTATCCGTTCACGCTCTACGCGCTCATGTCGAACTCCAACGATGTGCTCGTCGCCGCGCTCGTGCTGGCTGCGATCTGGGCTGCCGGCAGCGCTCCGGCGCGCGGCGCGTTCGTCGCACTGGCGGGGCTGACGAAGTTCGCGCCGCTGGCGCTCGCGCCGCTCTTCGCGATGCACGGCAGCTCGCGCCCGCGGCTGCGCTCGCTGGTCGGCTACGGGCTCGCCTTCGCGGCTGCGGTCGTGCTGTCCTTCGCGCCGCTGGCCGGCGACCTGAGCCTGGGCGACTTCTGGGACCACACGATCGCCTTCCAGGCCCAGCGCGGCTCGCCGTTCTCGATCTGGGGGCTGTACGACCCCGAAGTCTCGTGGCTGAACTACGTCCAGCGCGCGTGCCAGGTCGGCGGCGCGCTGCTCGCGCTCGCGCTCGCGTTCATCCCGCGGCGGCGCGACATCGTCGGCCTCGCGGCGCTCAGCGCGGCGATCCTGATCGCGCTGCAGCTCGGCGTGACGCACTGGTTCTATCTGTACATCCCGTGGTTCTTTCCGCTCGCGATGCTCGCGCTGCTCGGCCGCTACGGGCCGCCGCGACGCGTCACGCTGCGCGGATGAGCGACCGCGCCCAGCTCGTCCTCGCGGCCTGCGCGCTCGCGCTCGGATGGGCGGTCGCGACGACGACCGGCCCGTTCTCCGACACGACCGTCAACGACCTCTTCGTCTACCGCTCGTACGCGGACC
>DATLNO010000164.1:0-25965 GCA_035536715.1 Solirubrobacteraceae bacterium
CACGCTCGAGCGCGGCTACGCGCTCGTGACCGACCACGCCGGCGACGTCATCACGAGCGCCGCGGCGGCACGCGCCGCCGGCGACGTGCGGCTGCGCTTCGGCGACGCCGCGGTGGCTGCGACGATCAACGACGACGATGACTGAGCCGGAGCCGCTGCGCTACGAGGTCGCGACCGCGCGGCTGGAGGAGATCATCAAGCGGCTGGACTCCGGCGAGGCCGGCCTGCGCGAGACGCTCGAGCTGTGCCGTGAGGGCCGCACCCTCGTCGAGCTGTGCGCCGCCGAACTGGAGGCCGTCGGCCGCGGACTGGAGGAGTTGCGCCTCGACGACCTCGTGGCGCGACTCGAAGCGGGCGCGGGCGCCGGCGGCTGAACGCGAAACGGCCCGCCACCATGGCGGGCCGTTGCAACGTCATGCCGAGCTCGCTACGGGGCCGCGCAGATCGCCCAGACGTAGCCGGTCGTCGGATCGAGCGAGGCGCTGCGGTACCGGCCGAACCACTTCGTGGGGACGGTCCCGGTCGTGGTGTTCACGAACAGCCCATCGCTGCCGGTCGGGCCGCTCTGGATGACCGCGTCGCCCTCGTTGGAGGGGATCGCCGCGACCCCGCCGCCGGTGGCGCGCGACCCGGCGGGACATTCGGCGGTGGCTGCACTGGTGGAGCCCGAGGGGATGGCGAACGACGTGCGCACGACCGTCACGTTCGTGGCTCCCGCCGCGCCCGTATCGCCCTTGGCGCCGTCGACACCCTTCTGACCGGGCGCACCCGGCGCACCGTTGAGGCCCGCGGGACCCGTCTTGCCCTTCAGGGCGTTACGGGTACTCGCCGCGATATCCGGCGTCTTGATCGTCCCGTTGCGGATGTCCTTGCCCTGGACGGAGTTGTTCTTGATCTGGGCGGAGCCGATGGTCGCGGCGGCATAGCCGACGCCGCCGAGCGAGACGAACAGGGCCAGCGAGGCGATGACCGTGGCCGGGGCGGGCCGGCGGCGCGTGATGTGCTGAAACATGGTGATTTCTCCTTGTGGCATTGGTGTGTGCATGGGCGTCACTGTCGCCGCGCAGCACCCGAACCGCATGAGGGGTGATCCCTCATCTTTCGCCTTGGAGGTGGTCTGGACCGCGGCCGTCAGCCGCGGTTCGTGCGTGTCTACGGCTGGCCGCCGAGCCGCGGGGACCCGAGCGTCTACTGCTCTCGCAGCGCCTCGCGCAGCACGTCGTAGGCGGGCCGCGGCGTGCCGTCCGGCCCGACCAGGCCCGCGTCGAAGCGCGCCTTGGGGTCGCTTCCGGTCCAGTTGTAGAGATAGATCCGCCCGACGCGCTCGTTGTCGCGCGCCTGCTTGATCGCGTAGGCCGTCGCGCGTGCCGCGCGTTCCTCGTCGCGCGGGAAGCTGCGGCCGAACTGCACGAGGCCGCCGGTTTCCGTGAGCCAGATCTCACCCGTGACCGCGGCGAGCATGTCCCGCAGCCCCGTCGAGCGGAAGCGGTTCGTGTCGGAGTAGTTGTGCAGCCCCCAGATCCTGGGATTGCCCGCGAGGTGGCGCTGGTACGTCTTTATGTAGCGCACCATGCCGCGCTGATCGAGCACGTCGCCGGCGAGCACCGTGCACTTCGGGCACTCGGCCTTCATGGCGTTGTAGTACTGCGCCGCACGCTTGGGCGCCCGGTAGGTCGGCTGGCTGTTGTGGTTGATCTCGTTCCACGGCGCGTAGACCTGGACGTCGGGGAACAGCCGCCGGAAAGAGCGGAACATCGCCCGGTACTCCTTGACGCTGGGCAGCTTTTTCGCGTTGGCGCGCGAATGGCCGAAGGTGATGAACGGTTCGCTGCCGGTGCGCTTGGCCTCCGCGAGCCACACCGTGGTGAGATCGCGCTCCTCGCGTAGGCTCGCTGCGTCGTAGGGCATGACGCGGCGGACGTGCTTGACGCCCAGCCTCGTGAAGCGCTTGTCGCTGAACATCGGCGACTGCTGCTCGCCGATGCCGATGATCGGGCGGTTCGACGCGGGCGTGGCGGCGGGCGGCGGTGGTGGCGGCGGCGGCGCGGGGGCGGTGGGCGTCGCGGGCGCCGTCGCGGTCGGCTGTTCTGTCGTGGCCGTGTCGTCGGAGTCGTCGCCGCCGCATGCCGAAAGCGCCAGCGCGAGCGCGGCGAGCAGGGTGATGATGAGCGGTGGCTTCACGTTGGGGGTTCGCCGAGCAGACGACGGCCGAGTGGGCTGGCGGTCACGCCGTGCACGACGATCGAGGAGACGATGCAGGCTGCCACGGTAAAGAACAGCGACTGCGATTCCTCGACGGACAGGATGCCCAATCCGAGCGCAACCGCCACGTAGTACAGCGAACCGATGCCGCGCACGCCGAACCAGCCGATGAAGAGGCGCTCGCGCGGCGCCGTCTGCGAGCCGGCGAACGCGACAAGCGTCGCGAGCGGGCGGATGACGAACAGCAGGAGCGGGACGAGCAGCCAGGCCGTCGTCCCGAGCTCCCGCAGCCCGGTCACCGTGATCAGCGAGCCGAGCAGCAGGATCAGCCCGAGCTCGCAGAACTTCTCGACGACCTCGGCGCCATCGTGGACCCTGCGGTTCAACTCATGGCCGTGCTCGTAGTTACGAAACGCTACGCCGGCCGCGAAGGCCGCGAGAAAGCCGTAGGCACCCGCGATCTCGGTGAGCCCGTAGACGAGCAGGACGGCGGCGACGGCGACCCAGCCGTCGAGCGCGGCGATCATCAGCCGCCGCTCGCGCAGTTGCAGGATGCTCGCCGCGATGAGGTAGCCGCCCCCGGCACCGAGCGCCGTCCCCACGAGCACCGCGTACAGGACGTCGGCGGCCAGCCACTCCCGTATCCAGCCCGTTCCGCCCTCGGCCGCCACGAACGCCCCGAGGAAGACGAACGGAAACGCCAGGCCGTCGTTCAGCCCGGCCTCGGCCGTGAGCGCGAAGTTCGGCTCGCGCTCCTCCTCCTCGCCCGGCGGGCCGACGCCGACGTCGCCGGCGAGCACCGGATCCGTCGGCGCGAGCGCCGCGCCGAGGATGATCGCCGCGCCGAGCGACAGCCCCATCACCGCGTTGCCGAACAACGCGACCGCAGCGATCGTCAGCGGCATCACGATCCCGAGCAGGCGTGCCACGGAGCCCCACATGCGCCGGTCCAATGCGCGCTCGAGCTTCAGCCCAGTGCCGAAGAGCGCCACGATGACCGCGAACTCGGCGAGATGCTCGATCAGCGTCGCGTCCTCGAGCGGATCGATCCAGCGCGCACCGAGCAGGTCGATGATCGTCGCCGCCGCAATCCCCAGCCCGAGGTAGATGAGGCTCGCCGAGAACGCGCGCTCGTGCTGGTGCGACAGCGCGCCGACGGCCGCGAAGACGGCGACGCCGGCGAAGGCGAGGCCGATCGCGTAGGGGTCTGCGAAGGAGAAGCCGCGTTCGGCTGCGAGCGGGAGCACCCCGGGAGGCTGCCCCAGTAATGTCGAAAGCATGAGCACCTACGACCTCGTCACCGACCTGCCCGTTTACATCAAGGGCTACGACCTCGAGGGACTGGTCCAGAACGTCTCCAGCGACTTCGAGCGCAAGTCGACGATCATCCACCTGCGCGGCGACGGCGAGGAGGGCCTCGGCGAGGACGTCGTCTACGACGCCGTCGACCACGAGATCGCCCAGAAGGCCGGGCCGATCCTGGACCTCGCCGGAGACTGGACGGTGCGGACGTTCGCCGAGCACCTCGCGGGTCTGCAGCTGTTTCCCGAGCCGCCGCAGCGCGCGGTCTCACAGCTGTACCGCGTCTGGGCCTACGAGTCCGCCGCGCTCGATCTCGCGCTGCGCCAGGCGGGCGAGCCGCTGCACGAGGTGCTCGGCCGCGAGCCGCAGCCGGTGACGTTCGTCGTTTCGCTGCGGCTCGGCGAGCCGCCGACGCTCGAGCCTGTGACGAGGCGCCTCGAGCGCTACCCGACGCTGCGCTTCAAACTCGACCCGACGGTCTCCTGGGACGACGAGCTGCTTGTCAGCCTCGTCGCGACCGACGCCGTGGACTCCGTCGACTTCAAGGGCCTGTACGAGGGCACGGCGGTCGACCAGCCCGCCGACCCGCTGCTCTACACGCGCGTCATCGGGGCATTTCCCAACGCCTGGATCGAGGATCCCAAGCTCACGCCGGAGATCGATGCGCTGCTCGAACAGCACCGTGATCGGATCACGTGGGACGCCAACATCCACTCGATCGCCGACATCGAGGGCCTGCCGTTCGCGCCGCGAATGGTCAACCTCAAGCCGTCGCGGCTGGGCGGCATCAAGCCGCTGTTCGACGCCTACGACTACTGCGAGGAACGCGGGATCGGCGCCTACGGCGGCGGTCAGTTCGAGCTCGGCGTCGGCCGCGGGCAGATCCAGTACCTCGCGTCGATCTTCCACCCCGACACGCCCAACGACACCTCGCCTTCGGGCTTTCACGTGATGGACCCGCAGCCCGGCCTGCCAACCAGCCCACTGGCGCCGGCACCGTCGCAGACCGGCTTTCGCTGGGGCTAGCGGGCGCAAGCGATCGCGAAACGGGACCTCCGCGGGTTACCGGTGAGTCCGCGCGCGGACGTGGGCCTCCGACCGGCGGCCGGACCGCAACAGCACGGAGCCCGGCCACCAGGCCGGGCTCCGTTGCGACAGTGGGCATCGTGGTCCTCCGCCGCGCGTGCGACGGGTGATCAGGTCTAGATGCCGCGGCGTCCGAAGCCACGGCCTCCGGAACCGCGGGCTCCGATGCCGTAGCCGCCGGTGCCGATCCCGCCGACGAGCACGAGCACGGCGGCGATGATGGCGATGATCACGGGCAGGCCGAGCACGAGGCAGACCCAGTAGACGACGGCTGCGAGAACGATGGCGAGCAGAATTCCGATCATGGGGTGAAGCTCCTCCTTGAGAGTGACAACGGACGCTTGCTTGCTCAGTACCCGTGGTCAGCTGGCGTCCAAGCGCGTCTGGACGCCTCTCTAACAGCTCTCTCATACGCATGGGGAGCACTGTTCGCGGCGTGCCGCGCTGCGCCCGAGGGGTGATCTCTCATTTTTCGCGGCCGATGGGCCTGGGCCATCTGGTCCGGCGCGACGCCGGCAGCGCGCCAGCGCGTTGGCCAGCATGGGCGAGCGCCACGCTGCGCGCAACCGTTCGCGCAGCTTCCCCCCACAGGGGTGACGACGCTGGTGGGCGCCACCACCCGTCTATCGACTCGTCGTCAGGCCGTGCGAGCGGACGGGGCCCAGCTCGTACTCGACGAGCTGGACACACCGCCCGCACCATGCCGCCGTCAGGCGTCGAGGACGACCCAGGAGAACGAGGTCGGGTCGGGCTTGATCAGTTCCCCTGTGACGTTGCAGGCCCGGATGAAGAAGGAGTTCGCCAGCGGCGCCTTCACCGTCGAGTGCACCATCCCGGCCGGGAACGCGGAACTGGGCGTTGCGACGAGAACGTCGCCGACGACCGATTGACCCGCATTGACGGCGACGTTCGCGCAGGTGCCGGGCCCTTGCGAGCTGTCGAACTGGACCGTTCTCGACGCCTTGCCGAAGTCGGCGGCGGGTGAACGTGTGGTCTGCGATGTGGACTCCGGCGAGACTCTCGGAGAGGACCTCGCCGCCACCGACCGCGTCCGCCGCGAGCTCATCGTTGCCGATCGCGTCGGTCGCGACGTCGGAGCTCGTGAGCGTGTCGGGCGCGACCTTCGCCGACGTCACGGCGTCGTCGGCGAGTCGCGCCGTCGTGATCGCTCCATCGGCGACGCCGGGCCCCCGCAGGGCCGATCGGACCTGCCGGACCTGCCGGACCGGCGGGACCGGCGGGACCGGCCGGACCTGACGGACCGCCGGAGACGATCTTCGCGGCCAGCGTCTTGTCGAGGTCCAGCAGACCCAGGGTCCCGTTCTTGACGTCAGTGCCGCGGACGCCGCCGGTCGCGATATCAGCGGAGCGGATCGTGCTGTCGGCGATGCGCACCGACTTGACCGAGCCCTTCGACAGCGACGCGGCAGCGCGCGCGGCCCAGGCATCGCCGTTGAGCGAGATGAACAGGGCGATCGCTCCCACGATGAGGGCGGCGCGAGACCGAGGCTTCGATCGGATTGGACGCGTGGCATGTGAGACAGCTTTTTTGAGGTCGACGGACGATGCGCGTCATCGTCGTCGGGCCCCGGCCGGAGCGCATGAGGGTTCGCCCCTCATCTTTGGCGCGTGGCGCGGCGTGGGGGTGAGCGCGCCCGCCCTACAAGCGCTCGATCAGCGTCCCGGTCCCGAGCCCGCCGCCGCAGCACATCGTCACGAGGCCCGTCTCCTTGCCGGAGCGCTCGAGCTCGTGCAGGAGCGTCGTCAGCAGCCGCGCACCGGTCGAGCCGAGCGGGTGGCCCAGCGCCATCGCGCCGCCGTTGACGTTGACGCGGTCCATGTTCGGGTCCAATTCACGCCGCCAGGCGGCGACGACCGGCGCGAAGGCCTCGTTGACCTCGATCAGGTCGATGTCGCCGATCGTCATCCCGTTGCGCGCAAGCAGCTTGCGCGTGGCCGGAATCGGCCCTGTGAGCATGAGCACCGGGTCGACGCCGACGGTCGTCTGGTCGACGATCCGCGCGCGGGCCCTCACGCCCAGCGCATCGGCCTTCTCTCGCGACATGAGCAGCACGGCCGCGGCCCCGTCGGAGATCTGCGACGACGTGCCCGCGGTCACCTTGCCGCCCGGCTTGAACGCCGGCTTGAGCTGCGCGAGCGCCTCGAGGTTCGTGTCCGGGCGGATTCCCTGGTCGACGTAGCGCGTGTCGCCGTTGGTCGCAAACGGGACGATCTCGCGCTCGAAGCGCCCCTCCTCGGTCGCCTGGTGGGCGAGCCGGTGCGAGCGCACCGCCAGCTCGTCGAGCTCGGAGCGCGGGATCTCCCATTTGTCGGCAATCATCTCGGCGCTGAGGCCCTGCGGGACGAGGTTGTGCTTCTCCATGAGCGCCGGCGGGAACGGCGTGCCGACGGTGTCCACGAAGCCGAAGGCCACGCCCATCGGGATGTGGCCGAGATGCTCGACGCCGGAGCCGATGACGACGTCGTGGACGCCTGCGGCGATCAGCGCGGTGCCGAAGTTGACAGCCTGCTGAGCCGAGCCGCACTGGCGGTCGACGGTCGTGGCGGCGGCCTCGATCGGCAGTCCTGCCTGCAGCCACGCGTTGCGCGCGACGTTGAAGCTCTGCTCGCCGATCTGCTGCACGCAGCCGGCGATGACGTCCTCGACTTCGGCCGCGTCGATGCCCGCGCGCGCGATGACTTCCGTGAAGCACCGGCCGAGCAATTCGTTCGGATGCGTGTCCTTGTAATAGCCCTTCTCGGGGTGGCCGCGGCCGATCGGCGTGCGTACGGCTTCGACGATGACGACCTCGCGACCCTGCTGTGCGTTCATGCCGACTAAGGTACTCGACCGATTGGCGAGTCAACGCGGGAGGGGCGGCCATGGGAGAGAAGCTTGGAATCGCTGGAAGCGGCGCGATCGCGACGGGCCTGGCGGCCTGCGCGACCCGAACACCGGGACATGTGCTGTGGGCACGATCAGACGCCTCGGCGGAGCGCGCGACCAAGGCCATCGCAAAGGCCTGCGAGCGGCTCGGCGAGGACTTCGAGCCGTCCAATGTGACGGTCACGACGGACCTCGGCGCGCTGCGCCTGGCGACGTTCCTCGTGGAGGCCATCTCCGAGGACACGGCGTTGAAGAGTGAACTGCTGACCAAGCTCGGGGAGCTGGCGTCCGACGACGCCGTCATCAGCACGACGACGTCCTCGCTGTCGGTCTCAGAACTGGCGGAAGCCTCGGGGCACGCGGACCGGTTCGTCGGCCTGCACGTGTTCAACCCTGTCCCGCGGATGAAGCTCGTCGAACTCGCATATCCGGAGGCGGCGACCGACGAGACCCGCCAACGCGCGACGGCGTTGTGCACGGACCTCGAGAAGGAGCCGGTCGACGTCCCGGACCTGGCGGGCTTCGTCGTCAACAGGCTGCTGTTTCCGTACTTGTTCAGCGCGGTCGACTTCATGGAGGAGACGGGGCTGCCGCCGGCCTCGATCGACACGTGCATGCAACTCGGAGCGGCCCATCCGATGGGTCCGATCGCGTTGCTGGACTACATCGGCCTCGACGTCTCGGTGGCGATCGGCGATGCGATCGGGGCGAACGTCCCACAGTCGCTGCGCGACCTCTGCGCGGAGGGCATTCTGGGCCGCAAGTCGCGCCATGGGTTGTACCCGCCGGAGTTCTACGCGCGCTGACGCGCCACGAGCAGGGTGTTTTAGCGAGCGTTCAGGTTCGGTCCTGAACATCGCGGGCGCGACAGTACCTCGCACCTCCTCCCAGAAGCACACAACGGGCCCGCGTTACGCGGGCCCGTCGTGTTGCGCCTGCGAGGTGGACCCACCCCGGTTCCAGCTCGCCGGACCTCCGCCGTCCCACGGGCGGGGGTGCTTCTCTCCAAACGCATCGGCGGGTCCGAACTTGCGCCAACTCGCACAACTTCGGCTCAGCTCGGTGGTCCGGGCTCAGTCGTCTTCCGTTTCGTCGGCGCGGGCCGGTTCCCCGCGGCGGCGCTCGCGGATGCGGACGGCCTCGATTCGGTTCTCGCGGACCGATTCGACGCGGATCGAATAGCCGTTGGCCCTGACCGTGTCGCCGCGTTTGGGCAGGCGGCCGAGGCGAGCGAACACGAAGCCGCCGATCGAGTTGTAGGCGTCGGAGTCGACGGGCAGCGAGAGGCCATAGTCGGCGAGGTCGGTGATCGCGACGTGACCGCGGACGTACCAGTCGCCGTTGGCGAGCTGACGCACGTCGCCGCCGGCGGGGTCGGTCTCGTCGTCGATCTCGCCGACGACCTCCTCGATGATGTCCTCCACGGTGACGATCCCGGCGACGCGGCCGTACTCGTCCACGACGACGGCCATCGTCGAGCGGTTGCGCTGCAGGTCGGCGAGCAGGTCGTCCAGCGGCTTGGTCTCGGGCATGATCGCCACCGGCCGGACGGCCGCCTCGATCGACGCCTCAGGACCCTCGGCCATGAGGATCCGGGCCAGCGAGTTGGAGTGCACGACGCCGCGGACCTTGTCCGGGTTGTGGTCCTCGGTGACCGGCATGCGTGTATGGCCCGTCGAGATGCAGCGCCGCAGCGCCGTTCCGACCTCCTCGGAGACGTCCACGGTGACGACCGCCGGGATCGGCGTCATGACCTGGCGCGCCTGCTGCTCGTGCAGGTGAAAGACGCCGGTGAGCATGCCCGCCTCGCCCGGATCGAGGTGCCCGCCGGCGTGCGCCTGTGCGATGATCGCGCGCACCTCCTCGAGGCTTGAGCCCTCCTCGAAGTCGTGATCTCCCTTGATGCCGAGCGGGCGCAGCATCGCGCTCGACGCCTTGTTGAGCAGGTGGATGAACGGCCGCATCACCGTGTTGAAGACGTTCAGCGGGCGCGCGATCCAACGGGCGACCTTCTCGGCGTTGACGATCGCGTAGATCTTCGGCACCTGCTCGCCGGCGGTGATGTGCCCGGTCGTAACGAGGATGTAGGCGATCGCGATCGCGATCGGGGCCGCCGCAGCGTGCGCGAACTCCTCGAGCATCGGCTCGAAGAGCTTCGCGATCGCGGGCTCGCCGAGGAAGCCGATGCCGAGCGACGCGAGCGTGATGCCGAACTGACACGCCGACAGGTACTCGCTGAGGTCGTCGAGCTGCGCGAGGACGAGCCGCGCCTTGCGGTCCCCGTCCGCGACGAGCTCCTCGACCCGGCTGCGGCGCGCGCGCACGAGCGCGAACTCCGCCGCGACGAAGAAGCCGTTGGCGAAGATCAGCACGACGACCGCGCTGAGAAGGAGCGCAATCAAGTGGGTCGGATGGCGCCGGGCCCAGGGTGTCGGCCGCGACTTCGAGGAAGTTCGTCGTTCATTGACGCTGCGCGGCCAACCGTAGCAGGGGCGCGGGCGTCGCCCGCGCCGGAATTGCCGTGGGGAACGTCAGGACGTGTCCGCGACGAGGCCGTCGATCGCCCCGGCGAGGGCGAAGTCGTTCTCGGTGATCCCGGCGGCGGAGTGCGTCGAGAGCGTGAGGCGAACGTGCTTGTAGTCGTGGACCAGGATGTCCGGGTGGTGGTTGGCCTCGTTGGCGGCATCGGCGACGGCGTTCGCGAGCGCCATCGCGGAGTGAAAGCCCTTGCACTCGACATCGCGCACGATGCTGTCCCCGTCGCGGTGCCATTGCATGCTCCCCAGCCGCTCGTCGATCTCGGAATCGTCCAGCCGTGCCATACGCTCTCCTCGTGCGGATCGTCAGCCTCGTGCCACACGCTACCGAGCTGCTCTTCGCCCTCGGGCTGGGCGATCAGGTCGTCGGCGTGACACACGAATGCGACTACCCCGATGAGGCGCAGGATCTCCCTCAAGTCACGCGTGACGTGCTCGAGCCGGGCCTGGCCCCGGGCGAGATCGACGCGGCCGTCCGCGCGCGGACCGCGGCAGGCGAGTCCATCTACGAGCTCGACGACGAGCTCGTGCGCGAGCTCGAGCCCGATCTCATCGTCACGCAGGCGCTCTGCCATGTGTGCGCGGTATCCGTCGACGAGGTCCAGGCGCTGGCGCAGTCCATGCCCGAGCCGCCGTGCGTCATCTCGCTTGACCCCACGACGTACGGCGAGACCGTCGGCGACGTGCGCACGATCGCGCAGGCGACGGGATCGAAGGACGCCGCGCTCGATCTCATCGCCCGCACCGCCCGGCGCGCCGATGTCGTGCGACTGGCGGTGCGGGGCGCGCCGCGGCCGCGCGTCGCCGCACTGGAGTGGATGGACCCGGTCTTCGTCGCCGGGCACTGGACGCCGCAGATGATCGAGATGGCCGGTGGCGAGGACGTGCTCGGCTTCGCGGGCGAGCCGTCGCGCCAGGCGACGTGGGAGGAGGTCGCCGCCGCGCAGCCCGAGGTCGTGATCGTCATGCCCTGCGGCTACGACGCGGCGCGGGCCCTCGTCGAGGCCGAGGAGGAGTTCGGCGACAAGCTGCGCGAGCTCGGGGCCGACCACGTCGTCGCCGTCAACGCGTCGGCCTACTTCTCGCGCCCCGGACCGCGGCTTGTCGACGGCCTCGAGTTGCTCGCGCACATCCTGCATCCCGACCGCGCGCCGCAGGCGCCGGCCGAGGCGCTGGTCGTGGAGCTGTAGTGCTCACCAGCCCGTCTCCGTGACCGGTCCGCGCACGGTTCTGTTCCTGCACTCGTCGGCGGGGCGCTACGGCGCCGACCGCCAGCTCGCGCTGCTGGCGCGCGGGCTTGATCCGACGCGCTACCGCCCGCTCGTCGTGCTGGCCATGGATGGCGCCCTGCGCCGCGACCTGCAGGACGCAGGAGTCGAGGTGCTCGTGCGCCCGCTCGCGGTGCTGCGCCGCGCCTCGATGTCGGCGCGCGGCCTGGCAGCGACCACCGGCGCGGTCGCGCGCGATGCCGGCGGCCTATCGCGCCTGGTACGGGCGCGCGACGTCAGCCTCATCCACACGAACACGTCGGTGACGCTCGGCGGCGCGGCGGCGGCGCGAACCGCGCGGGTGCCCCATGTGTGGCATATGCGCGAGATCTACACGGGCTTCGAGCGCTTCTGGCCCGGCTACCGGCGGCTGTTGCTGAGCGCCGACGCCCTGCCGTGCGTTTCGCAGGCGACCCGCGCGCAGCTCGGACCGACGCCCAAGGCACACGTCCTGCACGACGGGCTCGCGCTCGCGCCCCGGCGCGCCAGGCGTAGCACGGCGCGCACGGCGCTGAACCTGCCCGCCGACGCTTTCGTCGTCGCGATCCTCGGCCGGATCTCTTCGTGGAAGGGCCAGGACGTCCTGATCCGCGCCCTCGCGCAGGGCGCCGACGACACGATCGCCCTGATCGCCGGCGACCCGTGGCGGGGCGGAGAGTCGCGCCTGGCCGACCTACACGAACTCGCGCGCTCGCTCGGTGTCGCCGACCGCGTGCGCTTCGCCGGCTTTCGCCCCGATGTCGAGAACATCTACGGCGCGGCCGACATCGTCGCCGTCCCCTCGACGCAGCCCGATCCGCTGCCCAACTCGGCGCTGGAGGCGGCGGCGGCCGGCTGTTGCGTCGTCGCCGCCGACCACGGCGGGTTGCCGGAGATCCTCACCGACGGCGTCACCGGCCGGCTCGTGAAACCAGCCGATCCGGGCGCACTCGCCCGCGCCCTCGCCGAACTGCGCGCCGACCCGGCGGTGCGCGACCGGCTCGGCGCAGCGGCCGCTGCCGACGTGCGCGAGCGCTTCTCCGCGGCGCGGATGCTCGAGCAGGCGCAGGCCCTGTACGACGGGCTCATGCCGTCGTAGGCGAGGGTTGGCGCGCAGTGGCTCCTACTCGCCGCCTTCGCGCGCGTCCTCTTCCCACTCCTGCTTCTGCGCGACCTCTTCCTGCTCACCGAAGTCGGGCGTCGGCTCGAGCAGGTTGTCGGCCGTCTCGTCGGGATCGATCTCCTCTGCGTGCTCGTTGGCTTCGGTCACGTGGCCTCCTGTCGCTTGGGGGCGCGGGAGACTACTGCCGCGACCAGGCTCAGATCTGCGAGGCGCTCTCGGCGAGAGCGATGCAGGCCACGGCCAGGACGATCGCCAGCGCGATGCATGCGCCCAGCACCGGCGTCAGCGCGCTGCGGCGGCGATCAGCGATCTCGAACATGAGGTAGCCGACGATGCCGCCGGCGACGAGGCCGCCGATGTGCCCGCCGATCGAGATGCCGGGGATCAGGAACGTGATGCCGAGGTTTAGCACGAGCGTCATGCCCAGGCCCGACTGCATCGGGTCGATGCCGCGGGCGCGCATCGCGATGATCGCCGCGCCCATCATCCCGAACACCGCACCGGACGCACCGACCGTCACGGCATCGGGCGAGAGCAACAGGGCGCCGAAGGAGCCGCCGAGCAGCGACACGAAGTAGATGGTCGCGAAGCGCAGCTTGCCGATCTCGGGCTCCATCAGGTTCCCGAGGAAGTAGAGGAAGTACATGTTGAAGGCGAGGTGCAGGATGCCGGCGTGCAGGAAGCCGGCGGAGATGATCCGCCACCAGTCGCCGTTGGCCACGGCCGGGCCGAACAGCGCGCCGTTGGCGTAGACCTCGCCGCCGCCACGGCTCGTCAGCCCCCCGCCGCCACCCGCCGTCATCGCCACGAACGCGATGACGTTCATCGCGATCAGCGCGTAGGTCAGCGTCGGATCGCGGCGGATCGTCGCGGCCGTGCGAACCTTCGTCTTCTGGCGCGAGCATTCCGGGCAGCGCATGCCGACCGGCGTCGGCGTCATGCAGTCCGGGCAGATCGGTCGCCCGCACGACGAGCACGACACTCCGGTCTCGCGATCGGAGTGGCGGTAACAAGTCGTTGCGGTCGACGCTTCCACGGCAAATCACGCTACCAGCCGCACGTCCCGGGCCGGCCAGGACGCGTTCTGGCGCGGGTGGTTCAGGCCATCCGCGCGGCGATGACCGGCTGGCGCGTCGGGACCTCGCTGCCGCCAAGCGGCTCGTCGGTGACGAGAACCTGCTTGACGCCGGACAGATCGCCGGGCACTGCGACCGACGCGCGCCCCTTGCGGACTGAGAACAGCGCCTCCGTCGGCTCAGGCGCCGTGCCGTTGTCGCGATCCAGCCAGACCTGGTAGATGCGACCCTCCGGCGGCGCCGGCAGACCGGCCACGACGAGCCTCGCCTCGTCGCCGCTGACGCGCATCTGGCAGCTCGCGCCGCTCGGCGCGCTGGCGCAGGCGATCGTCTTCGGGTCGGGCGCGGGGTCCGTACCACCGACGAGCAGCGCACCGCCGCCGATGCCGAGCACCAGCAAGGACGCGGCGAGCACCGTCGCGGGCCATGGCCGCAGGCGCAGCAGGCTGAAGCGACGCGTGGGCTCGCGTACGATCGGGCGGTCGGCCATCGGCCCGGCCGCGAGCAACAGCTCGGACTCTGCCCGCACCACGGACATCACGCGCGAGCGGATCGCGTCGGGCGCGGTCAGCTGCGGAACGGCGTTGAGCAGCGCGCTGGAGACGAAGGCGAGCTCGGAGACCTTGCCGGCGCAGACCTGGCAGTCGGCGACGTGGGCGCTGTAGCGCTCCCACTCGCCGTCAGGCATCGCGCGCAGGACGTAGCTGCCCGCATCATCCACCCGCGGACACGTGTCGAAGCTCGTCATGACATCACCTCGCGGAGGCCACCGAGCTGCGCGCGCATCTTCTCAAGTCCAAGCCTCATCCTGCCTTTCACGGTACCGATGGGCGTGTCCAACATGGACGCAATCTCGGTCTGCGTGAAGCCGCCGAAATAGGCGAGCTCGATGACGCGGCTCTGCTCGGCCGGCAGCGTCGTCAGCGCGTGGCGGATTTCCTCGGCCTCGTCGAGCCGGGCGACCTCCACCTCGGTGCGCTCGCGGGCCTCGAAGCGCTCCTCGATGCCCTCGTCACTGGCGCGGCGGCGATCGTGGACGACCGAGCGGCGCAGGGAGTCGATCGCGCGGTTGTGGACGATGCCGAGCACCCACGTGCGGACCGATCCGCGGGCGCGGTCGTAGCGGGCGCCGCTGCGCCACAGCGACAGGAAGGCCTCCTGCACGACGTCCTCGGCGGCCGCGCGCGACCCGCACATCCGGTAGGCGAGGGAGAAGGCGGCGCTGGAGTGGCGCTCGTAGACGACCTCGAAGGCATCGGCCTCGCCGCGACGGACAAGCTGCATGAGGTCCTCGTCGGCGAGGTCGCGCAGCTCGGTGGGGCTGGGATCAGCGTGTTTGCGCAGGCGTGACATGTATCGAGAATACGCCGCGCCCGGACGCGCGGATCAGTCCTTGCGCGCGAGCTTGCGCGCCTCGCCGGCCGCCGCTTTGAGCGTGCGCTGCGCGAGGTCCAGCGGGTTTCGCGACTGGGCCGCGCGCTTGCGCCGCTCCTGGCGCACGCGCAGGACCACGAGTGCTGTGCCGGCCGACGCGCCGACAGCGGTCGCGACGACCGGGCGCACCCAGTTGCGCGGGTCGCGCATGGCGGACAGCTCCCAGCCTTCGAGCTCGTCGACGGCGGCATCGGTGAGCTCCTGCAGCGTCGTTTCCAGGCGCGTCTCGAGACGTTCTGGCGGGTCGACCGGCGCCAACGCGCGGCGCAGCATCTGCTCGATGTCCATGTTGCCGGCCATCTCAGGGCTCATCGCGAGGACCCGCCATCCGCGCAGCCACCGGCGCCCGTCAAGCCAAGACGCGCTGTCATACCGGCGTCACGATGCCTTCGAGCTGTTTGATGGCGCGGTGCAGGAGGACCTTCGTCGCGCCGTCGGTCTTGCCCATCGCCCGTGCGATCTCGCGATTGTCCATACCGAGGGCGAAGCGCATGATGAGCGCCTCGCGACGTTCGTCGGGCAGCTCCTGGATGCCCGCGATGATCCGCGCGAGCTCATCGCGACCCTCGACCAGATCCTCGGTGGTGTGCATGGCGCTGAGCACCGTCGTGTCGTCGATCGGCGTCTGCGGCCGGCGCGAGCGATCGCGGTAGAGGTTGGCGGCGAGGTTGTGTGCGATGCGAATGAGCCATGGCCGCAACGGCCGTCCGTCGGATTCCGCCTGCGCGCGTTCGAAATGGCGGTACGCCTGCAGGAACGTCTGCTCGGTCAGGTCCTCGGCGTCGTGGTGGTTGCCGATTCGGTAATACGCGTAGCTGTAGACGTCGCGCAGATGCGCCTTGTAGAGCTCTGAGAACTCCGCATCGAGACGAGCCTTGTCGGGACGGTCCACGGTGCACGGAGCCTACCCCTGAGCCGAGCTCCGATCGGTGGCGCCAGATCCGGCCGCCGCAAGCGGTGGCGTGGTGGCACCATTACGTCGGAAACGTCCGCGTGGGCCCGTGACAGAGGCCGTGAACTGATCAGCGTCGATGCTGCCGTCGACAAGCGCGGCGAGGCGGTCGAGGGTCGGTGATGGCACGCCCTCGCGGCGCAGCGTCTGCGCCAGCAGGGCCACACCGTCCATCGCCTCGCTGGACTGCCCGAGCCGGTCGCCGATGTTCTCAGCCGACACGCCTTGGCCGAGCAGCTCGCCCGCCCGGCGGTTGCGGCTGCCCTCTGCGACGACGGTTGCCACCAGATCCCCGGCGCCGGCGAGGCCCGCGAACGTCTCGGGGTGCCCGCCGCAGTGGCGCGAGAACGCGTCGACCTCGGCGAAGATCTTGCCGGCCGCTGCGCCGGCGGCGTTGGGACCGGACACGCCCGCTGCGGCGGCGGCAAGCGCGGCCGCGTTCTTCGCCGTTCCGGCGAGCTCGACCCCGGCGACGTCGGCCGTCGTGGTCGTGTCGAAGCCGGCGTCCTTGAGGAGACGCGCGATCTGCGTGGCGTAGATCGGGTCGGCGCAGCCGATGACGAGCGATGCGCCGCTGTCGAGCGCGTCGGCGGCGTGGCTGGGGCCACCGATGCAGGCGACGGCGCGCGCATCGACGCGCTTGGCGACGAACGCGCTCGGAAGCGCGCCGTGCGGGGCGACCAGCCCCTTGCAGAGCACGAGCGCGCCGGCGGAGGGACAGATCGCGTGAGCGTGGGCCCTGACCGCCGCGGGCAGCGCTGCCGCCGGGACCGCGAAGCAGACGAGGTCGGCGCGGTCGAGGGCAAGCTCGGCGGCAGCCGTCACGCGGACCTTTTCGGGCAGGCGGATGCTCGGCAGGTAGTGCTCGTTGACGCGCGTGCGATGCAGGCGTACGGCCTGCTGCTCGGTGCGGCAGCCAAGCTCCACGTCGAGGCCGGCGCGTGCGAACGCGACCGCGAGGCCGGTGCCCCACGAGCCGGCGCCGATGATCGCCGCGCGGCGCAGCGCGGGGGTGCCGCCGAGCCATTCCCACTGCAACTCGATGCACGGCCAGATACGGTCGGTCACGGCGCGCGCGAGCGTCGGCGACGGCGAATCCACCTGCGGGAAGCGCAGCGGCCGCCCGGCGCGAATGCGGACCTGGTGCGGGCGGATGCGCCAGCCGTTGCGGATCGCCTCGGTGCCGATCAGCGCGACCGGGACGATCGGGGCGCCGGTCTGCAGCGCGAGCCGGCCGACGCCGCGCTTGGGCGTGCCGAGCGCGCCCGGGCGGGTTCGCGTGCCCTCGGGGAAGATGACGACGATGTCGCCGCGCTCGAGGATCCGGCGCGCTGCGTCCATCGCGTCATGGTCGCCGTTGCCGCGGTCGAGCGGGAAAGCGCCCAGCGAGCTCAGCAGCCAGGCGATGAAGCGGTTGTGAAAGAGCTCGGACTTCGCGACGTAGTAGATCGGCCGGCGCAGCATCATGCCGATCACCCACGGGTCCATGAACGACCGGTGGTTGGAGGCGATGATGAGCGCCCCGTCCTTGGGGATGTGCTCCATGCCGATCCGCTTCATGCGGAAGTACACGAGGAAGATCGGCTGCAGGATGGCGCGAGCCGCCCAGTAGACGAGCGGGTTGACGCCGCGCCCCTGTGCGCGCGCCAAGAGTCGGCTGCGATCCATGCCGAGGACTACCCGCCGTTGTGACGAGCGTTACAGTCCGTGCGGCGTCATGGTCATCGATCGCGCCAAGACCGTTCGCGGTGCCTTCGCCGGTGCCGTCGCCGCCGGGGTGTGGCTCGCCCAGCAACCGCTCGACAAGCCGGTCTTCGGCGTGGCCCACGACGACAGCGAGCTGCTCGGCAAGCTCGTGACCCGCGGGCCCGCGTGGCCGCTCGTCGGAGCGGCGATCCATCTCGGCAACGGCGCGCTCATGGGCGCCGCCTATTCCCATGTGGCGACGCGGATGCCGCTGCCGTCGTGGAGCCGCGGCCCGATCGTCGCGCTGATCGAGCATGTGACGACGTGGCCGCTGACGATCGCGGTCGATCGCCTTCATCCGGCGCGTGACGATCTTCCCCGCCTGGCGGGCAGCCGACGGGCGTTCGCCCAGGCGACCTGGCGCCACCTCGTCTTCGGGGTCGTCATGGGCGAGCTCGAGCGGCGGCTCAACGCGCCGCCGGATCCGGACCTGCCGCCGTACGAGCACGTCGCGTCGAGCAATGGGCAGGGCACGCTCGAGCACGTCGGCACCGTGCCCGGCTCCGCCGAGTGAGCACGGGCGGGCCTGCGCCATTGCGGTGTGGGGCGCATGCGCTGGCGCAATGGCGTCGATGAGGACAGCCCGGAGCCCCGGTCTTGTCGCGGGAGGTGCGGTAGCCACCCCCTGACGCGACACGACCGCTTGTTCGTCCGCGGATTCCGCCGGTTAATGGACAGCGGCGGTCGTCGCGCCGGCGCCGGTGAGCTCGAAGACGCAGAAGTCGCCTCCGATCACCGGTGCGGAGACGTTGTAGACCGGAACATCGCCGATCGCGCCCTCGAAGGTGCCCGCATGCGCGTGCCCGTGCATCACGACGTGCGGGCGGTGGGCGAGAATCGGCGCTGCGAGGCGATCGCTGCCGAGAAACGCCCAGATCTCCCGCGGCTCCCCGATGAGGGTGCCGGTCGTCGGCGCGTAGTGCAGCAGCACGAGCCGAAGCTCGCAGGCCGCGATCGCGCGCAGGCCAGCATCGAGCGCGTCGACGTCAGCCGAGGTCTCGTCGTAGACCCTGCGCAGCAACGGCTCGCCGAAGTCCGGGATGGTGTTGCCGTCGAAGCCGCCGACGAAGCCCTTCAGGCCGACGACGCCGAGCTCGATCTCGCCGATGTCGAGGATCGCGTGGTCGCGGTCGAGCACGACGATGCCGGCGTCGAGCAGCACCTCGACGACGTCGTCGCGGCGATTGGAGTGCCAGTCGTGGTTGCCCAGCACCGTCAGCACGGGCGTGTCGAGCGGGCGACACGCGTCCGCGAGGATCAGCGCCTGCTCGGGCTCGCCGTGCGTCGTCAGGTCACCCGCGAGGAGGATCACGTCGACCTCGCTGCCGATCTGCGCGAACGCCGCCACGATCTGGTCGCGCTGCGACTCGCGGCAGTGCAGGTCGCCGACGGCGGCGATCCGTGCTGGGCGCGGCGGCTGCTCTGTCATCGACACTCTGTCATCGACATGGTGAGGATGCTTTCCCCTTCTGGCCGGGCGGGTAACAGCACTGCCATGCCCGACGACGAAGAGCGCTTCGGCCCGATCCTCGCGACGCTGCGCAAGAGCGTCGCGTTGCTGCGCGAGGCGGAGATCCCGTTTCTCGTCGGCGGCAGCCTTGCCGCGTGGGCGCGCGGCGGCCCTGAGGTCACCAACGACCTCGACCTGATGGTCCGCCCGGCCGACGCCGAGCGCGCGCTCGCGCTGCTCGTCGAGGCCGGCATGCGGCCCGAGCGCCCGCCGGAGGAGTGGCTGCTGAAGGCCTGGGACGGGGACGTCCTCGTCGACCTCATCTTCATCACGGTCGAGGGCGAGGTGACGGACGAGGTGATCGCGCGCGGAGAGGAGCTGACCGTCACCTCGGTGGCGATGAACGTGCTGCGCCTGGAGGACATGTTCGCCCTGCGCCTGCAGACGCTCAACGAGCACTACCTCGACTATGCCGCGCTGCTGAAGATGGCGCGCGCCCTACGCGAGCAGGTCGACTGGGATGCCGTCCGCGGGCGCGTGCGCCACACCCCTTACGGCCGGGCCTTCTTCACGATGCTCGAGGGCCTCGACGTGGTGCCGGCGCCGGAGGGCGCGGGAGGAACGGCCGCCGGCGCCGACGTTGAGGTGCGCCCGGTCGACGTGGGCCGGCGGACGCAGGTAGCGTTCGGGCCGGCGGGTGACGCGACGCACTGAAGGCGCCGCGACGGCGATCGCGAGGCCCCAGGCGCCCGGGTACGGGTCGTCGACGCTGTCTCGGCCGCTCTGCACCTTCCACTCGCCGCTGGAGCAGCTCGGGCATGGCGGCAGATGCCGTCCGACGCGACCGTCAGGTCATAGCCGCAGTTTGTGCAGCGGTAGGTACTGTCGGGACTGGACTGGCCATGCCCCTTCCTACCGTGGGCGCGGGTCAGCAGCCAGGCGAGCGCGGACAAGCGAAGCCCTCTGAGACCAACTGTAGGGTCGGGCAAAGCTCGGGTGCAGCGACGTGTCGGTTTATGTCACAAGCGACCGGCGAGTGAAATCACGCACTCGGTGGTGACGCTGTTCGTCCGGCGACGTATCGGCTACCTCGTCACGGAGAGCGGAAGGCTCGTGGTGACAGACACCAGCTGGGGGCGAAGCCCGCCTTCGGACTCGAACCGAAAACCTCTTCATTACAAGTGAAGTGCTCTGCCAGTTGAGCTAGGCGGGCAGGCTGCCACGGCGGAGGCTAGCGCCCCGCGGTGTGGCACGCTACGCGGCGGACGAGCGACGATGCGGCCACCGACGACCGTATTCGTCATCAGGCCGGTATCGGCCGAGCCCTGCCGCGCCGCCACGCTCGTACACCTGCGGCTGCCCGCGGGCAGTCGCGTGCGTGCCACAGTGACCTTCAACGGCAACGCGAAGCTCAAGCCACGTGCCGGGAAGATGGAGGAGTACCGCGTGAGGTAGCCGCGCTCCCCGAGGCCGACGTCCGGTCCTCGACCAGAGCTCGCTGCGATGCAGCGGCGAGCCGGTGTGGGACGGGCCCGGCTGAAACGCCGACAAGACACTCCCGCCGTGCGACGAGACGCCTGGGGTGAGGGGAGCGTTCGGGCACCATCCACGGCGCGGGACGAAAGCGTTCGAGGGCCGCCCGCCCCGCCGCCGGCCGCAGGCCTCGATTTCCGGCGAGGGGACTGCCGGACGCTCGACAGCGGCGCATTTCCACGCCCTCCGTGGGGATTTGCGCGCGTCCAGCGGCTCCTCGGAAGGGGAAAAGTCGGAAAAAGTTTGATTGCAGTTTTGCCCACGCCCGGGGGGGTATTTTCACCTTCGACCAAGACACCGACAGTTCGTTGGAAGCGGGCGTCCGACAGTTCGCTGGGGGCGGGCGTCATGCTCGAGTTGGTGAAACGAAGTCAAAAACGATCAGGGGAGTTATCATGAAGATGAGCAAGACTGCTGTGGCCATTCTTTCCACCGGCGCACTGGCTCTAGGCGGCGCGGCCGCCGTCCCGGCAGCCTATGCTGGTGGTGGTGGTGGCCCCAAGAACTGCCAGAAGAGCACGAACTCATGTAACACCGGCGGCGGCGGCGGCGGAACGACGACCACGCAGAAGTGCAAGGCCGGTTACGTGCTCGTGAACGCTCAGTGCGTCGTTATCAACGTCGACGTTCTCTAAGCGCACCTCTCCCACGTGCATGTGGGAGGGCGTCTGACACGCAGGCACACGCTGGAGGCGGCGCGACGATTTCGCGTCGCCTCTACGCCTGTTCGTGGATGGATTTCCGGGTCGCGATCGCGCTTAGCCCGCCGTCGGACTCGAACCGAGAGCCTCTTCATGACAAGTGAAGTGGCCTGCCAGTTGAGCTAGGCGGGCGGGCAGGCGCGGCGGAGGCTGGCGACCGGATGGCGCGTGCGCGCCCACGCGCAGAGCAGATCGGGCAGGATACGCGCGTGCGGTTGACGAATCGCAGCATCGGCAGGGATGCCCTGCGGCGGTTGGCGTTTCTGTTCCAGGACGGAATGGTGCTGGCCACGACGCTGCGCGGGATCAACGCGATCGACCTGCTCGCGCCGTCGCTGGCGCGCGCCGAGCCGCTGGATCGCCTCTGCCCCGGCCTCACCGCCACCGGCTTTCCACACCTGCGCGTCGGGCTGCGGTCGCTCGCCCAGGCAGGGTGGATCGCGCGTGGTCCGGAGCTCGCGCCCGAGAGCACGACGATCGACTGGACGCCGGCCGGCCGCTCCGTCGCCTGTCACCATGACGCCTATCTCGCGCTCGGCGAGTACCTGGCGACGTTCCTCGACACGGAGCCCGATGCCTGGCAGCGCCCGTGGAACCGCAAGCGCCTCGCGCTGTTCACAGCTCTCGTCGACGACGCCGAGGCCCGCTGGCAGCTCGACGACCTCGACGGGCAGCTACGCGACGACGTCGTCGCCCATCTCGACGGCGCGCTGGCCTCCCCCGCCCTGCTGTGGCTCGATGCGAGCGGCGGTTTGGACCAGGGCGCCGACGGACCGGCGCTGCCCACCGGCGAGGCGGGCGAGCTCGCCGGCCGGCTGCTGCGCGCGCTCGGCTGGCTCGGCGACGACGGCAGCTGGACCGAGGATGGCGCCGTCGCGCTCGACTTCGTGGTGCACCTCGGCCTTGTCGGCTCCTATCTGCCGATGTTCGGCCATCTCCCAGCGCTTTACTCCGGTGCGATCAGCGGCGCCCGCGGCGGCCCCGACGACGGTCGCGAATGGCACGTCCATCGCGAGCTGAACATCCGCGCCAGCACCGCCGCGCACGGCCGCTACTTCGGCGACGCCGACCGCGCCATCGCCGACGTCTTCAACCGAACGCCGCTGTCCGGGCAGCCGCGCTTCGTGCTCGACACCGGCTGCGGCGACGCGAGCTGGCTCGCCCGTATCGACGCGCTCGTGCGCGACCGCACGCTGCGCGGGCGCCATCTCGGCGAGCACCCGCTTACGCTGGTCGGCGCCGACTTCAGCGCGGCCGCGCTGCAGCGTGCCCGGGCGACGCTCACGGCGACCGGCGCGCCGTCGATCGTGCTGCACGGGGACGTCTCGGATCCCGACACGCTGCGCGACGACCTCGCCACCCACGGCCTCGCGATCGACGAGGGGCTGCACGTGCACGCGTTCGTCGATCACGACCGCGGCTACGGCGGCGCCCACGCGCCGGCCACCGCGGCCGGTCTGTCGAGCGGGGCCTACCTCTCCGAGGACGGCCACGCGCTCGATCCCGCCGACGTCGAGGCCGACCTCGCTGCGCACCTCGCGCGCTGGGCGCCGCACGTCGCGCGCCACGGTCTGATCGTGCTCGAGGCGCACTGCGTCGCCCCACAGGTCGCCGCCCGCCACCAGGGCGCGCTGCACAGCATCGCTTTCGACGCCTACCACGGCTATTCACGCCAGTACCCCGTCGAGCGCAGAGCGTTCATCGCGGCGCTGCGCAGCGCCGGCCTGCGTCAGGCCGCCACCGGCGAGCGCCGCTACCCAACGACGCGGCCCTTCGTCGCCGTCAGCCTCAACCACCTGCTCGACGGCAGCGCCGAGGAGCACGAGCTGATCCCCGGCTACGACGGCGACGGCCCGCGCCACGACACCTGGCAGCCGGAGGGCCACGTCAACCGCCGTGACGGCCGCGGCCTGCACGAGCTGCTCTACGAGCGCGGCGACCTGCGCCACCCGCGGCTGTGGTCCTCGGCGGCGACGAGCCTGCTGCTGTCGCAGGCGATGGCGGTGCTCGAGCGACGCCTCCAGGATCTGCCGTCGGGCTCGGTATTGCGCGTACTGGACTACGGAACGGGCACGGCGCTGGCGGCGATCGAGCTGCTCAAGGCGACGCGCGAGACGGGCCTCGAGCAGCGCCTCGAGCGCGCCGGCGTGGCACTCGAGCTGCATCTCGCAGACATCCCATCGAGCTGGTTCGCGTACGGCTACGACGTCGTGCGCGACAGCTCGTGGACGCGCTGCCACTCGCTCGTGGGTGACGACGGGCGCTTTCGCCCACTGCTCGAGGTGACCGGCGGCGTGCAGATGGACGTCGTGATGTCGAGCATGGTGTTTCACCTCATCCCGCCGAAGGCCGTGCGGCGGGTCGCGGAGGGCCTTGCAGCGGTCACCGCTCCCGGTGGGCGACTGCTGTGGAACGCGCCCGACCTCGGTATCGCCGGCCCCTACGCGGTCCTCTTCCACGATCCCAACCGCGCGGTGCGGGCGCACTGGAAGGCGCTGTTGCAGGGCACCGCCGTGCCCGCGACGCAGGTGCAGCGCGATGCCGTCGCGGCCGCCGTCAAACGGGCCGCCGATGGCCGCGTCCCACTGACCGACGACGACCGGGCGGGACGACGGATCCTGCCGCGCCCGCACACGGGCCCCGAGATCGGCGATGCGCTGCGTGGCCACTTCGCCGGCGAGGTGACGACGCAGACCTACGAGATCGCAGACCAGGAGACGATCGACACGCTGCTCGTGCCGTCCAACCAGGAGGAGTACCTGCCGGAGATCGAGGATCCGGAGCTGCGCTCGGGCATCGTCGAGGAGCTCATGCGGACCGTCGTGCTGCCCGCAATGCATGCGAGCCCGGCCGGGACCGCGCTCGGCTACAACGTGCACTGGACCTTCGGCGACTTTCGGCCGATCCGTCCCCGCGACGACTGACGCCGCGCAACATGCGCGGCCTCTCTGGTGTCCGCCTCACGACACTAGGCTGTGGCCATGACCAACCTTGAGATCTCAGACGACCTCACCACGAAGCCCGAGGTCCCCGCGCCCACGGGTGAGCCACCCACCGAGCTGATCACCGACGACGTCGTCGTCGGCGAAGGCGACGTCGCGAAGCCCGGCCAGCAGGTCCACGTCCACTATGTGGGCGTGTCGTGGTCGAACGGCAAGCAGTTCGACTCCTCGTGGGACCGCGGCCAGGCGTTCGACTTCCCGCTCGACGGCGGCCGTGTCATCAAGGGCTGGGACATGGGGGTGACCGGCATGAAGGTCGGCGGCCGTCGGACGCTGATCATCCCGCCGTCCCTGGGCTACGGCGATCGCGGTGTCGGGCCGATCGCGTCCAACGAGACGCTCGTCTTCGTCGTCGACCTCGTGAAGGTCGGGTACTGACCTTGCGCTCCCGCGCCATCGCGTTGCTCGCCACGGCCGCCATCGGCCTCGGCGCGTGCGGCGACAGCGACGACGAGACCGACCTGCCGGCCGCCGTGCCGGCGACTGCGACCGAGACGACCCCTGCCGAGACCACTGCGGACGAGACGACGACCAGTGCCACGGGCGGCACCACGGCGGCGGGCGGCGGCAAGAAGAGCGGGATCTCGACCGACGTCGCGAGCAAGCCGGAGATCCCCAAGCAGTCCGGCAAGGAACCGACGAAGCTCGTCACGAAGGACATCGTCGTCGGCAAGGGCGCGGCGGCGAAGGCCGGCGACAACGTCGTCGTCCACTACGTCGGCGTGCTGTTCCAGGACGGCGAGCAGTTCGACGCCTCGTGGGACAGCGGTCAGCCGTTTCCGTTCGTCCTCGGCACCGGTGCCGTCATCCCGGGCTGGGACCAGGGTGTTCCGGGGATGAAGGTCGGCGGCCGGCGGCTGCTGACGATTCCTCCGGATCTCGCCTACGGCGCTTCCGGACAGGGCTCGATCGGCCCCAACGCGACGCTGGTATTCGCGGTCGACCTGCTGAACGTCACGCCTGGCTAAGCCTGCGATTCAGGCTAAGCCGGGCCTGGGGACTACGCCGGTCCCCACACGCCGCCGGCGCGGCCGAGCGTCATCCGGTGCTCGCCGCCGTCTGCGGTCTTGACGAGGAACACGGCCTGGTCGGCGTCGGTGCCGGGCCGGTCGAGGACCTGCACGAGCAGCGGATCTCCGACGGTCGCGTCGCCGAAGCGCTCGGTTGCCGCGAACTGCGCGGCGGATGCGAGCAGCGCCGGGTCCCAGCCCTTGTCACCGGCGTGGGCCTTCGCGAGCTCGCGCTCGGCCCGGGCGAGCTCGCTGTGCAGCGCGCCCTCGTCTGACTTGGCGCGCCGGGTCGCGGCTACATAGCCGCCGGTGGCAAGCAGCAGGACGACGACCGCGAGGACGATCAGGACGATGCCCAGCGTGGAGATGGCGATCATGTTCACGACTCCGATGCTATAAGGCCGCCCCGCCCAGGACGCGACGCCTGCTCAGTTCAGGACGCTGCGCTGCACGAGGTGCAGGCCGACCTTGCGCTTGACGCGCTGCAGCGCGTTGTCGACGGTCTTGGCGTCGCAGCCCAGGCGCGTCGCGACCTCCTCGTACGGGCGGCCGTCGAGGTAGAGCGCCAGCACGCGCGACTCGAGCTCCGACAGGGCGGTCGACAGGCAGCCCACGAGCGAGTGCAGCTCCTCGGTGGAGATGACCTGGTTGACCGGGTCGTGAACGGTCGAGCCGGG
>DATLNO010000165.1:0-24136 GCA_035536715.1 Solirubrobacteraceae bacterium
AGCGCGCCGAGGACGTCCACAATTCGGCGGCGGTGCTCGCCGACGGCGCGATCGTGGCCAACTACCGCAAGCTGCACCTTCCCAACTACGGTGTCTTCGACGAGCTGCGCTACTTCCAGCCGGGCGAGCGCGGGGCCACCATCGAGGTCGACGGCGTCACGGTGGGCCTGACGATCTGCGAGGACATCTGGCAGCCGGGACAGCCGCTCTGCGACGAGGCGCTGTCCGGAGCCCGCGTGATCGTGAACCTGTCGGCGTCTCCATACGACGCCGGCAAGGGCGAGCGGCGCGAACGGATGCTCCAGCAGCGTGCCCGTGACGACCTCGTCGCCGTCGCCTTCTGCGCGCTCGTCGGCGGCCAGGACGAGCTCGTGTTCGATGGCCGCTCGGCCGTCATCGACCACGAGGGCACGGTCCTCGCCCGCGCACCGCAGTTCGAGGAGACGCTCTTGCTCGCGGAGATCGATCCCGTCACGGTCGGCTCGGCGCGCCTGCGCGCCACGCGCCGGCGCGCGCCGGCGGCGGCCGCTCGCGGCAGGGTCGACCAGCTCGGCTCCTTCACCGTCGGTCGCTCGGCCGACGTGCAGGCGCTGCAGCCGACCGTGCAGACGCCGCCGCAGGCCGTCGAGGAGGTCTATGGAGCGCTCGTGCTCGGCACGCGCGACTACGCACGCAAGAACGGCTTCGAGCACGTCGTGCTGGGCCTGAGCGGCGGGATCGACTCGACGCTCGTCGCGTTGATTGCCGTCGACGCGCTCGGGGCCGACCGCGTCACGTGCGTGACGATGCCGTCGCCGTACTCCTCGGAGGGAACGCGCGGCGACGCGCTGCGGCTCGCCGAGAACCTCGGCTGCGAGCTGCTCGAGATCCCGATCGAGCCGATGATGGAGGCCTTCGAACAGGCGCTGAGCGACATCTTCGCGGGACGCGCGACCGATCTCACCGAGGAGAACCTGCAGGCGCGCATCCGCGGGAACCTGCTCATGGCGCTGTCCAACAAGTTCGGCTGGCTCGTGCTGACGACCGGCAACAAGTCCGAGATGTCCGTCGGCTACTCGACGCTCTACGGCGACAGCGCCGGCGGGTTCGCCGTGATCAAAGACGTGCCCAAGCTCCTCGTCTACAAGCTGACGCGCCGGCGCAACACGCGTGCCGGCGGTGGGCTGGTACCGCCCGAGCTCTTCACGCGGGCACCGTCAGCCGAGCTGCGCGCCGACCAGCGCGACGACGACTCGCTGCCCGCCTACGAGATCCTCGACGCGATCCTCGAGGGGTACGTCGAGCACGACCTCGGTCGCGAGCAGCTCGTCGCCCTGGGACTGCCGGCCGACGACATCGACCGCGTCATCGGGCTCGTCGACCGCGCGGAGTACAAGCGCCGCCAGCAGCCTCCGGGGATCAAGATCACGACGCGGGCCTTCGGGCGCGACCGGCGGGTCCCGATCACGAACCGGTTCGGGGGGTAGACCCGCGCGTGGTCGGTGATCCGGGCGGGCTTGGGGTGTCGATCGGGCCGACGCAGCTGTCGCAGGGGCGGTCGTGTCGCATGAGGTGCGCATGGCGCCCCTCCGCGCGACACGATCCGCACCCAGCGCGCCCCGCACGCCGATCCTGACGCGCGCGGTGCGAATAGCGCCCCTTCACGCGACACGACCCTGCGGATGGCCCTCGCGGACGGCCCGACCACATCCCCTCGATGCTGCTGTTCGCAGGCGCCGGCGCCCTCCCGCCCTCTCCGGAGAGACGACCGCCGTCAACCACCACCCGGCATCGGACGCACGGCGATCGTCATCCGGGTCAGCGCGCACAACCGGCCGGCATCGTCGGTGATCTCGACGTCCCAGATCCAGGTCGTCGTGCCACGATGGCGCCGCGTGGCCACCGCATGGATCGTGCCCTCGGTGATGGGACGCAGGAACGAGGTGCTGTTCGACTGGCCCATCGCGGCGTTGCCCTGTGGGACGACGACGGCGAGCGTTCCCAGCGACGCCATCGTCTCCGAGAGCGCCGTCAACACGCCGCCGTGGACGAGGCCGAACGGCTGGCGCAGCTCGTCGCGGACGGCCACCTGGGCGCGGACGAGCTCCTCGGTGACCTCGAGGACCTCGAGGCCGTAGTGGGCGTCGAAGCCCTGGCTGCGCGCGAAAGGATCGTGGTCCACGGGTGGCGAGAGGCTAGTGGCTCGCGCGCCGCAGGCGCGTCAGCGGCTCCGGCGCGAAACCGGCGAGACCCACTAGGGTTGCGCCAACGATGGCCTCCGTCGACAGCCTCACCGACGAGCAGCGCGCGGTCCTGCAGCTCCTGCTGCGCCAGGGCAAGTCCTACGAGGACATCGCTGCGCTGCTGAAGAGCGAGCCGTCGAAGATCCGCGCCCGCGCTCGCGGAGCGGTCGCCGCCATCGGTCCTGATCCCGGCGACATCGAGAGCGAGCGCCGCGACGAGGTCGCCGACTATCTGCTCGGTCAGCAGACCGCGTCACAGCGCGCGGCCACGCGGGAGTACCTCGAGGGCTCGGCCCCCGGGCGCTCCTGGGGCCGCGCCGCCGCGACAGCGCTCGCCCCGCTCGGCGGCGACTCGCTGCCCGACATTCCGGCCGAGCGCGAGGAGGTCGCCGAGGCGTTCGACGCCCTCGACCGGCGCACCGCCCGTCAGGAGCAGGTCAAGAAGAGCTCGCAGCTGGGCACGAAGCTGCTGCTCGGCGGCGTCGGCGTGATCGTCGGCATCGCCGTCATCCTGGCGCTGAAGCTCGGCGACGGCGGCGAATCCCCCTCCACCGCGGCCACGACGACGACCGCGACCGCGACGACACCGGCGAACGTCCAGACGACGCCCACCGGCGACAAGTTCAGCGTCGTGGCTCAGGGCTCCCTGGCGCCGCCCCAGGGCGTGAAATCCGGTGCCAAGGGTCAGGTCGCGATCGTCGTCTTTCCCGACAACAACCAGTACCGCTTCGCGCTGACGGCCACAGGCCTCCCGGCGAGCCGCAAGAACTCGGCCTACGGGATCTGGCTGTACACGTCCGACGAGAAGAAGCAGTTCCTCGGCTTCCCGGACACGAAGGTCGGCAACGACGGCAAGCTGCAGACCGTCAGCGACCTGTCGCCCGAGACCCCGGCCTACGGCGCGGTCCTTCTGACGCGCGAGACCGCCGACAAGCCGGCGAAGCCGGGCGCAGTGGTGCTCATCGCGCGCATGGTCACTGCGGCCAAGGCGCAGCAACAGCAGCAGACGCAGACGACCACCACGCCTTAGCCTGATCCCCGACAGCGTCAGCGCGCTGACACGAGCGCCTCGAGGCCGTTCAGCGCGTCGTCGAGCTGGCGCCGGCCCGCCTTGCGGACCGTGAACGAGCCGAGCATCGCGATGCCGTTGAGCCGCTGGACGAGCGACAGGACGACGCACGTCGCGGCGTCGCCGTCGGGCTCGAGGCGCACCTCGACCTCCGACTCGGCGAGCACGCGCTCAAAGGGCGTGTTGACGAGCTGCTGCGACCAGCGACGCACGGCCGGGGCAGACGACTCGACGACGTGGAAGTCTGCGCGCACCGGCACCCCCTTCGGCGTCGTCAGCACCTGCGTGAAGGCGTGATCCTCGACGCCCTCCACTCGCGTCACCCGCGGCCACCAGCGCGGCAGGTGGTACGGGTCGGCCACGATCGCCCAGACCTCGTCCGGTGTCGCGCGCAGCGTCCGCGAGCGGCGGACCGCCGGCACCCGCGGGCCTACTCCTCGTCGTACCGGATCAGCGCGTGCACGTCGTACTCCGCGAGCACCTCGCGACCCGGCAGGAAGCCCAGCTCGATCAGGAACGCGCAGCCGACGACCTCGCCACCGAGCTGCTCGACGAGCGAGCACAGCGCGCGCGCCGTCCCGCCGGTCGCCAGCAGGTCGTCGTGGACGAGCACGCGAGCGCCCTCGGTGATCGCGTCATCGTGCAGTTCGAGCACGCTCGTGCCGTACTCGAGCGCGTACTCGTGGCGGATCGTCGTGTGCGGCAGCGAGCCCGGCTTGCGCGCGAGCGCGAAGCCCGCTCCGAGGCTGTGCGCGAGCGCCGGGCCGAATAGGAAACCGCGCGCCTCCGCGCCGATGACGATGTCGGGCTTCAGGTGGCCCGTGAGCGCGGTGAGCGCAGCCAGCGACGCGCCGAGACCCTGCGGGCTTGCGAGCAACGGCGTGATGTCGCGAAAGACGATCCCGGGCTTGGGGAAGTCAGGGATCGAGCGGATGTAGCTCGCCAGCGACGGCTCGCCGGCGACCGTCATCCGGCGATCTTGCGCAGGTCGCGGATCAGCAGCAGGTGCTTGAGGTGCGAAGCCACGGCGGCGAGGTTCTCGAGCGCCTCGAGCGCCTCCTTGCGGCGCTCGGGATTGCGCGAGCGCAGAGCCGGGGCGAGGATCTGCTGCAGCAGCGCCGCCTCGCGATCGGCCGAGGAGCGAAAGACGCGCAGGTTGCGACCGCCGACGCCGTAGCGCGCGAGCTCGGTCACCGCGGCGATGATCTCGCGCTCGGTCTCGTCGTAGTAATGCACGCCCGCGCGCAGCTCGCCCTTGATGACCCCGTAATCCTCGAGCTCGCGCACGAGCTCGGGGGCGGCGCGCGTCTCCTCGAGCACGTCGGAGAGCGGATACATCGCGCCGTCATCTGCCACCGACACGCTCGCGCGCCGCTTGCGCTTGCCGGCGACCGACTGCACCGTCGCCGCGACGGCCCCCTCGCCGTCTGCCGCGCGACCCGACGCGAGCTCTTGACGGATGACCCGGAGCGGCAGGAACTCGTCGCGCTGCAGGCGCAAGATCGTGCGCAGGCGGACGACGTCGGACGCCGAGTACAGGCGATAGCCGCCGGCGGTGCGGCGCGGATTGAGCAGCTTCTGATCCTCGAGGTAGCGGATCTTCGAGATCGAGATGTCCGGGAACTCCTGCGCCAGGCCCTTGCAGACGGCCCCGATCGTCATCGACTTCTGCGGCGGACCCTCGTCGGCTGCCGCGACGTCGGCCGCGCGTTCGGTGGCGTCGTTCGTGGTGGCCATCAGCGTGAAAGGAAGGTGAGTTTGTACTTGCCGACCTGCAGCTCGTCGCCGTCCTCGAGGCGGTGGCTCTCGATGCGGTGCCGGTTGACGTACGTGCCGTTCAGCGAGCCGAGATCGTCGAGGTGCCAGTCGCCGCCGCGGCGCACGATCAGCGCGTGATCGCGGGACACCGTCACGTCGTCGAGGAAGACGGCGCTGTCCGGCCGTCGGCCGATCGGCATCTTCTCGCCTGCGAGCGCGAAGCTCTCGCCGACGCGGCCGCCGCCGGCGCGAATGACCAGCGCGGCGCCATGGGCGACAACGTCCTCGAGCTCGACGGGAACGAGCTCACCGGTCTCGTCGATCCGGTAGGTCGCCGTGACCTCGTCCCGCGAGGGCTCTGGGGTCCCGACAAACGCACCGCACTTCTGGCAATAGTTGGCGCCCTCTGCGTTGACGAACCCACATTCGGGGCAATGGTGCGCCATTACTCCTGCGTGTTACGCCCCGCGAGGATGTCCGTCAGCCGCTGGACGTCGGCCCCGGAAATGACGTCCTCGCCGGTTTCGTGCTTCTTGCGCAGCCTGTTGACAAGCTCGGCGCGCAGGATGTCGATCTTGCCATGCAGGATGCGGCGGCGGTAGGACACCTCGACCTCTTCGTCGGTCAGCTGCTGAATGAGCTCCTTCAGCTCCTGATCGGAAAGTGAGCCGAGGTCGGGAAAGGTATCCATCAAGGTCGGTCTCCTCTGCTGAAACGGGCCGGTGCGCGGGTCCGCCGAGCATACCAGCGCAGGTCTTGCCTTCAAGCTGAGCTTGAGACTCTCAGCGAGGTAGCCCGGGATCGATCTCCGTTCGACCCGCGGGACGGAATAGTCTCTCTCTCAGCAACTCCATGCGTGTTTAGGCTAGCCTAAGAATCTGTTGATGTCGTCACCGAAGCTGCGTATGCCGCGCCATGTCCCCCTCCCCACGGCGCTCGACCCTGCCGCCTGCGACGACTGTGCGCTCGTGCCGGGCTCGCTGCAGCGCGTCCGGCAGATGCAGGCGCAGCGCAAGCAGGGCTGGAGCCTCGACGAGATCGCGCTGCGATTCGGCGTCTCGCGCGAGCGCGTGCGACAGATTCTGCGCGCCCACGGCGGTCCCGACCCGCAGAGCATCACCGACGCCCGGCGCCGCCGCGCCGAGGTGCAGGCCGAAGATCGTGTCGACGAGCTGCTCGCGCTGTGGCGTACGGGTGAGCAGCCGCGCAGCGCAGCCGACAAGCTGGGCCTGCAGGCCGCCGCCTGCCGCAGCACGATCGACCGCTTCGCGACCGATGTGGACCGTGCCGCCCGCAAGGCGAGCATGGCCGGGGCGCGGCGGGTCCAGACCTACAGCGACCGCGACATCATCCTCGCGCTGACGTCCGTCGCCACCCGCGTCGGACGGGTGCCGAGTGCCAAGGAGTACGCCGCGCACGCACGCGCTCTGAACTACCCGAGCCTGCCGACCGTCCTCAACCGCATGGGTGGCTGGGCCCACGCGCTCAACGCGGCCGGCATGCAGCCACTCTCGGCCCCCGCGCGACGACGCAAGCGGCGCTGGACCGAGGAGTCCTGTTGGACGGCGCTGCGCAGCGTCGTCGAGGAGCTCGGCGAGATCCCGACCGTGCTGGCCTATGAGCGCCACGCGGCCGGCCGGCCGGAGCTGCCGTCGGCCGCGACCCTGCGCAACCGGCTCGGCCGCTGGAGCGCGATCACGAGCCAGCTCGCTGCCCAGCGCGAGCTGGCGCGGGCCATGCAGACCGAGACGCAGACGGTTTCAGTCGGCGCCGCGTAGCTGCGCCCTCGCGTCGCGCACGTAGAGCGCGACCGCGAAGTAGGCGAGCGCCAGCCCGATGTAGAGCAGCACCTCGGCAAGCGCCGACAAGCCCACGAGCGCAAAGAAGATCGCCGACATCGTCGGCCATACGGCCAGCCGTCCGGGCCAGTTGATCGTCACCTCCAGGCCGCGCCGCACGGCGAGCTGGCCGAGCACGAGCAACAGCAGCTCGCGCGCGACGAGCACCGCGATCGCCCAGCGTGGCAGCAGCTCGAAGTTCCAGCAGACGACAAGCCCGGAGACGACGAGGAGCCGATCGACGAACGGGTCCAGCAGGGCGCCGAAGCGGCTGTACTGGCCGGTGACGCGCGCCGCGATCCCGTCGAGGTAGTCGCTCCAGGAGATGACCGCGAAGAGGACCGCGGGCAGCGCATCGGTGCCGCTGTCTGAGCTCAGCGCGAGCACGAGGAACAACGGGATCAGCGCGAGCCGGACGAAGCCGATGATGTTCGGGATCGTCCAGACGTTCCAGGGCTGGTCCTTGCGCGTCTGTGGTGGCGGCGGACCGGACCGGTCCAGTCCGGCCAGGCGCCGGAATGTCAGCCGAGCCCGCTCGGCGGCGCCGGTTACGGGAGCGTCCGCCACAGTTCGACCACGGCCTCGGCCGCGCCCTCCAGCGGGATGCCGCCCTCGATGTCCTTCAGGCCGCGACGCTGCTGGGCCTCGGCGCGGCCGGACTCCAGCGAGCGCCGCCCGACCGTCAGCCGCAGCGGGACGCCGAGCAGCTCCGCATCGGCGAACTTCGCGCCCGGGCCGGCGTGCCGGTCGTCGAGAAGCACGTCAAGCCCGATCGCCTGCAGGTCGCGGTACAGGCCCTCCGCAGCGGCGAGCTCATCGCTGCCAGGCTTTCCGAGCGCGACGATCTCGACGTCCCACGGCGCGAGCGCGCGCGGCCAGGAGATCCCCTTGTCGTCGGCGAACTGCTCGACGGCAGCCGCGACGATTCGAGCAGGACCGATGCCGTAGGAGCCCATCACGATCGGGCGCGCCACGCCGTCCTCGTCGAGGAAGGTGGCTCCGAGCGGCTCGCTGTAGCGGGTGCCGAGCTGGAAGATGTTGCCCACCTCGATCGCAGGCTCGATCGTGATCGAGTGACCGCCCACGGTGTCGCCGGCCTCCACTGTTCGACAGTCGACGCGCTCGAACTCGAAGTCGCGCCCCGGCTTGACGCCGCGCAGGTGGTGGTCCCCCTCGTTGGCGCCCGCGACGTAGCCACGTTCGGCATCGACGCCGTCGTCGAGCAGCACGGTCGCGTCGGCGCCGACCGGCCCGATGAAGCCCGGCGGGCCGAGCCGCTCGGCGATCTCGTCCTCCGACGCCGCGCGCCACGGCGCGCCCAGCGCGTTCGTGAGCTTGATCTCGTTGACGCGATGATCGCCCCGCACGACGAGGACTACGAAGCCGCGCTCGTCGTCGATCACGATCGGCAGGGACTTCAGCAGCCCGCCGGCGGGAACGTCGAGCAGCCCGGAGACCGCCGCAACCGTCGTCGCCCCCGGCGTGTGGACGGACTCCGGTGCCGGCATCGGGTCCGGCAGGTCGACGGCCTGCGGTTCGGCGCTTGCGACCTCCACGTTGGCGGCGTAGCCCGGCGCCAGCGCGACCTCGTTCTCGCCGGCGCTGCAGGGCGCCATGTACTCGTGCGCGCCCGACCCGCCCATCATCCCGACGTCGGACTCGACGCTGTACCACTCCAGGCCCGTACGCGCGAAGATCCGCTCGTAGGCGCCCGCGTACGCGTCGTAGGCGGCCTGCAGTCCGGCCTCGTCGCGATCGAACGTGTAGGCGTCCTTCATGATGAACTCGCGCGTGCGCAGAACCCCAGCCCGCGGCCGCGGCTCGTCGCGCTCCTTGACCTGGAAGTGGTAGACGCTGAACGGCAGGTCGCGGTAGGAGCGCACGACCTGGGCGACATGGGTCGTGATGCACTCCTCGTGCGTCATCGCGAGGACCATGTCGGCGCCCTTGCGGTCCTTGAGCTTGAACAGCTCGTCGATGTCGTAGCGGCCCGTCTTGCGCCAGGGGTCGGCCGGCTGCAGGACCGGCATCAGCATCTCCTGGCCGCCGATGGCGTTGATCTCCTCGCGGATGATCTGCACGACGTTCTGGTGCAGGCGCCATCCCGCGGGCAACCACGACCACAACCCCGTGCCGATCTGGCGCACGAGGCCCGCGCGGACCATGAGCTTGTGCGAGACCGCCTCGGCGTCGGCGGGCGGTTCGCGCTCGGTCGGGAGCAGGAGTTGTGAGAGGCGCGTCACGTGGTGGGGAAGCCTACGCGGGTAGAGTCCGGGGCGAGTCCGCCGAACAGAGGAGAACAGCTTTATGGCATTCGAGGTTCCGCCCCTGCCGTACGCCCCCGAAGCGCTCGAGCCGCACATCGATGCGCAGACGATGAGCATTCATCACGACAAGCATCATCAGGCGTACGTCGACAAGCTCAATGCGGCGCTGGAGGGAACCGAGCACGCCGATCGACCAATCGACGAGATCATCGCCGACCTCGATTCGATCCCCGAGGAGAAGCGCACCGCTGTTCGCAACCACGGCGGCGGCCATTTGAACCACTCGCTGTTCTGGCCCGCGATGGGCCCGGACTGCGGCGGCGCGCCCGACGGTGACCTCGGCGCCGCGATCGACGAGGCCTTCGGCTCCTTCGACGACTTCAAGAGCAAGTTCGAGGCCGCGGGCGCCGGGCAGTTCGGCTCCGGCTGGGCCTGGCTGGTCCTCGACGGCGGCGCGCTCGCCGTCACGAGCACCGCCAACCAGGACAACCCGATCTCGAGCGGGCAGGTCCCGCTGCTCGGAAACGACGTCTGGGAGCACGCCTACTACTTGAAGTACCAGAACAAGCGCCCCGATTACCTGAAGGCGTGGTGGAACACGGTCAACTGGTCAGAGATCGCTCAGCGCTTCAGCGCCCAGACCAGCTGAACGGCCAGGGCTCGCGCTACTTCCGCAACACTGGCTGTGTTGTATGAGCGGGACGGCTCCGGTCGTCCCGCTCGCGCGTTCCACAACCCCACATCTGTAGGAGCTCCATGTCGCCCAGCATTCGCTCGATCGTTCTCGCGCTCGTCCTTGGGGCTCTGCTCGCGCCGGCCGCAGCACAGGCGAGCCCGACGCAGCAGTCGATCATGATGGACGACGACCTGCTCGTCTATCGCGACGATTCCACCGCCGCAAGGACGCTGACCCAGATGAAGTCGCTGGGTGTCGACACGGTCCGCGTCACGGTCCTCTGGAAGACCGTCGCCGAGTTCGCGAAGTTCACGAAGACCGACCTCGCGAACCTCAAGGCCAGCAAGAAGGGCAAGAGCGCAAAGGCCGTCCAGCGTGCGATCGATGCAGCGCGGCGCCAGAACAAGCGCTTCAAGGCGGCCAACCCCGGCACCTATCCGATCCGCAACTGGGACCGCTACGACAACCTCGTGCGCGCCGCCACCGACCGCGGCATCCGCGTCTACTTCAACATCACCGGCCCCGGCCCCAAGTGGGCGCACGCCAAGAAGCCGAAGGGCTCGACCGCTCTGCAGTCGACCTTCAAGCCCAACGCGCGCGAGTTCAAGCTCTTCGTGACGGCCGTCGGCAAGCGCTTCGCCGGCAACTACCGCGACGAGAACGGGTCTCGCGGAACCCTGCCGCGGGTGAACATGTGGTCGCTGTGGAACGAGCCCAACCAGGGCGGCTGGCTCTCACCGCAGTGGGAGACGCGCGGCGGCCAGGTCGTGCCTGCCTCGCCGGCGATCTTCCGCAAGCTGCATCAGGCCGGCTACCAGGGTCTCGTCGCCGCTGGACACCGCACCGACAACAGCATCATCCTGCTCGGTGAGACCGCGCCCCTGGGCAACGACGCGAAGACCGGCAAGTCGCCGATGCGACCCAAGCAGTTCCTGCGTGAGGTCTTCTGCATCCAGCCCGACGGCAACCCGTACACCGGTGCGGCCGCGTCGGCGCGCAAGTGCGGCGATCTCGCCAGGGGACCGCTGCAGGCCAGCGGATACGCCCACCATCCGTACACGAAGAACCTGCCGCCGACGCAGCGCGACCCGCATCCTGACGCGGTGACGATGGCGAACATCGCAGAGCTGGGGTCACTCCTGGACGAGATGTCGGCCAAGACGAACGCCGTCGCGCCCGGGCTGTCGCTGTTCATGACCGAGTACGGCTTCGAGACCAACCCGCCGGACCCGTTCTCGGGCGTCCTCCCGGCGCTGCAGGCGAAGTACAACACGGTCGGCGAGTTCCTCGCCTGGTCGAACCCGCGGATCGCCTCGCAGGCGCAGTTCCTGCTCAGGGATGTCGCGCCGGTGGCCAAGCGTGCGAGGGGCTCCAAGGGCTACTGGTTCACCTACCAGTCGGGCCTGCTGTTCGAGCGCGGCCAGCCCAAGCCCGCGGCCTACGCCTACTCGTTCCCGTTCGTGGCGACGCTCATCGGTGTCGACGAGGCAACGACATTCCCGGTGTTCGCGTTGTGGGGACAGGCGCGCTTCCGCCCCAACGGCGCCGCTGACACCGTGCAGCTGCAGTGGAAGCCGAAGGACAACTCGTTGCCGTTCGCTCCCGTGGGCGACCCGGTGCCAGTCGACTTCTTCGGCTACTTCAACACCACGGCGATCGCCCCGGCACCCGTGGCCGGCGACTGGCGCGCGGTGTTCCTCCTGCCCGACGGCGTGACGATCGGGTCGGCGTCGCTCAGCGCAGACGGAAGCTGAATCAGACCGGGGCGCGGGTGAAGCGCCGCCCGGCGACCGGGGACACGTCCTCCGCAAGCGCGGCCAGGACGTCGTCGCCGCCGCCGCTGGCGGCGGACTCCGCGGCCTCGAGCGCGGCGAGGCGCTCCGGCGTCATCGCCGTGGCATCCTCGTTGCGCTCCAGCCAGGCCGCGCCCTCGGCGGCGGCGCGCTCGTCGACGACGATCTTCTTCGACGTCGAGTACTTGTCGATCTCCTCGAACAGGACGTCAACGAGCTCTTCTGTCCTGACCTTGCGAAGCGGCTTGCCGCGGCTGAAGATGAGGCCCTCGTCCTTGGCGCCGGTGATTCCGAAGTCCGCGTGCGATGCCTCGCCGATGCCGTTGACGGCGCAGCCGAGGACGGCGACCTCGATCGGGTCCGCGTAGGCCTCCAGCCGCCGCTCGATCTCGGTGACGACGGTGTCCATGTCGAACTGCAGGCGCCCGCACGTCGGGCAGGCGATCAGGACCGGGCCGCGCTCGCGTAGCTGCAGCGCCTTGAGGATCTCCCAGGCGACCTTGACCTCCTCCTCGGCGTGAAACGTCGAGAGGCTGATGCGGATCGTGTCGCCGATGCCGTCGGCGAGCAGCGTCCCGAGGCCGACGGCCGACTTCAGGCTGCCCGACCACTTCGTGCCGGCCTCGGTGATGCCGAGGTGCAGCGGGTGGTCGATCTTCGCGCTGAGTAGGCGATTGGACGCGATCGTGTTGGGCACGTTCGTCGACTTGATCGAGACCTTGAAGTCATGAAAGTCGAGGCGATGCATGAGCTCGACGAACTCGGTGGCGGCCGTGGTCAGAGCCTCGACCGGGTTGTCGCGCTCGAGCGCATGAAGGTGCCTGGGCAGCGACCCGGAGTTGACGCCGATCCGCATCGGCGTGCCGGCGGCCTTCGCTCTTGCCACGACCTCGGCGACCTTGTCCGGGCCACCGATATTGCCCGGGTTCAGTCGGATGCAGTGGGCGCCCGCGTCGATCGCCTTGAGCGCAAGCGTGTGGTTGAAGTGGATGTCGGCGATGATCGGGATTGGCGACTGCACGACGATCTGCTTGAGCGCCTCGACGTCCTGGTCGCGTGGAACGGCCACACGCACGATGTCGGCGCCGGCCTCGGCGACGCGATGGATCTGATCCATCGTCGCCTGCAGGTTCGCCGTCTCGGTCTTCGTCATCGTCTGCACCGCGACCGGGGCGCCGCCACCGACGGGGACGTCGCCGACCATGATCTGTCGTGCTGAAGGCATGTAGGTGATTCTACGGAGCGCCTGCCCGTACCCGATCACCTGTGCGCAGCGGTTCGTGGATCCGGACGGGTCCACTAGTGTCGGCGCCATGAGCGACTACACGATCACGGCCGCCGCGGATGTCGCCGACGTGCTCGGCGACTACCCCGGCGAGATGCGAATGTTCACGGAGGCAGTTGGCGCGGAGCAGGTCGCGTTCACGTACAGGCGCATGCCGCCGCAGACGGGCGGCAAGGGCAGCTACGGTCACTCGCACCGGACCCAGGAGGAGGTGTACTTCGTCATCTCCGGGACGCTGCAGTTCAAGCTCGGCGACGACCTCGTCGACGTCGGGCCGCAGACCTGCGTGCGCGTCGCCGCGGCGACGGTGCGCTCGGTCTGGAACGAGGGGCCCGACGACGTCGAGCTCGTGATCTGCTCGGTGCGCCTGGCCGATCAGGAGGACGAGCACGAGATGCACGAGGGCTTCTGGCCGGAGTAGATGGCGGCCTCGCCGCAGTTCGTCTTCGGGTACGGGTCGCTGGCGGTCGCCCTCCCCGGGCGCCGGGCGCGACTGGACGGCTACCGCCGCACGTGGGGCGTGGCGATGGACAACCGCGTTGACATTCCCGGCTACAAGAGCTATCGCCGGCTCGAGGACGGCAGCCGGCCGGCCGTGTACGTCGCGTTTCTCGACATCGTCGCGGACCCCGGGAGCGCGATCGATGGGGTGCTGCTCGCGGTCGACGACGTCACGCTGGTCGCGCTCGACGCCCGTGAGCGCAACTACGACCGCATCGACGTGACGGCCGCGGTCCCCGGCGCCGGCGGGCGCGTCTGGACCTACCGCGGCAGCGACGACGGGCGCGAACGGCTGCGGACGGCGTTGCGAGAGGGCAGCGCCGTCGTGGACGCCGACTACCTGGGGGCGGTGCAGGCGACGTTCCGCGAGCTTGGGATCGGCGAGGACGTCCGCCCCGGCGACGCGCTCGCGCTCATGGTGCTGCAACGCATAGAGCTACCCGGCTAGCTAGCTGGGTGCGGCACGAACTGCGTCGATCAAGGAGGGTCAACCGCTTGCGCTGGCAACTACGACAGCCGGCTAGCGCACGCCGAAGCCCTCACCGCTCGTCAGTCGCCCGATGTCGTTGGACAACCCGACGTAGAAGAGGAAGAGGACGAGCATGAAGCCGACGATCGACGCGCGCTCCATGACGCGCACGGAGATCGCCTTCCCCCGCACCTTCTCGGCGACCGCCCAGAAGATGTGTCCACCGTCGAGCGGCAAGAACGGAAAGAGGTTGATGATGCCCAGCGACAGGGAGATCAGCGCGAGGATCGTGACCGCGCGGACGGTGTCGAACTCGATCGACTGGCGCGTCGCCTCGTAGGAGCCGACGACGCCGGAGACCTCGTCGCGGGCCTTGCTGTCGTAGAAGATCTTCACGATGTTCTCGACCGTGATCGTCGTGATGCGCCACATCCCGGTGACGCTCTGTCGCGCGGCGCCCGCGACCGAAAGGTCCTCCCGCAGGCCGAACGCGAACCCGACGAGCATCCGCTTGGAGGTCGCGTCGTAACGCGGCGTGATCGGCAGCGTCAGCGTGCGCCCCTGGCGCTGGATGACGACCCTGGCGGGCTCTGCGGCGCGGCAGCCGTCGGCCGGCGTGTCCGCACAGCGATGGCGGCCGATCGCGCTGCGCAGCGCGGCCGCGCGCCGGTCGATCTCGGCCTCGGTCAGCCCCGGTTCGTGTCCCTTGACGCCGTCGACCGACACGATCAGGTCGCCCTCCTTGAGCACCTGGCTGGCCGGCGGAGCCTGCGTCTCCAGCACACCCACGCCCGGCACGGGCTTGCCCTCGGACAGGAACAACACCCAGAGGATGAGGAACGCGAGCACGATGTTCACGATCGGGCCAGCCGCGATGACGACGACGCGCTTCCATACCGGCTGACGGAAGTAGGCGCGATGGGCGACCTCGGCAGGAACCTCCTCCTCCGGGTTCATGCCCGTGATCTTCACGTAGCCGCCGAGCGGGATCGCCCCGATGCCGTACTCGGTCTCGGAGTTCTTCGGGCGCCATCTGGCGAGCAGCGGCGGGAAGAAGAGCGCGAAGCGCTCGACGCGCATGCCGACTGCCTTGGCCGCGGCGAAGTGACCCAGCTCGTGCAGGATGATCAGCGCGGCGAATCCCGCGAAGGCCAGCAGATAACTCACGGTTTCAGTGTATGAGTCGCTGCGACCACGCTTCGACGAGCTCCGCGGCGATGGCGCGGGCCTCGCGGTCGGCCTCGTAGAGCGATTCGAAGGCCCTTACGGGCGCTGCCGGCAGGCGCTCGAGCGTGCCCTCGATAACCGCCGGGATCCCCAGAAAGCTGAGCCTCTCGGAGAGGAACGCGTGCACGGCGACCTCGTTGGCGGCGTTGAGCACGCACGGGGCGGTGCCGCCCGCGATCGCCGCGGCGCGCGCGAGACCGAGGGCCGGGAACGCCTCGTGATCGACGGGCTCGAATGTCAGCGCGCCGACTTCGGCGAGGTCCAGCGCGCGCACCGGCACGTCGACGCGGTCGGGATGGTGCAGCGCGTAGGAGATCGGCACCCGCATGTCCGGGTGGCCGAGGTGCGCGAGCGCGGCGCCGTCACAGAGCGTGATCATGCTGTGGACGATCGACTGGGGGTGCACGACGACGTCGATGCGCTCGTAGCCGATCGCGAACAGGTGATGCGCCTCGATGACCTCGAGGCCCTTGTTCATGAGCGTGGCCGAGTCGATCGTGATCTTGCCGCCCATGTCCCACGTCGGGTGGGCGAGCGCGTCCTGGATGCTGACCTCGGCGAGCTCGCCGCGCGTGCGTCCACGGAAAGGCCCGCCCGACGCCGTCAGCACAAGCTTCTCGATCGACCCGATCCCACCCGCCCCCTCGCCGGCGATCAGCTGGTGCAGCGCGGAATGCTCGGAGTCGACGGGCAGGATCTGCGACCCGGTCGCCTCGGCGAGCGCCATGACGAGTTCGCCGCCGACGACGAGCGACTCCTTGTTGGCGAGCGCGAGGTCGATCCCCTCCCCCAGCGTCGCAACCGTCGGGCCCAGACCGGCCGACCCCACGAGCGCGTTGAGGACGAGATCGGCACCCGATTCCAGCACGAGCCGGACGAGGCCCTCCGCGCCGATCAGCACCTCGCCGCCGGTCCAGGCCTCGGCCGCGCGGGCGCCCGCGTCGGCATCGGCGAGCGCGATCCGGCTGACGCCGAACTCCCGCGCCTGCGCGATCAGCGCGTCCGACGAGCGCTCGGCGCTGAGGCCGACGAGCTCGAGTTCGGGGTCACGCGCGACGATATCGAGCGCCTGCGTGCCGATCGACCCGGTCGAGCCGAGGATGAGGAGACGCCGGGCCATGTGCGGGCCATTCTGGCAGGCGGCCGCGGTGTGGCTGCTCAGGAGGCTACGGGCAGACGATCGACGTGTTGTCCGGCCGCGAGCAGGCGTCCACCCGCGCCGGCGCGTTCCTGGCCCGGATCGTGAAGCGCGTGTACTTGCCCAGCTGTCCCGGCTTCGTGACGAAGATCCGCAGGCGCGTGCCGGCACGCATGCGGCGCTCGAACGAACGGAGCCGTGTCAACGGCCTCGTGCTGATGCGCGTATACCTCGGGCGCGGGCAGGAGCCGAGCGGGCCACGGCACGTGATCTGGATCCGCGACTGGGAGGGCGCGCGGACGGTCAGCAGCGTGACGACCACACCACTCTTGATGATCCTTCCACTCAGGCGCACCACGGGGAACGGGCTCAGCAGCGACGTACCGGCGACCGATGATCCCAGCACCGCAGCCGCATCTGTCTCGTCGTTGTCGAGCGCTGTCGCGCATCCGACGTCACCCAGGTCGATCTTGCCGTCCCCGTCGTTGTCCTTGCCGTCCGCGCACAGCGCCGGCGCAGCGGGGGCCGTCGCCGCAGGCGGCTGCGGCGACGTGGCGGGCGGCGGCACCGGGGCCGGTGGTGGGGCCGGTGGTGGAGCCGGCGGTGGGGCCGGTGGTGGAGCCGGCGGCGGGGCCGGCGGTGGAGCCGGCGGTGGAGCCGGCGGCGGGGCCGGTGGTGGAGCCGGCGGTGGAGCCGGAGGCGGGGCAGGCGGAGGAGGCGGCGGCGGCGGGACCAGGTTTCTCTCGTCGTTGTCGCGGGGGCGCGTACACCCGGGGTCGGCGGGAAAGTCGATCTTGCCGTCGCCGTCGTTGTCGACGCCGTCGTTGCATTGCCTCGGGGCAGAGGATTGACCGCTGCCGGACGAGGCGCTGACGAGCAGCATCGCGAAGGTGGCCATCAACACGAGGAGCACACTCGCCGCGCCGCGCGGATGCAACCGGAAATTGGTGAGACCAGACATCGGGACGATCATGCCATGCGGTGGCGAAGTTATACCAGTCGCGCCTGAACGGGGCCGGTTCTGGCCTTCAGCGCATGAGTGTCAGCGTTCGGCGCACATTTCGCCGATCGGTCGTACCGGAGAGCCCGGTCGCGGTCACGCGCAGGCTGAGCCGCCGCGCGGCGCGCAGCCGGCGTCTCGCCACCTGTGTGAACCGCGCGCTGAAGAGCTTGCGACCCGTGAAGCTGCGACCGGCGCTGCCGCGCGCGACCACGACGCGCTTCGTGCCGCGCGTCAGCCCCAGGCGCCGCGCCGACGCGTTGTCGATGCTGAGCTCGACCGAGGCTGTACAACGCAATGTGCAGCGCGCGCGCGTGCGCAGCCCTCGATCGAGCGCGATCGCCACGCGACGGCGGTCGACCGCCACCGAGAAGCCGAGCGCGCAGAGCTCGAGCGCTGTGCGCTCGCCGCGGCCGATGACGACGCTGCCGGTCGCGAGCACGGTCCCGGCAGGGCGCTCGCAGGTCACCGTCCAGCTCTCCGGCGCCGGGGCGCCGGGGCGTGTGGAGGGGTTGAGGTGCCAGGCGAAGCGGCCGCTCGAGCCGACCGTCATCGTCGTGTCGAGCACGTCGCGGAAGCTGCGCGCCGGCGTGGTGTTCGCAGCGAAGTCGATCACGACGGGCGAGGTCGTCGATTCGACCTCCTTGTGCGCCCGCAGGACCGTTCCTTCGCTCGCGCGTCCCTCGAGGACCGCGTGGCGCGCGCTGTCGGCCGTGCTCTGCAGCGCCACGAGGTAGGCCCCGCGGTTGCGCGCGTACTCCGCGGCCACCTCCGCGTACGGCGGGTGAAACTCGTCAGCTCCGATCTCGAACGTGAAGCCCAGACCGCCCGTGACCGAGTAGGACCAGTCCTCGGTCGCGCCCGAGGTGTCATAGAGCTCGAAGCCGAACTGGCTCGCGTAACCGTTCTTGGCCGCCATCGCGTCGCCGAGTGCCTTCAGCAGCGCCGCGTCGGGCACCGGCTGAGGGCCGGCGACGCTCGGCGGGCGCAGGATGAGGTTGCCGAACGTGTGGTTCGTGATGAGCGTCGTGACCTGATGTGCCGACACCAACTCCCGCACGTTCTGCACCTCGGGCTCCGAGAACGGCGCCGCGCCGCGGTAGGTGTCGTCCTCGACGTCGAAGCCCGAACCAAGACCGCCCCAGAAGCCGCCGTAGTTGCGGTTGGGGTCGACGCCCCTGCGCCGGTTGGCGAGCGACTCGCACTCGCCGGGTACCGGCACCTGGCCGTCGGCGACGCGGCAGTTGCGGCGTTTGTAGGCAAAGCCGGTGCCCGGCGCGGGAGCGATGCCCTGGTCGCCGAGCAGCGCCGCCGTGTAGGCCGGGTCGTCGATCGGCAGCAGGCCGTTGATCTGCGCCGGTAGGTCGATGCCCGCGAGGATCGTGCCGAGATCGACGGGCCACTCACGGCTGAGGTTGAAGCCGTCCGGGTTGACGACAGGCACGATGATGTTGCGCGTCGTATCGACGAGCCGCGTGATCTGCGCGTCACGGCCGTAGCCGTTGATGAGGTCGTGTGCCCACTCCATCGGGTGCTCGGCGGCAGGCCACTCGCGCGCGTGGTGGGTGCCGAGCTGTAGGAAGACCGGCTGGCCGCCGGGGACGTTCACGTCGCGGGCGATCTCGATGCCGAGCACCGGCCGGCCGAGCAGGCTGCGCTGCGGCAGCGTGATGAGCTTCACGAGGCCGGGGTGCTGCTGGGCCAGGAGCTTGAGCTCGTTCTCGATATCGGCGAGATGTCGGTAGGTGTTGCGGCCCGAGGGCACAGCCCGGATGGAACGCCCGCCCACCGCGCGCGACGATCTCGCCGCACGCGCGGCGTTGCGCAGGTCGGTGGCGAGGTTCGCCGCCGCGCGCTCGCGCAGGTCAGCAATCCGTACCGTCCAGCTCAGACCCGCCCGCGCAAGCGCTGCCGCATCGGCCTCGTCGTGCAGCACGACATCCACGCTCGACGCGTCCGCGCGCTCGGCGGGATCGAGGCCGAGCGCCGCAAGGCGCCGGCGCGAGGCCTGGTCGGGCGTCGCGACGCGCACCACGCGCGCGGCCGCCGTTGCGGTCTGCGGCGCGAGTGCGACCGTCCGCAGCAGCAAACGGGCCTGCGTGGAGGCGCCGGCGCGGCGGCAGGCCTGCACGACAAGCCGCTCGCCGGCAGCGACGAAGCCCTCGGCGATCTCGCTGCGGCCCGGAGCCGCGCCGGCAGCGACCAGGCGGCCTGACCGTGCATCGAAGACCGCGAGATCCCAGTCGCCGCCGGCGCTGCGCAATGCCGCGTGCAGCAGGCCAGTGCGCGAGGCGGTATACGGCGTTCTGCGCACGGACGCGCCGGGCGCCAGCGGGCGGACATGGCACGTCGCCGTCGTCGCGCGCTTGGCGCTGACGGTCGCGATGGTCGCGTCGGCGGCCGCGGCCGCGCCGGACGCCGCGACCAGCCCGGCGCCGAGCGCCACGGCGAGCGTGGCGGACAGCCGCGATCTCATTGCCGCTGAGACTAGCCGCTCATCTGACGCCCGCGCGCAGCCTGCCACACGCCGCCTGCTCAGCTCGACGGGCAGGTCTGCGGCTTGATTCCCGCCGTGATCGAGCAGCGGTCGGCGCGCAGCGGGACGCGCCTGTTGAGGAAGCGGAAGCGGGTGTACTTGCCAATGAAGCCGGGACGCGTGACGTAGATCCTCAGGGTCGTCCCGCTCTTCAGCCGCTTCTCGAACCGCCTCACCCGCACGAGGCTGCGGGCAAGGGTGACCGCGTAGCGCCTGCGCGGGCAGCTCTTGCCCGTGCAGTAGACCGAGACCTGCGACTTGGCCGGCGCGCGGACGGTCAGCAGCGTGATGCGGGTTCCAATGCGATCGACGCGACCGCGCAGGCGGACGATCGGAAACGGAGACAGCAGCGGCGTTCTGGATGCCACCTGCGGGCTGGTGCTCGGCACGGTGCCCGTGTTCAGGTTCGTGCCCGGGCCGGTCGGCAGGCTGTAGACCACGGCGTCGGTCTCATCGCCATCGCCGGCGAACGAGCAGCCGGGGTCGGCGGGAAAGTCGATCTTGGCGTCGCCATCGTTGTCGCGCCCGTCAGAGCAGGCCGGGTTGGGCCCCTCGAGCGCGTCGGTGGCGCTGCTGCAGTCGCTGTCCTGCTCGTGGTCGACCGCCCCATCGCCGTCGTTGTCGCGGCCGTCGTTGCACTGCGGAGGGTCGGTCTCGCTCAAGCTGGTCGCGCTCGCGCAGCCGAAGTCGTGCCCGCGCCAGTCGATGCGGCCGTCGCCGTCGTTGTCGATGCCGTCCGAGCATTCCGCGGTATTGGCCTCGCTGCGGTCGCTCGCGGATGCGCAGCCGGGATCGGCTGGATAGTCGGTGGCACCGTCGCCGTCGTTGTCGATTCCCTCGGCGCAGGCGCGGCCGCCCCCGCCCGACTCGCTGTCCTCGGCACCGTCGTCGCAGCCGGGCTCGTCGGGAAAGTCGACCCTGCCGTCGCCGTCGTTGTCCACGCGGTCCGAGCACGCGGGCAGGCTGCCCGTGTTGATCTCGGTGGTATCGGCCGCGCTTGAACACCCCGGCTCGTCCGGGAAGTCCACCTCGCCGTCGCCGTCGTTGTCGAGGTGGTCCTGGCACTGCGGTAGCAGCGTGCGCGCCTCGGCGCTGCCGGCACCGGCCCAGCCCGCTCCCACGATGACGAGCAACGCGACGATCAGCCACGCGCTTGGCGACACGCGCACTCGACAGTCTTCCATGACGACCCGAACCCCCCGTGATTGAAACGACAACACGAGAAACGTCTGAGTCCGGTACGAACTTTCGCCGCGAGGCACGGGACCCAGACTATTTTTTCGTCTCGCGGATGCGAGAGCGGCGTACTACAGCAGGGCGAGCCAGATGTAGTAGCCGACGACCGCCGTGAAGAGGACAGCGTCGAGACGATCCAGGGCGCCGCCGTGGGCACCGAAGAAGGTCCCGGAGTCCTTGGCCCCCGCGTCGCGTTTGACGAAGGACTCGAACAGGTCGCCCAGCGGCGCGGCCAGCGCGACGCCGAGGCCGAGCAGGATCGCCTCGGTGCCCGACAGCCAGTCCTGGTAGAGGCCCGCGAGCCACGTCGCCAGCAGCGCCGTGAGCATGCCGATCACGAGCCCCTCGACGGTCTTGTTGGGCGACACGCTCGGCGCGAGCTTGCGGCGCCCGAACCAGCGCCCGCCGATGTAGGCGCCGGAATCGCCGACGAACGTGCCCACGAGGATGTCGACGATGATCCCGTCGCCATGCGGTAGCTCGCGCAGAAGCACGCCGTGGGCGAGCGCGACGCCGATCCAGGCGACGCCGAAGACGGTCAGCGCCATCCCGAGCGTGCCCGCCCTGCGCTGCGCGAGCGTGATCGCAAAGAGCACGGGAAAGAAGGCGAGGAACGTCAGCAGGACGTGAAAGCCCTCGCCGAGGAACGCGGCGAGGATCAGAGCGGTGACACCGATGAAGCCCGCCAGCCGGACCGGCTCGTGATCGTCGTACAGGTCGAACAGCTCGCCGATCGCGATGATCGCCAGCGGCAGGATGCCGAGCGCGAACCAGATGTCGCCCAGGGCGATGATCGCGATCGCGTACGCGACCGCCGGGATCGCGACGATCACCCGCGCGGCCAGCTCAGAGCGGCCGCCGCGGCCACCTCCTGGCCGTGGTGCCCGCGGCCTAGCGCCCACGGGCACGGGCCGTCGCCGCGTCCCCGACCGCCCCCCGCCGGCCAACCCCATCAGCGGCCACCGAAGCGCCGGCGGCGCGCGCGGTACTCGTCGATCGCGGCCTCGAACGCAACACGGTCGAAGTCGGGCCACAGCTCGTCCCGGAACACGAGCTCGGAGTAGGCCGACTGCCACAACAGGTAGTTGCTCAGGCGCTGCTCGCCGCTCGTGCGGATGATGAGGTCGGGATCGTGCATCTCAGGTGCGTAGAGCAGCGCGCGAAAGTCTTCCTCGTCGCCACCCTCGAAACGCCGCGCGGCGTCGATGATCTCCGCGCGTCCGCCGTAGTTGAACGCCACGAAGAGCGTGATCTTGTCGTTCTTGTCGGTCAGCTCCTCGGCCCAGGCCATCTGCTCGACGAGCTTGGGGTCGACGCCCTCGCGGCGGCCGAGAAAGCGCATCCGCACACCGGACTCGTGCAGCTCGGGCGTCTCGTCGACGATCCGCTCGGCGAACATCGCCATGAGGCCCGAGACCTCGTCCTGCGGGCGCGTCCAGTTCTCCGTCGAGAACGAGTAGACCGTCAGCTCCTGGACGCCGAGCTCGCCCGCGTCACGCAGGATCTTCTTGAGGTTGTCGGCGCCGGCACGATGGCCCTCGCCGACCGGCAGGCCGCGCGCCCGTGCCCAGCGCCCATTGCCATCAGTGATGATCGCGACGTAGCGCGCTGCCCCCTCGACGCGCTCGACGGTCACTCAAACCTCGAGGATCTCTTCTTCTTTGCCCTTCAGCAGCGCGTCGAGCTCGGCGATCCGGTCGTTGGTGAGTTTCTGCAGCCCGGCCTCCGCGCGGCGCTCCTCGTCGGCGCCGACGTCGCCCTCGTCCTTGAGCTCGCGCAGGTCGTGCATGACGTCGCGGCGCACGTTGCGGATCGCGATCCGGCCCTCTTCCGCGATGTGGCGCAGCATCTTCACGAACTCGCGGCGGCGCTCCTCGGTGAGCTGCGGGATGACGAGGCGGATGATGTTGCCGTCGTTGCTCGGCGTCAGCCCGAGGTTGGCCTCCGTGATGCCCTTCTCGATCGCCTTCATCGAGCCCTTGTCGAACGGCTGCACCGTGAGCAGCTGCGCCTCGGCGGCGTTGATCGTCGCCAGCTGCCTCAGCGGCGTCGAGACGCCGTAGTAGTCGACGTGGACGCGGTCCAGCAGCGCCGGGCTGGCACGCCCGGTGCGCACGGAGCCGAACTCGTGATTCGTCGCATCCACGGACTTCGCCATCCGCTCGGCGGCGTCGGCCAACAGCTCGTCGATCAGCTCACTCATCTCGCGTCACCACCACCGTTCCAACCTGTTCGCCGGACACTATCCGCTCGATGTTGCGTTCGTCGTTCATGTTGAAGACGTACAACGGCATCCCGTTCTCGGCGCAGAGCGTGAGCGCCGTGTAGTCCATTACCCGCAGACCGCGACGCAGTGCATCCATGTGGCTGATCTCGGCGATCAGCGTGGCGCTCGCATCCTCACGCGGGTCGCCCGTCAGCACGCCCTCGACCCCGTTTTTCGCCATCAGGATCGCCTCCGCGTGGATCTCGACCGCGCGCAGAGCGGCGGCGGTATCGGTCGTGAAGAACGGGTTGCCGGTGCCCGCAGCGAAGATCACGACGCGGCCCTTCTCGAGGTGGCGCATCGCGCGGCGCCGGATATACGGCTCGGCGACCTCGGAGATCGTGATCGCGGACTGAACCCGCGTGTCGATGTTCTGCTTCTCGAGCGCGTCCTGCATCGTCAGCGCGTTGAGGACGGTCGCCATCATGCCCATGTAATCCGCCGTCGCGCGGTCCATCCCCGCGGCCGCGCCCTTCAAACCGCGATAGATGTTGCCGGCGCCCACGACGATGGCGATCTCGATGCCAAGCCGATGGACGGCCGCGATCTGCGCTGCCACGGCACGCACCCGATCGGGATCCGTGCCGTACTCGAGGTCACCCATCAGGGCCTCGCCGGACAGCTTCAGCAAGACCCGCTTGAACACGGGCTCGGTCGACATCGCCGGCGAGACTACTCGCCGACCGCGAAGCGGGTGAAGCGCCGGACCACGACGTTCTCCCCGGTCTTTGCCGACAGGTCGGCGCGCAGCTCCCCGATCGTCTTGCCGTCGAACCTGTCGCCGTTGACGTGCGGCTGGTTGAGCAGGACCGTCTCCTCCATCCACTTGCGCAGCTTGCCCTCGGCGATCTTCGC
>DATLNO010000166.1:0-2012 GCA_035536715.1 Solirubrobacteraceae bacterium
CTATGGCTCGACGTCGTCATCGAGCCGGAACCGACTCGCCTGGGCCTCGCCGTCGCCAGGGTCGATCTGCACGAGATCGGCGGCGCGGGGCAGGAACTCGGGCAGCCTCGTGAAGGTCACGCGAGCCAGGCCGATGTCCCCGCCGGCCTCGGCGAGGTTGCCGGTTCCGCCGCCACCGACAGAGCCCGAGTTGAGCACGGTGAGCGTGCCGTCGCGCACGAGCGACTGCTTGTGGGAGTGGCCTTGGAGGATCAGCAGCGGCGCGTTCGGCGGAGCGCCGCGCAGGCTCTCGAGGGCAAGCGCGGCGAGCCCCGGCGCGTGGACGATGACGATGTCGACCGTGCCGATCAGCGGCTGCAGCCACGCCGCGAAGCGCTCCTGCTCCTCGGGCGTATAGGTCGCGCCGTTGTCGCGGTAGCGCTCGCGGGCGAGCCGCTTGAGCGGGTCGTCGTAGCCGGCGATCCGCAGCCCGGCGACACGCTGGACGATCGTGCCGTCGGTGCTGCCGTCCCCGCGCAGCCGACCGGTACGCGTGAGCACGAGCGCGCCCGTCCGCGCCAACTTGCGCTCGAGCACGTCGGAGTCGTGGTTGCCCGAGACGAAGAGCAGGCGGCTGCCCGCGCGGGCCACGCGCAGCACGAGTGCCTGCTCCACGGGCGAACCGCGGTCGGTGAGATCGCCCGTGAAGATCAGCGGCCCGCCGCGCGCGGCGCGCTCGAGCGCCGGCAGCGCGATGACGTTGTTGTGCAGGTCCGAGGCGATCGTCATCCGGGGCGCGCCGGCGCCCAGCGGCGTGCGCCCGGCGGGCGCGTTGACGAAGCGCGCGATGCCGACCAGCTGCTCGTCGATCTCGTCGTCGAGCGTCTGCGCCGAGGCCCCGAGCGACTCCAGCGCCCGCAGGGCGGTCGGAACCTCCGGTCCGTTTGCGTAGTACTGCGGGGCGTCGACGTTGGACCGCGGCGGCAGCAGGACGACGAGCGCGGCGCCGGCGGCCAGCGCCGTGACGAGCGCCGTCGGGAGGGTGAGGCGCAGCCGCGGGCCCGGGCCGCCGCGCACCGCCAGCGCGACAAGGACCCCGAATGCCAATCCCGCGAGGACCGATACGAGGATCGCGAGGCGCAGGAAGTAGACGAGCGCCTTGCGCGCCTGCGTTCGGACGACCTTGGCGTTGAGGCGGCCCGACTCCGCGAGCGTGACGATCTCGCGACGATCCAGCGCGCGCACGTCGACGTTGACGCGCGCGGGCAGCCGGACGACCGGGAAGCGCACGCCCCAGTCGACGAGCGGCACGTAGAGGTCCAGCGCCCCCTCGTGGCCTGGGTCGACCGACAGTCGCACGGTGCCGACGTCCAGGCGACGCTCGAGGCTGAACGTCGCAAGCGCGGCGAGGGACCCCGCCAGGGTGGCGATGACGACGACGGCGACGATCAGGACCCGGCGCATTCCGCCAGGCTATTCGTCGATCTTCCTTGCGGAGAATGCGGGGAGAGCGCGGCCCGAGGCTTGACCGCGAGGGTCGTGCACCTGTGACATCCGATCCATGTACGAAGATCGCCTCGTGCAGCCGCGGCAGATCTATGCGAGCACCGCCACGCGCCGTGATCGGCGCTGGAATCGCCGGCGCGCCCGGGGGACGCTCGGCCTCGCGCTGCTGAGCACCGCAGCGCTGCTCGCGGCGCTCACGGTGCTTGCCGCGCTGGCACCCGGCCTCAGCTGAGCGCCGCCGGCAGCACGAGCTCGACGATCAGCGCCCGGTGGTCGCTGCCCCTGACCTCGTGGATGCGTACCCGCCGCACGCGGATCGTGTCTGGCACGAGCACATGGTCGATCGTGATCGGCGGTAGCGAGCGCACGGTCGGAAACGTCGGACGCAGGCCATCGCCGGTGGCGTCCGCGGCGTCGGTGTAGCCGCGGGCCAGCAGGCGGCGCAGGTCGCGGTGGTCGAGCGTCGCGTTGAAGTCGCCGGCGAGGATGTTCGGCTGGTCCTCGAGCGGGCCCGGCAGCGCGCGCAA
>DATLNO010000167.1:0-2748 GCA_035536715.1 Solirubrobacteraceae bacterium
TGATCGCGGCCTCCGACGACGAGGCTCGAAAAGCGGTGCGATTGTTCTTGGAAGAGCGCGTGTTTGGCCCGGGCCGCGTCGTCGTCGAGGAGTGCCTCGTCGGCGAGGAGCTGTCGCTGCTGGCGCTGTGCGACGGCGTGCGCGCGCTGCCGATGGCGCCGGCGCAGGACTACAAGCGGATCTTCGACGGCGACGCGGGGCCGAACACGGGCGGGATGGGGTCCTACTCGCCGGTGCCGGGCGTGGGGGTTGAGCGTGTGGCGGAGATCTCCGCGCTGGTGCACCAGCCGATCGTCGACCTGCTGCGCGCGCGCGGGACGCCATTTCACGGTGTCTTGTACGCCGGGATCATGCTGACGGCCGACGGCCCGAAGGTGCTCGAGTACAACGTGCGCTTCGGTGACCCCGAGACGCAGGCCGTGCTGCCGCGGCTGCGCTCGGATGCGTATGAGCTGCTGCTCGCGGCGGCGTTTTCTGGCGGCCTGGAGGGGGTGTCGCTCGAGTTCGGCGAGGACTGGGCGGTGACGCTCGTGCTGGCGAGCGCCGGCTACCCCGCCTCGCCGGTCACCGGGGACGTGATCTGCGGCCTGGACGACGTCGACGGCGCGGTCGAAGTCACGCACGCAGGCACGAAGCGCCGCGACGACGGGGAGATCGTCACCGCCGGCGGACGCGTGCTGAACGTGACGGCGCTCGGCCCGACAGCGGCGTCCGCGCGCGACTGCGCCTATGCTGCCGCCCGCCAAATCGACTTCGCAGGGCGCCAGCTTCGCAGCGACATCGCCCTGCGCGCGGTGGAGAGGACGAGCTGATGGCGGTGCGCCCAGGGTGCGCGCAGTCATGACGATCACCTCGCCGGGCGGGATGCGCGGTGGTATGGTTGCCGGGATGGTGCAGATAGCGATTCGCTTGGCGGATGTAGACCTACAGCGACTGGACGCCGCGGTAGCACGGGGCCGCTACCCGACCCGCGCGGCCGCGGTTCGGGCGGGCGTCGAACGATTGCTGCACGATGAACGCGAGTACGAGATCGCGGAGCAGTACCGACGTGCGTACGCCGTGCAGCCGCAGGACGAGTCAGGGGGCCGCGCGGGCTTGGCTCTGATGGCCGCGGCGGTCGAGCGAGAGGAAACGCCAGATCCGGACCCATCGACAACGTGAACCGCTGTGATGTCGTCGATGTCGACCTGCCCGAGATCGGACGTAGACCCGCCGTCATCGTCACTCGCCAGGTCGCGATTCAGTTTCTGGCCAACGTCACGGTCGCGTCGATCACCGGGCAGATCCGCGGTCTTCCGACAGAGGTGCGGCTGGATCCCGCGCAAGGCCTCGACCACGAAAGCGTGGTCAACTGCGACAACCTGTTCACCGTGCCCAAGACGGCAATCGGGCGCATCCGCGGAGAGCTTGGACCAGCGCAGCGCCATCAACTGGACGCGGCCCTGGCCATCGCGCTCGGACTCGATTGACGTGCCAACTTGAGAGGATGAAGGAATGAGCGAGCAGGTCGAACCGGTGTCGCAGATCGAGGTCGTCGCCGCATTGGCGGAGATCGAGGTCGATGCGCCGCGCGTGGGGATCATCATGGGCTCCAAGAGCGACATGGACGTGATGGAGGGCGCCGCGAAGGTGCTGCGCGACGCGGGCGTCACGAGCGAGATCCGCGTCATGTCCGCCCACCGCGAGCCCGAGACGGTGGCCGAGTACTGCAAGAACGCCCGGATGCGCGGACTGCGGGTGCTGATCGCGGGCGCCGGCCTGTCCGCCGCACTGCCCGGGGTTGCCGCCGCGCACACCGATCTGCCGGTGATCGGTGTGCCGCTGAGCAGCCGCCTGTCGGCGGTGGGCGGGCTCGACGCGATCCTGAGCGTGCTGCAGATGCCGCCGGGGGTTCCGGTGGCCGCCGTCGGGCTGGACAACGCGAAGAACGCGGGTCATCTGGCGCTGCGGATCCTGCGGGCCTGAGGCGACGGCCTCGGGCGCTACCTGGACCGCGTCAAGGCGGGGGAGGATTCATCGTGACCGAGCGCGGCGCCGCGCAGGAGCGCGTCGCGTATCTCGACACGTCGTGATCGCTTCACCTCAGCCGTCGGCGGGCAGCAGTTGGAACGCACCGCCTTGCAGCGGCACGACCGCGCGAAAGTGTCGCTGATCGAACGTGGCGATCATGCGAGTCGACCACTGCTCGGCGAGCACGACCATCGAGGCATCGGCGAGTCCGAGCTGAAGATCGCGATACTGCGCGCAGAGATCGCGTGCGCGCTTGAGTCCGGCGGAATCGAGTGCCTGGACCGTGTAGGTGATCGCGAGGTCCTCGAGCAGCGCCAGCTCGGCGTCAACACCCAGACGGGCGAGCACGAGGTGGTCAGCCTCGGCAGCGGTGAAGGCGGACACGACCAGCTCGCCGGGCCACTGCTCCAGCGTCGCTACAAGGAGGCCGTGATCGGGGTCGTTGGCGTCGGCCACGCCGTAGAGCGCGCCGGCATCGACGATCAGTGCGTCGATCGTCCCAGCTCCGCGCGAACGATCTCGTCGGCGTCGCGGGCGACGGGTGTGCCATCGCCGTGTCCGACCGCGGTTGAGCGCAGGCGCCGTGCCCCCATCTGCCGGGTGGTCCTGCCGATCGCCTCGCGAATGATGTCCGCCTGGGAGCGACCGGTCTCCGCGGCCATCCTGCGCAGCGCAGCGGCATCTCGCTCATCGAGGTACACCGTCGTCTTGATCATGACACCTATGGTACCAGCGGTG
>DATLNO010000168.1:0-17999 GCA_035536715.1 Solirubrobacteraceae bacterium
GCTGCTGAACGCCGCGATCAGTCGCGGTCGCCGCCGCCGGATGCTCGTGCTCGTGGCTCGCGGCGGCGAGCTGGAGCTGTTGGCCCCATACGGCGTCGTCCGGCAGCTCTTCGAGCCCGCGATGGCGCAGGCCGACGGCGCGCTCCGGGATCGACTGCTGGCGGGTGCAGCCATCCACGCCGAGAGCGTGGTCGACCCACGCGCTGGGCCGGTCCCGGACGCGCTGGATCGGTCGGCGGTGCTGCACGGCCTGTACTGGCTGACCGCGAACCTCGCCGCTTATCAGCCGGTGCTGCTCGTGATCGACGACCTGCACTGGAGCGATGCGGCGTCGGCGAGCTGGCTGGTCTATCTCGCCCGGAGGACCGAGGGCTTGCCGGTCGCGCTGATCCTGGCGGCTCGGCCGGGGGAGCCCGGCGCCGGCGACTTGCTGCTCGAGCGGCTGCGCGCGATCGACGGACTGGTGCATGTCGAGCTCGCGCCGTTGAGCCTCGACGCCGTTGAGACACTCGCCCACGAGATCCTCGGCGCCACGGTCGAGCGAGCGTTCGGCGAGGCGTGCCACGCCGCGACAGGCGGCACGCCGTTCTACGTCGCCGAGCTGTTGCGAGCGCTGCGTGACGATGGCATCGGCGGTACCGCCGCGGACGTGCCGGCGATCGACGGGCTCACCCCGCGGGCGGTGCTCGACGCCACGCTCGCGCGCCTGGGTCGTCTCTCCGGCGAAGCGCGGGTCGTCGCCGAGGCGGCAGCGCTGCTCGAGCCGAGCGCTGAACTTCGGTGGATCGCGGAACTGGCCGAGCTCGACCTCGATGTCGTGGCCGCAGCCGCCGACTCGCTGATCGCGGTCGGCCTGCTGGGATCCGTCGCGCCCTGCCGCTTCGCCCATCCGATCCTTCGATCGGCGGTGGAACGGGAGATCGCGCCGGCGCGACGGGGACAACTCCACCTTCAGGCCGCGCGCCTGCTGACGCAGGTCGCGATGCCCGTCGACGCGGTGGCGGCGCACCTCATGCGATCGCCGCCGCTGGGTGAGCCCTGGATCGCGTCGACCCTTCGCCAGGCGGCGCGCGAGGCCGGCGCCCGCGGCGCCCCCGCCGCAGCCGTGTCGTATCTCGCGCGCGCGCTGGCGGAGCGACCGCCGCCGCGCGAGCGCCGGGAGCTGCTGCTCGAGCTCGGCCGAGCCGAGATCCAGGTCGCCTCACCCCGCGCCGCCGAGCACCTCCGAGAGGCCCTCGCACTCGCTGAGCACCCCGACGAGATCGGCGAATCCGCACTGTGGCTCGGTCAGATGCTCTACCAGGCGGGCGCGCTCGACGAGGCATTCGCGACCCTCAGCGCGGTCATCGAGTCCACGGACGGCAGCGACAGCGACGCGCTGCTGGAGGTGGAGGCGTACCTCCTCTCGATCGCGGGCGTCGCCGGGAAATTCGAGGCGACCGCCGGGCGCGCCGCGTCGCTCGAGGACCGCACCCCGGCGGGTTCGAGCGCGGCGACGGCCGTGCACGCGACGCTGGCCTTCAGGGACTTGTTGAGCGGAGCTCCCCACCGGCGCGTGCGGGAACGCGCCGCTCGTGCCCTCGCCGAGGTTCGGCGCGGCGCGGCCTCGAGCTCGCACCTCTCCAATCGGCAGGCGCCAGGCATGTGCCTTGTCTGGACGGACGATCTCGACGGCGCGACGGAGCTGTTCACCGGGCTGCTCGAGACCGCTGTGCGGACCGGCAGGAGACAGAGTTTCGAGATGTTCTCCGCACTGCGCGGCTACGCGGCGCATCGGCGCGGCGACCTCGCTGACGCGGCGGCTGACCTCGAGCCGGTCCTCGCGGTCGCGCTGACGCGGGCGGCGCCGGAGTTCACCGAGCTCGTCGCGTCGATCACCACGGTGTACCTGCTGATCGAGGATGCCCGACCGGATCTCGCCGAGGAGCGAGCCCGTTCGGTCCGGGTTCCCGCCGGCTTCGAGCGCGGCTTCATGGCGGCCCATCTGCGCCATGCGACCGGCGCCGCCCAGCTCGCTCTGGGGAAGTTCGACGAGGCGGCGGCCACGCTCGCCGCCGCGGGTGAGCTGTGCGAGGCGGCCGGGATACGCACGCCGGCGATCTTCCCTTGGCGCTCCGACCTTGCGCGAGCATTGGCCGGCACGCCACGGCACGATGAGGCGCTGCACCTCGCCGCATTCGAGTTGCGCCTGGCCGAGGAGTGCGACATGGATCGTGCCCGCGGGCAGGCGCTGCGCGCGCTCGGCCTGCTGACCGGGGGGGCGGCGGGCCTGCGGCATCTCGCCGCGGCGACGCAGGCGTGCGCGCGCTCACCCGATCGCGTGCTCCACGGATGGGCAAGCTTCGAGTACGGCGCTGCCCTGCGGCGTGCCGGTCGGCGCCGCGACGCCCGCGCACCGCTTGACGCCGCGATCGACCTTGGAATCAGATGCGGGGCAAGGCTCCTCACCGAGCGATCGCAAGAAGAGCTCACGGCGCTCGGAGCGCGCCCGCGCAGCGTCATGCTCACCGGTGTCGAATCGCTCACGCCGTCGGAGCGGCGCGTCTGCCGGCTCGCGGTGCAGGGACTGAGGAACGCCGACATCGCCCAAGCGCTGTTCGTCTCGTTGCGGACGGTGGAGACGCACCTGGGCCACGCCTACCGCAAGCTCGACATCACCTCGCGCGCCGAGCTTGCGCAGGCGCTTGCGGCACCGTCGCCCTGAGCCGTGCCTAGGCCGTTGCGTCCGCCGCCACCGGCGACGGAATCACCGATCCCGCGTGGTCCGGTCCATCCGCCGATGCATGTCGGCGCGCCTGCATCCGCCCGAACAGCACGATCCCGAGCACGAGCCCAACCGTCGTCGGGACGCCCCAGGCGATGCCCTGGCCGAGCTGCGTGGCGATCGGCCCCGGGCAGGCGCCTGACAGCCGATGCCGAACAGCACGCTGCCGACGACGTGGCGGCGCTCGGGGCGCATGGTCTCCCACTGCACGGGCTCGCCGGTCAGCAGCGCCCGCGGGGCACGTCGCTTCAGCAGCCACAGCCCGGCGAACGCCGTCGACACCGCACCGCCGAAGAACAGGAACAGGTAGGCGTCTTCGAAGAGCAGTCCCTCGCGGATGACCTCCGGGCTCGTCATCCCCGACCACGACAGGACGACACCGAAGACGATCCCGATGAGGAAGCCCGCGATGCGCGTGCGCAGCGCCATCTCAGATCAGCGCCTCGGTCAGGAGCGTCACGACGATCCCGGTGGCGAAGAACGTCAGCGTCGCGACGAGGCTCGCAGGTGACGCCATCGCGTTTCCGCTCAGGCCGTTGCCCGACGTGCAGCCGCCGGCGATCTTCGTGCCGAGACCGATCAGCACGCCGCACGCGAACAGGATCGCGATGACGACGAAGGCGCCGCTCGTCCCGTTGAAGGTCTCGGTCAGCCAGCCGTAGCCGTGGAAGTCAGGCCCGCCGGCGATGAGCGCGAACGTGGCGGCGCCGGCGATCAGGCCGAACAGCATCCAGCCGAACGGACCGAAGGACAGCCGCCGCGCGGCGATCGTGTGGACGACATCGGACCACGCGCCCATGACGCCCAGCCGCTCGTTCATGAGCCAGCGCATCGCGACGACGCACAGCCCGAGCAGCGGACCGCCGATGAACCAGGGAAGTTGTGAGTGCAGCATCCGAGCTACCGCGTCGCAGGCAAAGTAGACTGATTCGATCCAGAATACCGGAGGACGGATCCAGTGGCGGCGCCGTTGGCGTCGCGCCCGCGCGCCACGGCTTCAGCCCGCGGTGACAAGCGGCGCGCCCGTGTCGCCGCCCGCCACAAGCGCGGCGTAGCGCCCACCGGCTGCCATCAGCTCGTCGTGCGTACCGCGCTCGGCGATCCGGCCGCGGTCGAGCACGACGATCTCGTCGGCGTCGCGCACGGTCGACAGGCGATGGGCGATGGCGATCGTCGTGCGCCCTTGGGCGAGGCTGTCGAGCGCCTCCTGCACGGCGCGCTCGGTTTCGCTGTCAAGCGCCGACGTGGCCTCGTCAAGCACGAGCACGGGCGGGTTTCGCAGGATCGTGCGGGCGATCGCCATGCGCTGCTTCTCGCCGCCGGAGAACCGATAGCCGCGTTCGCCGACAACGGTCGCGTAGCCGTCGGGCAGCGCCGCGATCAGGTCGTGGATGCGCGCGGCGCGCCCTGCCTCGACGAGCTCGTCGTCGGTCGCCTCGGGCCGCGCGAAGCGCAGGTTCTCGGCGATCGTCGCGTGGAAGAGATAGGTCTCCTGCGAGACGAGGCCGACGACCGCCGCGAGCGAGGAGAACGACATGTCGCGCACGTCGACGCCGTCGATCGTGACGCGCCCGCCGGTGACGTCGTACAGCCGCGCGACGAGGTAGCCGAGCGTCGTCTTGCCCGAGCCGGTCTCGCCGACGATCGCGGTCTTCGTGCCCGGCGCCACGACGAGGTCGACTCCGCGCAGCGTCTGCGCGCCGTCCTCCTCGTAGCGGAAGGAGACGTCCTCGAAGCGCACCTCGCCCAGCACGCGGGCGCTGTCAAGCGCCACCGCATCGGCGCGCTCGGTGATGTCGACCGGCAGGTCGAGGTACTCGAAGATTCGCTCGAACAGGGCGCGAGAGGTCTGGATGTCGATGCCGACGTTCAGCAGCGAGCCGATCGGGAACAGCAGCCGCGTCTGCAGCGTCGTGAACGCCACGACGGTGCCGATCGTGATCGCCTGCGAGCCGCCGGCGATCGTCATCCCGGCGAAGAGGTAGACGAGCGCGGGCATGATCGAGAAGCTCATCTGGACGCTGGACATGCGCCAGCGGCCGGCCATCCGCGACTGCACCTCGAGGTCTGCGAGCTTCGCGGACTCCGTCGTGAAGCGCTCCGCCAGCTCGTCGGAGCGGCCCATCGTCTTGCCGAGCAGGATGCCCGAGACCGACAGCGACTCCGCGACGAGCGAGCTCATGTCCGCGAGGCTGCCCTGCTTCCTGGACGTGATCTTCTTGCGCTCGTTGCCGACTCGGCGCGTGAGCCAGACGAAGAACGGCAGCAGCGCCAGGCTGAAGATCGCCAGCCGCCAGTCGAGAATGAACATCGCGACGGTCGTCGCGAGCACCGTCGTGACGTTCGAGACGATCGAGGTGGCGGTCGACGTGACGACGTTCTGCACGCCACCGATGTCGTTGGCGATGCGCGACTGCACCTCGCCGGTGCGCGTGCGGGTGAAGAACGCGAGCGACAGGCGCTGCAGGTGGCGATAGACCGCCGCCCGCAGGTCATGCATGACGCGCTGGCCGACGAGATTCGACAGCCAGGTCTGGCCGACGCCGATGACGCCGGTCGCGATCGAGATGAAGATCATGCCGCCGACGAGCCACGCCAGCAGCGTCGTGTCGCCTCTGGGGATCGCCGTGTCGAGCACCTCGCGCAGCAGAAACGGCGTGAACATCCCGAGCACCGCGCTGATCCCGATGAGCCCCAGCACCGCGCCGAGCCGCGCCTTGTAGGGGCGAAAGAGGCGGGCGATTCGGCGTGTCTGGGGACTCATGTGCGTCGGTCCAGTGTAGATGGTTGCGCGTGCAACTACAAGGCGACGGGCATACTCGCCGCGTGCCCGACAGGTCGCCGCTCTTTCAGTTCGAGTCGGTCAGCGTCGGGCCATCTGACGCGCGCCGCCTCGACGGCCTCGACGCGGAGCTGCCCGCGGATGGGCTGACCGTCATCGCCGGGCCGTCGGGCTCGGGCAAATCGACGCTGCTGCGCCTGTGCAACCGGCTCGAGGTGCCGTCGGAGGGGGTCGTTCGCCATCGCGGCGCCGACGTCAAGCAGCGCGACCCGCTCGAGTTGCGGCGCGAGGTCGCGATGGTGTTCCAGCGGCCGGTCACGTTTGCCGGCACGGTGCTCGACAACCTGCGCGAGGCGGACCGCGACTGTGACGAGACGCGCGGCGCGCAGTTGCTCGAGCGCGCCGGCCTCGCTGCGAGCTTCCTGGCGCGCGACGCGGGCGAGCTGTCTGGCGGGGAGGCCCAGCGCGCGTGCCTGGCGCGCGCGCTCGCCACGAACCCGCGCGTGATGCTGATGGACGAGCCCACCTCGTCGCTCGATGGAAAGGCCGCCACGGTGCTCGAGCAGCTCGCCCGCCAGCTCGTCGACGACGGCACGCCGGTCGTCTGGGTCACGCACTCCGAGGAGCAGCTCAAGCGCCTCGCCGACCACGTGCTGCTGATCGAGGGCGGGCGCGTGGCCCGCGCCGGCGCGGCCAAGGAGGTGCTCGCCGATGGAGAGCGGTGACGTCGGCTATCTCGGCCTCGCCGCGTCGCTCGTGCTCGTCGCCGTCGCGCTGGCGATCAGCCGGCGCCTGCGGCTGCGCCTGGAGCGCGACCTCGTCGTGTCGGTCGTCCGCGGCCTCGTGCAGCTGCTCATCGTCGGCGTCGCGCTGGCGATCATCATCGATCCCGACACCTCGCTCGTCTGGTCGTGGCTGTGGGTGGTCGGCATCGTCGTCTTCGCCGCGGCGACGAACAAGCGCCGCGCGCCGGCCGTGCCCGGCCTGTTCTGGATCGCCTTGGTCGCCAACGGCGCGACGGCGGTGATCGGCTTCGCCGTCGCGTTCGGCCTCGGGATCTTCCCGGTCGAGGGCCGCACACTCGTCCCGATCGCGGGCATGCTGATCGGCAACTCGATGAAGTCGGGGATCGTCGTCGCGGAGCGGCTCGTCGAGGCGCTGTCGGACGGGCGTGCCGAGGTCGAGGCGCGCCTCGCGCTCGGCCAGCCGTGGACCGCAGCGTCGCGGCCGATCGTGCGCAGCGCGCTGCGCGTCGCGCTGTCGCCGCAGATCGAGAACACCAAGGCGCTCGGGATCGTCTTCCTGCCGGGCGCGATGACCGGCCTGATCCTCGCCGGCGTCGAGCCGCTCGACGCTGTCCTCGTCCAGCTCGCGCTCATGTACCTCATCCTCGGCGGCGTCGCGACGACGACCGCGGTGACGGCACTGGGCTCGGTGCGGCGCCTGTTCACCGACGACCACCGGCTCGTCGCGCTGCCGCGGTCGACCCGCGACGTCGGGTGACCGCCCCCCTGATCGCGGCCCGTCAGCTTCAGCTACGGCTCGAGACGATGCGCTTGCTTCTCGGTCGCGTGCTCGCCCGACGGCTCCTGTCGCTGGGCCGCGGGCTGCGTCGGCGGCATTCTTATCTTCCCCGCCGGTGCGGCTCAGAAGACGACCGTGTACGCGCCGTGGCGCAGCACGCGATCCTCGCAGTGCCACTGCACGGCGCGCGCGAGCACGGTGCGCTCGACGTCCGCGCCGCGGCGCTCCAGCTCCCTGCTCGACATGCGATGCGTGGCGCGGATGACGTCCTGTTCGATGATCGGTCCCTCGTCGAGGTCCTCGGTCGCGTAGTGCGCCGTCGCCCCGATGAGCTTCACGCCGCGCTCCTTGGCGCGCTTGTAGGGCGCGGCGCCGGCGAACGCCGGCAGGAACGAGTGGTGGATGTTGATGACCGGGACACCGACCGACTCGAGGAAGTCGCCGGACAGGACCTGCATGTAGCGCGCCAGGACGATGAGGTCGAAGTTGTCGGCCAGCAGTTCGATCTGGCGCTGCTCGGCCTCGGGCTTCGTCTCAGGCGTCACGGGGATGTGGACGTAGGGCACACCGAATGCGCGGACCTGCTCGGCGAGGTCGGGGTGGTTGGAGATCACGAGCCCGACGTCGAGGTCGAGCTCCTCGCGCCGCGCGCGCCACAGCAGGTCGAGCAGGCAGTGGTCGTAACGGCTGACCATGATCGCCGCGCGCTTGGCGACGCCTGCCGCGGTGAACGCCCAGGTCATCTCGAAGGGCTCGGCGACCTCTGCGGCGAAGCGGTGCTCGAGCTCCAGGCGCATCGCCGGCAGCCCCGCACGGTGAAAGACGGTCCGCAGGAAGAAGGCGCCGCCCTCGGGATCGGTCGAGTACTGGTCTGACTCGATGATGTTCGCGCCGTGCTCGTGCAGGAAGGCCGAGACGGCCGCGATGATTCCGCTGCGGTCCGGGCAGGCCACCAGCAGCCGGCCGATGTCGGGGGTGCCGTCGCGTCTCGTCACCGGGCGAACATAGTGCCCATAACATCTGCGCGCATGAGCACGGAGCTCGCGCCCGCTCGTGCCCGCCGTCTGACGGCGCGCCAGCGCGAGGGGGAGACCGTCAGCCCGCTCGAGCTGTTCTTCGACCTCGTGTTCGTGCTCGCGTTCACGCAGTGCACGGCGCTGATGGCCGACGAGCCGACATGGGAGGGGCTGGCGAAGGGGCTGCTCGTGCTCGGCGTGCTGTGGTGGGCGTGGGTCGGCTACGCATGGCTGACGAGCGTCGTCGATCCCGAGGAGGACGCCGTCCGGCTCGTGATCTTCGCGGCGATGGCGGCGTTGCTCGTCGTCGGGCTGGCGGTGCCCGGCGCGTTCGAGCAGTCGGCGCTGATCTTCGCGTGCGCCTACGCCTTCGTGCGGCTCATGCACATCGCGCTGTTCATGCTCGCGAGCCGCGAGGACCCGAACCTGCGCTCATCGGTGATCGGGCTGGGGATCAGCACGGCGATCGCGTCGGGCCTGCTGGTGGCGGCGTCATTCACCGACGGCGCGCTGCAGGGCGGGCTCTGGGCGCTCGCGCTCGTGCTCGACATCGGCGGGCCCTACCTCTTCGGCGCCGAGGGCTGGAAGCTTGTGCCGCACCACTTCAGCGAGCGCCACGGCCTGATCATGATCATCGCGCTCGGCGAGTCGATCGTCGCGATCGGCGTCGGTGCCGAGGCGAAGGTGGACGCGGGCATCGTCGGCGCCGCGGTGATCGGCACCGCCATCGCGGCGGCGCTGTGGTGGCTGTACTTCGACGTCGTCGCGATCGTCGCGGCGCGGCGACTCGACGCCGCGGAGGTCGGCCGCGATCAGAACGAGATGGCGCGTGACTCCTACTCGATCCTGCACCTGCCGATGGTGGCCGGGATCATCCTGCTCTCGCTGGGCATGAAGAAGACGCTCGGCCACACCGAGGACGCGCTCAAGCTCGTGCCCGCGACCGCGCTGCTCGGCGGCAGCGCGATGTACCTGCTCGCGCACGTGGCCTTCCGCTTCCGCCACATCCACACGCTCAACATGCGTCGGCTGGCATGGTCGGTGGCGCTCGTCGCGTTCATCCCGGTCGCCGTGGAGATCCCGGCGCTCGCGACGATCTCGGTGCTGGCGGCCGCCCTGGTCGCCCTGATCGCGGTCGAGACGCACGCGTACGGCGAGTCGCGGGCGCGAACCCGCGCCGCGCTGCGCGGCGAGGGCGGGCACTGAGCCACTTCCGTGCAGCTCGCCGCCGCCGGGCGGCGCGTCGCTCAGCGCCCGTGCGTCTTGACGGCGTCGCGCACGATGTCCAAGGCATCCTCTGCGCGCGCGTAGCGGCTGCCGAATCGCTCGAGCGCATCGGCTTCGAGCTGGGCCAGGCTGCGCGTGCCGTCCATCGCCCGCAGCACCCAGCCCGTGACCTCGCCGTCGAGCGTCGTCTTGGGCGAGGCCGCGCCGGCACCCGCGCGACGGTCCTTCGGAAATCCCGAGGACGAGACCTGGTCGTAGGCGCCGATCGTCTTGCCGCCCCGCTGTACGGCCACGCGCCAGCGCCACACCGAGCCGTTGTCGGCAGTGTCGATGCGGATCTCGATCTCGTCGCCGGGCAGCACGCCGACGGGGTTCTGCATCGGAAAGAACGCGTGCGCCCAGCTGGAGTCCGTCGACGGTGGCTCGGTGTCGAGCACGACGCTGGGAGACAGCTGCGAGGAGAACCAGCCGCAGATGCCGTGCACGACGCCGGCCTTGTTCGCCTCCACCGTGACCGTCGTGTCGAAGTCCGGCGTCGCGGCGTCGTCGAGCTCGGTGCTGATCAGCAAGGCCGACTTCGACAGGAAGCCGCCGGCATCGAGGTGCGGCATATGGACGTTGTTGACCATGTAGTGGCGCACCGGCGACAGGTCGAGCCCGTGGCGGTCGGGCGGGCGGTCGTGCAGCTGTGCGTTGAGGCGATCGGACTGGACCGGCACGACATGTAGGTCGACCGCCGCCGGGATCACGCGCGCACCGGGCTTCAGCAGCCGCCTCCGTGCGTCGACGAGAAAGCCGACCATGCCCTCGCCCAGGCCGAAGTTCCACAGCGTCTCGGTGATGAGGACGTCGGCGCGCTCGGGCAGCTCCACGCGGTAGGAGAGGTCGTTGAAGAACTCGATGCGGTCGGCGAAGCGGTTGAGCAGCGAAAGCTCGCGGGCGAGGGTGACGACCGGCCCCTCCTCGATCGCGAAGACCCGCGCGGCGCCGGCCTGGCAGGCGAAGAACGCGAGCAGGCCGGTCCCTGTCCCGATGTCGACGACGACATCGCCGGGCCGCACGACCTCGTGGATCGCGTCGCGAAACCGGTCGACGCGATCGCGGTCGCCGAGCAGCGACGCGTGGTACTGCAGGGTCGCGAGGTTGTTCAGCCAGGTCACGGTGCTGTCAACCTAGTCGGGCGGTGTTGCGTAGACGATCGGTCTGGTGCTTCAACGCCGAGAGCACGGCACTCCGCCGCTCCGTGTCCGGACGCTCCGGCGCATGGAAACGAGCAGCGCCCGGGAAGGGCAAGACGACGACGCAGCCGAGCGCACCACGATCGGTGATGCGCGTCGACCGGTGCCGAGCATCGTGCTCATCCACGCGGTCGTGCGGAACGCTTGTGAACAGCATCTCTGAGGGGAGCAGGTTCGGATGCGCCGGCGCCTCGCACGGCCGGGGGGTCTTGCGTATTTCGCTCGTCACACAGGGGGGTCTTGGAACTCAAGCGACATATGGGCGCGTAACTTCCAAGACCCCCCAAGGAACCGCCCCCCGGGAACCCCAGCCTCCGGAGCAAACGCCACAAGGGCCGGTCCACCTCCCCTTCAGAGCAACGTTCACAAGCAATCCGCGCCCAACGCAGGCGCAGCCAGTCCAACCCTGGGGTGCGTGCGCGGAGCTGTCGCACCTGCACGAGTTCGAGCTCGCTGACGAATCGCTCGTCGAATGACGTGGCTGCCGCTGCGACCTGTGCCGGCTCAGGCCTTCTTGGCCGTGCGAGCGAGCTTCACGCGATCGTTGGCCGTCAGCGCGACCTTGCGCAGGCGCACGGCGTCGGGCGTGACCTCGACGCACTCGTCGGTGCGGATGAACTCCAGCGCCTGGTCGAGGCTCATCCGCGTGTGCGGGATGAGGTTGACCATGTCGTCGGCGTTCGCCGAGCGGATGTTCGTCTGCTTCTTCTCGCGGACGGCGTTGACGTCGAGGTCGTCGGCACGCGCATTGGAGCCGACGATCATGCCCTCGTAGACATCCTCGCCGGGTCCGACGAACAGCCCGCCGCGCTCCTGCATGCGCATGATCGCGAACGATGCGGTCTTGCCCGAGCGGTCGGCGACGAGCGACCCCGAGGCGCGCGTCTTGATGTCGCCCTGCCAGGGCTCGTAGCGCTCGAAGACCGAATGCATGATCCCCGACCCGCGAGTCTCCGTCATGAACTCCGTGCGAAAGCCGATCAGGCCGCGGGCCGGAATGAGGTACTCCAGGCGCACCCAGCCCGTGCCGTGGTTGACCATCTGCTCCATGCGGCCCTTGCGCAGCGCCATGAGCTGCGTCACGGTGCCGAGATAGTCGTCGGGCACGTCGATCGCAAGGCGCTCGATCGGCTCGTGGATCTTGCCGTTGACCTCGCGCGTGACGACCGTCGGCTTGCCGACGGTCAGCTCGAAGCCCTCGCGGCGCATCGCCTCGACGAGCACGCCGAGCTGCAGCTCGCCGCGGCCCTGGACCTCCCACGTGTCCGGACGCTCGGTGTCGAGCACGCGGATCGACACGTTGCCGACGAGCTCGGCCTGCAGGCGGTCGGAGACCTGGCGGGCGGTCAGCTTCCTGCCGGACATCCCGGCCAGCGGGCTCGTGTTGATGCCGATCGTCATGCCGAGCGCGGGATCGTCGACGGCGATCGGCGGCAGCGGCTTCGGGTCGGTGGGATCGGCGAGCGTGTCGCCGATCGTGATATCCGGGATGCCCGCGATCGCGATGATCTCGCCGGGGCCGGCTTCCGCGGCGCCGATGCGCTGCATGCCCTCGGTGATGTAGAGCTCGGCCACTTTGGCGCTCGTGATCTCGCCACCCTGCTCGTGACGGCACCAGGCCACCGATTCGCCCTTGCGGATCGTTCCGTTGACGATCCGGCACAGCGCGAGACGGCCGACGTACGGCGACGCGTCGAGGTTGTTGACGAGCGCCTGCAGCCCGTGTCCCTCCACGTAGGCCGGAGCGGGCACGGCGGACACGAGCAGGTCCATCAGCGGGCGCAGGTCCTCACCCGCAACACCCTGCTGCAGCGACGCCTGGCCGGCGCGCGCGTTCGTGAAGACGATCGGGAACTCGATCTGCTCCTCGGTCGCGTCGAGGTCGATGAACAGCTGGTAGACCTCGTCGATGACCTCGTCGATACGGGCGTCGGGGCGGTCGACCTTGTTGATGACGAGGATGACCGGCAGGCTCGCCTCGAGCGCCTTGCGCAGGACGAAGCGCGTCTGCGGCAGCGGGCCCTCGGAGGAGTCGACGAGCAGCACGACGCCGTCGACCATCTTCAGGCCGCGCTCGACCTCGCCGCCGAAGTCGGCGTGCCCGGGCGTGTCGACGAGGTTGATCTTCACCTCGCTGCCGCCGTCGGGCGTGTAGCGCACGGCGGCGTTCTTGGCGAGGATCGTGATGCCCCGCTCGCGCTCCTGGTCCATCGAGTCCATGACGCGGTCGGCGACCTCCTCGTGGGCGGAGAAGACCCCGGACTGCTTGAGCATGGCGTCCACGAGCGTGGTTTTGCCATGGTCGACGTGGGCGATGATGGCAACGTTGCGAATGTCTGAGCGCGTGGGCATTCGCCCTAGCTTAGAAACGCCGTCGCGGACCCCGTAGCCAAGGACTTGTGCAATGGGCTACCTTTCCACTCTGCAAGGCCGGATCACAGTCGATCCGGCGAAGAAGTGCCAGCGCCCGGTGTCGTTGCCTGAACAGCATCCTCGGGGTATGCAGCACGACACCCGAGGAGAATCGGAATGCCTACCGGCACCGTGAAGTGGTTCAGCGACGACAAGGGGTTTGGCTTCATCAGCCCCGACGACGGTCAGAAGGATCTGTTCGTCCATCACAGCGGCATCATCGGCGAGGGCTACCGCTCTCTGGCCGAGGGCGCCAAGGTCAGCTACGACGCTGAGGCGGGCGACAAGGGTCCGAAGGCGGTCAACGTCCAGACGATCTAGGTCGTCGGTCGTGGCCATCTGAGCCACGTTGGGGCGGTCGCGAAAGCGGCCGCCCTTTCTTTTTCCCCTGGATCGACATCGGCGTGAACTCGGGGCCGGTGATGGCGGGCAACGTCGGCAGCGCGCGGCGGATGGAGTACACGACGATCGGCGACACGCGAACACCGCGTCGCGACTGGAGACGATGACGAAGGGGACGGGACACAGCGAGGTTGTCGCGCTTGCGCTGCTGACGATCGGTGCGCTCGCCGCTTTCTTCGCGTTCCCGACGTATCCGAACTACGACTCGCTGTATTCGCTGTTGTGGGCGCGCGAGATCCTCGACGGCGAGTTGCCGTCCTTCGACGCCTACCGCGCACCGACGCAGCACCCGCTGTGGGTCGCGCTGTGTGTCCCGATCGCGGCGCTCGGCGAAGGCGGCGACCGGGTGCTGCTGGCGATCTGCGTGCTGTCCTTCGTCGGCCTCGTTGCGGGGGTGTACGCGCTTGGCAAGCAGGTCTTCGGCACGATCGTGGGCGTCGTGGCGGCGCTGCTGCTCGCCAGCCGCCTGGACTTCCCGTTCCTCGCGGCGCGCGGGTACATCGACGTTCCGTACATGGCGCTCGTGATCTGGGCGGCGGCGCTCGAGGCGGCGCGCCCGCGGCGCGGCGGCGCGGTGTGGGTGTTGCTGACGCTGGCCGGGCTGATGCGGCCGGAGGCCTGGGTGCTCACGGCGATCTACGCGCTGTGGATCGCGTGGGGGCGGCCGCCGGCGGCATGGATCCGCACGGCCGCGATCGTCGCGGTGGCGCCTGTGATCTGGGCGATCAGCGATCTGATCGTCACCGGCGACCCGATGTACTCGCTGAACTACACGACCGAGTCGGCGGCGCAGCTCGGGCGCCGCCAGACGCTCGACGAGCTGCCGGGTGTGACGCTGCGCTACCTCTCCGAGCTCGTCAAGCCGCCGGTGCTGCTGCTGGCGATCGGCGGGATCGTGCTCGCCTGGCGGGCAGTGGCGCGCGTGAAGGTCCTCGTGCCGGCGGTACTGCTCGTCTGGGGCATCGGGATGTTCCTGTTGATCTCGCTGCGCGGGTTCTCGGTCATCGGGCGCTACCTCGCGATCGCGGCGGTGGCGTTGATGCTGTTCGCCGCATTCGCCGCCGCGGGATTCGAGCGCTTGGCGCCCGGCCATCGCCTGCGGCGGACCTGGATGCTCGGCGCGGCGGCGATGGTCGTCGCCGGTGTCGTCTACTCGGCCATGAACTTCAGCCCGGGCTACATCAAGCGGGAGCTGGCGTTGCGCGAGTCGGTGCGCGCCGATCTGACGGCGGTGCTCGCGTCGCCGCAGGTGCGGGCCGCGCGCCGCTGCGGCCCGATCGCGGTGCCAAACCACAAGCTCATCCCGGATGTGCGCTGGTTGGCCGACGCCGATGCGGGCGGTGTGGTCGCGCGGACGAAGTCCACACCGCGCCGCGGCATCGCGATCGTGGTGATCGGCGGCACGCGCTTTCTGAAGCACCCTGCGTACGGGCCGTTCGACCAGGTCGAGGACTCGCCGCGCATCCAGATCCCGCCGGAGGGCTTCCTGCGGGCGAAGGTGGGGCGGCGGTTCACGGCGTACGTGCGCTGTTAGGCGGTCTTGCGCGGACGCTGGTGGCGGGCTCCGGCGCGTGCGTACGGGATCGGTGAGGGAGGAGGGGAACCGGCGCAATCGCGCTCCTCCGGTCGGTCGTGTCGAACGAGGTGCGATATCCGCCCCCCGGAGCGTCACGATCCGCCCGGGCGGCCCCGGGCTCGGGGGCGTGTCCCACCTTATGGGCGCCATATGCGCAGAAGGTGGCGAACCCCTCCCAGCGCGACGTCCCGCGGAGCCCGCCGCGCGGCCAGATCCACCGCTCCTTCATCGATGCTGTACACGAGCGCCGACGCGCCGCGGGCCTACCGAGATGCCACAACAGAGCGCCCCCGGGCCCACCGCCGCGCCGGCTGCTCCACAGCGACCCACGACATCCAACCCACCAGCAGCGACGCCGGCAGGGCAAACGCCGTCAGCGCCACAAATGCCTCGCGCGATCCGTCGTGTGAGAAGTCGAGCGTCGTCCGAGCGAGCAGCAGCAGGGGGTAATGGGAGAGGAACACGCCGTAGCTGACGCGGCCCAGCCAGCGCGCGGGCGTGGCCTCGAACGGGCGTCGTAGGGCGGCTGGCGCGAAGGCGATGCCGAGCAGCGCGCCCGCGAACGCAAACGGCAGCAGCGCCATGAGCAGCCAATCACTGCGCACGCTGTCCCGCACGTCGCCGGCATCCGGGCCGCCCGCCGCCGCCAGCGCGACAAGCGCGACCACCGCGCAAGCCGCACCCGCCGCGGCATACAGCCAAGCGCTGAGCGCCCGCTGGCGCACGAACAGCAGCGCCGCCCCCATCCCAACCGCAAAATCGGCCAGATGCAGGGGAAACGACGACAACGCGACGCTCTGGTCCGGCGCGCCTGAAACATCGCCCAGCAACACACGGCCGACGACTCCCACGGCGACCGCAAGGGCCACCGCGTGCCACGGCCAGCGCCAGAACCAGCCCGCCACGAACGGCAGCGCGAGGTAGAAGAGCGCCTCCAGCGACAGCGTCCACACCACGGGATCGACGGCGAACCCCAGCGCGCCCTCATATCCCGGCAGCAGCCGCGCCTCCTGCTGGGCGAACACGACATGGGCGAGCACCGATTCGAGCGTCACGCGCCCGCTCATGTCCGCCGTCGTCAGCAGCGGCCACGCCAGCAGGCACACGACGAGCACGGCGTAGTACGCGGGCGCGACGCGTGCCACCCGCCGCCGCGCGTACGGCCGCACCGGACCGAAGGCGCCGCCGCGCCGGGCGACCGGCAGGAACAGCACAAAACCGCTCAAAACGAAGAACAGCGTGACCGCAAGAAAGCCGGCCGACAGCACGTCGCGCACCGGCCCGCCTCCCAGTGAGGGTTCGCCCGACAGCAGCCAGCAGTGGTACAGCAGGATCCCGAGCGCGGCGACGCCCCGGAAGCTGTCGAGCACCGGAACCTGCTGCGAGCGCTCCTCCTTCACGCCCCAAACGTACGGGGCGAACTGCCTACGCGACGACGAGCTTCGCCGCCTGACGCTCCTCGCTGATCCGCACGACGTCCCACGCAAGCCCAGCGCGCTCCAGCCCCGAGATCACCATCGCGCTCGGGTCGAGCATGCGCTCATACCAGCGCATCCCGTGCGCCGCCGACGTCGGAAACGCGTGGTGGTTGTTGTGCCACGCCTCGCCGAAGGACAGCGGCGCGAGCCAGAGCAGGTTGCGCGACTCGTCACCGGTCTCGAAGCGCTTGCGCCCGAAGAAGTGACACAGCGAGTTGATCGAGAACGTCACGTGGTGCAGCAGCACGATCCGCACCGCGCCGCCCCACAGCAGGCCCGTCAGCCCCGCCGTCAGCGTGCCGCCGAGCGCGTACCCGAGGCCGAACGGCGCCGCCAGGCCGAGCACGATCCACAGCAGCGTGAAGCGATCGATGAAGCGGATCAGCGGGTCCTCGATCAGGTCGGGCGCGTAGCGCGCCTTGTTTCCCCGCTGGGTGTGCAGGAACAGCCAGCCGAGGTGCGCATGCGCGAGGCCGCGCAGCGCGCCGCGTACGCCGTGGCCGTGATCGACGTGCGGGCTGTGCGGGTCGCCGACCTGGTCGGAGAAGGCGTGGTGCTTGCGGTGATCTGCGACCCAGGCGGTGATCGGGCCCTCGATCGCGGCGGTGCCGAGGATCGCGAGGGTCCCGCGGATCACGCGGCCGGTCTTGAACGCGCGGTGGGTGAAGTAGCGGTGAAACCCGACGGTGATGCCCAGGCCGGTCAGCACGTAGAGAACGCCGAAGACGACGAAGTCGTGCCAGCTCAGGAGGTTCTCCGGAGCCTGCCAGACGGCAACTGCGAGGGCGAGGAACGGCACGACGGTCACGAGCCCGGTGGCAATACGGTCGGCCCTCTCGTTCGCGCAGGGCTCGATGTCGTCCGCGCTCGGAGCGCTCCAGCGGTCGACGAGCTCGCTGCTAGGAGCCGATGCCGCCACTCGTACGTCCCTTCAGCTCGGCGATCTCGCTCACCATCGCGTCGATCACCTCGTTGAGGTCGGCGACGGCGCTGACATCGCCGGCGCGCATCATGTCCGTCGCCGCGCGGGCATCCGCGAGGTTCTCCTCGAGGCGGCTCAGCGCATCGACGATCGACGAGACATCCATAGGTGCGCGAAACCTACCCGGCCCTCACGCGGCGTGCACCACTGCGCCGAGGTTCGAGCGCGCGCGGATGATCAGGGACTTCGTCGCGGGCACAGTGGTCTGCAGGCGGCGGGCTGTCTCGACGTGCGAGCAGCCGTCGAACTCCCGCATGACGAGCGCCATCCGCTGGCGCTCGGGCAGGCGCGCGATCTCGGCGACGAGCTGGCGCATGTCGTCGCGCTCCTGGACGCGTTGGGCGGCGTCGGCCGTCGACACGGCGTTGAGCGCGAACTCGTCGTCGTAGGTACCGGCGCGCTGGGGCGAGCGCAACTGGTCGAGCGCGCGGTTGCGGACGATCATGTACAGCCACGGGCGCAGCGCCATCGGCCGGTCGGTCACGCGCAGCCCGCGGTAGGCGCGGATCAGCGCGTCCTGCACGACGTCTTCGGCGTCGCCGCCGCTGGCGTTGAGCATGCGCCGGGCGAAGGCCAGCAGCGCGCCGTGGTAGCGGCG
>DATLNO010000169.1:0-19116 GCA_035536715.1 Solirubrobacteraceae bacterium
CCGCGAGCGCCGCGACGAGCACCGCGATGCTCGACGAGATTGCGACCCCGTTGAGGACGGAAGGCGCATCGCGAACAGGCCGAGCAGCGAGATCACGACGATCAGCCCCGCGACGAGCACCGAGCGGCCGGCGGTGGCGATCGCCTCTGCTGCTCATCCTCCGGCCGGAGGCCGTCGCCGAGCGCCGTGCGGTAGCGCGTGATGACGAGCAGCGCGTAATCGATCCCGACGCCGATCGCCATCATCCCGGCGATCGCGGGTGCGAACTCCGGCACGTCCGTGATCGCCGCGACGGTGCCGACGATGCATCGTGGCGATGCCCAGGCCGAAGAGCGCGGTGACGAGCGGCAGTCCGGCGGCGAGCAGCGAGCCGAACGTCAGCAGCAGCAGCACGAGCGATCGCGAAGCCGACGACAGGGGATTGCCCGATGGGGTCGAGACGGATTTTGAGCAACCTAGGTTGACAAACACGGCACTGTCAACTACGGTTGACGACATGGCATTCGTACCCACAGAGGAAGAGGCGGTCCCGCGTGATCCGGCTGAAGGCTTTGCCGCAGTGCTCGCACTGCGCACGCTGGCCGACCGGCTCGAGGCCGGTCAGGTCGAGCGGGCGGTACTCGAAGGATGGTCGTGGGCCGACATCGCGGCGGCGCTCGGAGTGAGCCGCCAGGCGGTCCACAAGAAGCATGCCAAGCGCCTGAAGGCGCGCGGCCTGGAGACTGGACGCGGCCGTGTTTGAGCGCTTCACCCGTGATGCGAAGAGCGTCGTCCTTCGCGCGATGGACGCCACGATGCGCCTCGGCGCCGAGCAGGTCGCACCCGAGCACATGCTGCTCGCGCTCGCCGAGGGCGACGGTCCCGCGCGTCGCGCGCTCACCGAGGCGGGCCTGGATGCGGCGACGATCGCCGCCGCCATCGAGGCCGATCTCGCCGCGATGCTCGAGGTCGTGGGCGTGCCCCCGTCCGTGCTCGCGGCTGTGCCCGCGCGCCCGCGCGCCGACCGGCCGGATTTCAGCGTCCACGCGAAGTCGACGCTCGAGCAGGCGATGCGCGAGGCGGTCCAGCGCGGCGAGCGCAAGCTCGGCCCCGAGCACGTCCTGCTCGGCGCACTGCGCCCGCCGGCCCCGACGCTCGCGCGCGTGCTGGCGCGACTCGACGTGGAGCCCCAGCGTCTCGCGGCGCTCGTCGAGCTAGAGCTCGCTTCAGCGCGCCGGTAACGGAGGCGCCGGACTCCCGCGGCGGACGCTCGCGTCGTGGGGCGGGGCCGTCAGTTGACGAGCAACCCGGCGACCCGGGCGACGGGCGCCTCGTGGCGCAGCGTGGCGACGGCTATTGCCGGGCCTGCGTGTAACCGTCACGGCTCATCGCGCGACGACCGCCGGGGCCGCGTCGCGTCGATGTCGCGACGCAGGATCCGCCTGATGGCGAGGCGGTGCTGCTGTGCGACGACCAGCCGTTGCGCTTTGAAGTCTGCGCTGTTCAGCGGCGCGCACCGGCGCAGGGCGCGCGTCTGCGCGTACGTCAGCGCATCATCAGCTTCGAGGCTTTCGCGATCGGCGGCATCGGCGCCGGCGGGGACCGCGGATGCGTCGGAGGCTGCCGGTCGTTTGCGCGGCACATCGACCCCTTTCGGTGATGGAAGGAAGCCGTCGAAGCCCCAGCTCTTCACCGCGCCCAGGCCCCAGCAGGCCAATCGGCGCGACGGTACCAGCGTGGACGCGTCACCCCAAGAGCACGCGTGCCTAGAAACGAACACTCACGGTGCCGGCATGGGCAGCAACTCGAGCAGCCGCAGGTTCTCCAGCGGGTCGAGCACGGAATGCTGTGCGCAGGCCGGCACGAGCGTGCCGGACTCGGGGTGTGCCATCGCGTAGGAGCAGGCCTGCAGGCGCTCCTGGGTCGCGCGGATCTTCGGGTCGTCCGACATCTCGCCGCGCTCGAGCAGTTCCCATGCCGGCGTGACGTCGCGGGCGTCCATGAACGCATGCATGACGTACGTGATCGCGCGCGGGGGGTTGCGGCGGATCGCCCGGATGCCGCCCGCGCGGAGCAGGAAGCGCAGCGCCCACGCCGAGCCGGTTCGCAGGACAGCCGGGTGGCGGCCGATCGCCCGCGCCGCACGTGCGGCGACGAGGCGCCGCTGCGGGTCGTCGAAGTCCATCCCGCCGAATGCCATGAGGAAGTCCTCCAGCGCGCGGGCGTCGCGCGGGTCGTCCTCGTCGAGCAGCGTCGCGTAGCGCTTGCCGATGCTGACCCCGTGCGCGGTGCGATTGCAGCGCACGTCGCCGACCTGCTCGGCGTTGAAGTGCAGCCGCGCGCCGACGCCCTGCTCGATGCGCTGCCAGACCTCGTCGGTCGAGAAGGCGTGCAGGTCGTCCTTCCAGCGCGCCTCGTTGCCGATGTACGCGGCGGGTTGGAAGGAGAACATCCGAAAGCCCATGTCGCGCGTCGCGCGCAGGACGTCCGGGATATCGTCGATGTTGCGCGGCGTGATCGTCATGTTGTGGGCGAGGTACGACGTGATCCCGTGCTCGCGCTGCAGGCGCTCGAACATCGCGCAGAACGCGGCTCGATACGGATGCAGCTCGGCCTCGCTGCGGGCGCGCCTGATCCCGCGGCGGCCGAACATCAGCGAGTCGAAGTGGCCGGCGAACGCGAGGTGCCCGAAGCGCGGCCTGCCCGTACCCGGATCCAACGCGAGCGCCTCGAGGTACTCGTAGTCGAAGTCGCCGTGCGTCATCGACATCGGCTTACGCCCGTGGCGGATCATCGCCAGCAGCGCACGCGCATGGTCCTCGGCGCCGAGCAGCGTGACCTCGCCGCCGATCAGCTGTGCGTGCTGTCCTGGCCCACGCAGCGAGCGAAGCAACGCCATCTGGCGGTCGACCTCGCGCTCGGTGTGGTCGCCGTCGGTACGCACCCGCTGCGCCTCCTTGGCGTGGTAGCAGGGCGTGCAGGCGAGGTTGCAACGCGGAAAGACGCCGTGCGTCCCCTCGCAGCCGGTCATCCGCCGGCCGAGCATCTGGTTGGGTTGCTTGACGTGCGCCGGGAGCTGCGCCCAGCGCGTGGCGAGCGCGGCCGACAGGTCCGGATGCTCCGGCCGCGTGGCGACCTCGAGCTCGCGCAGGCGCATGCGGATCGAGGCCATGCGGCGCAACGTAGCGCCTTCAGCGCACGACGCGGTACAGGCGCGCGAGCCGACCCGGCGGGACTCCTGCGACGAACAGCCAGCGGATGACGAACCAGGTGAGCACCGTGCGCGCCATGCCGGCGCTGCGCCAGCGCCGCGGCGACGTCGTCGCGGGGCCGGGCAGGCAGCGCGTCGCGCCGCTGCGCTCGAGGCGCCGGACGAAGTCATAGTCATCCATGATCGGGATCTCGCGGTAGCCGCCGAGCGCGGAGAACAGCTCGCGCCGCACCCAGATCGAGGAGTCGCCGTAGTAGAAGCCGTGGCGGCGCTGGAGGCGGTAGACCGCGCCGAGCGCGCGCTCGAAGCGGCCATCGCCGGCGAAGCGCAAGGCGAAGTTGCCACCGACGATCGCGGGCGTGCGCGACGCCTCGGCAAGCGACGCGTATGCGTCGCGCGGCAGTCGGCTGTCGGCGTGCAGGAACACGAGGACGTCGCCGCTCGCCGAGCGCGCGGCCGCGTTGAGCTGGGCGGCGCGTCCGCCGCCCTGATGCACGATGCGCGGTCGTGACGGGTGCTCGCGGGCGATCGACAGGGTGCGGTCCTGCGAGCCGCCGTCGGCGACGATCAGCTCCCAGCGGCCGTGCAGCGCCGCGAGGTGGTCGAGCAGATCAGGCAGCTCGCGTTCCTCGTCGAGCGCCGGGACGAGGACGGAGACGAGGGGGCTCGTCGACCACGCCTCCTGCGCCGGGGTGCCGCTCACACCGCGCACCGGAACGCCGCCGGGAGGGAGCCGTCGGCCAGCCGCAGCTCCAGGAACCGCTCGATCACGAGCCGCTTCGCATCGGCGAGCGCGATGTCGCCGCGCGCGACGAGGAAGTCCGGACACGAGGCAAGGTCCGCGCCGACCGGGTGCCAGTGCGCGCCGTCTGCGGTGATCGTGAGCTCCGGGACCACGACCGCGTCGGAGACCTCGATCGCGCCGCCTGGGGCGGCGTCGCCGGCCGCGAACCCTCGCGCGACAAGCGGGCGGACCGCGAACGCGTCGCCGCTGATGCCGAACGACGCGAGCAGCTCGCGCAACCCCGAGACCTCGTCGCGGTTGTCTGGCGTCTGCGTCATCGCGACCCGCAGCGGCAGGCCGAGCTCTGCGGCGAACCGCAGGCCGTCCATCGCCCGCTCCCACGAGCCGGCACCGCGCCAGCGGTCGTGGGTCGCCGCGCGGGCGCCGTCGACGGAGGCCTGCAGCGTCAGGTTCGGGAGCCCCGCGAGCCGCCCCAACTCGGCCCCCCGCCGCCCCGTGAAGAGCATCGCGTTCGTCAGTACGACCGTCGGCAGGCGCTCGCAGGCGTACTCGATCATCGCCCCGATCCGGGGATGCACGAACGGTTCGCCGCCGGTCATGTAGATCTCGCCGAAGCCCTCGCGGACCGCATCGTCGACCAGCGCGAAGAACTGCTCCGCAGGCAGCTCGCGCCGTCGCGCCGCCGGCGAGCTCGCCACGACGCAGTAGTCGCAGGCGAGGTTGCATTGGAAGTTCGTGTAGATCCACAGGCGCGCAGGGAACAGCGTGGTGCCGAAGAGCGAGACGACGGGCCGCGCTTCACGGGCGAGCTCCGGCAGCGTGTCGCGGTAGACGTGAAACGCGCCGCGCGCGCGCTCGCGCGGCGGAACGATCTGGAGGCATGTCGTCCACCAGCCGGTCTCGATCGTCTCTACGAACGGATCGGGCAGCCCGGCCGCGCGCATCGACGCGGCCTGCGCGCGCCAGTCGTAGGCGAGCGCGACGAGCTCGACCCGCCGCAACCGGCCGTCGGCGAGATCGATCACGGCGTAACTGACGTCCGTGCGGCCGTCGTTCGCCGGGCGCCCGACGGCGCCGACATTGACGATCCGCGTGCTGCCGACCGACCGCTGCCAGGCGATGCCGGTGTGCGTGCAGAGCAGCAGCTCCGCCCCGCTGGCCCGCGCGCGCAGCGCGAGCTCCTCGTCGGGCAGCGACTCCCACAGGAAGTCGTTGATCGCCAGCGGCGACCCGTGGACCATGTGGACGTCGACGCCGCCGATCTCGCAGCGCAGCTCGTTCGGCAGCTCGGTCATCCACGCTGCGAACCGGGGCGAGGTGTGCGCGCGCGTGTGGTCGTACATCACCTGCGCGAACGCGTTGTCGCGGGGGTCGGCGTAACCGCAGCCGCAATCGGCGTCGCCGCGGCCGATCGCGACGTCGTAGTTGCCGGCGATCGTGATGACGTCGTGCTCGAGCAGCAGCGGCCAGACCGCGTCGCACTCCGCGCCGAAGCCACCGAGGTCGCCGAGGCAGTACAGCGTGTCGCAGCCGCGCTCGCGCGCGTCGTCCAGCAGGGCGCGCAGCGCGTATGGGTTGGCGTACACGCCGCCGAACACGGCGATTCTCGGCATCGGGCTGAGTATCGTGCAGTGCGTGGCCGGGGGATCACCACGAGGAGCTCGATGAGGCGTATCGCCATCCTGGGAGCGGGCCCGATCGGCCTCGAGGCCGCGCTTGCCGCGGCCGCACGCGGAGACGACTTCGAGGTCTTCGAGGCGGCGCCGACGGTCGGCGGACACCTGCGCCGCTGGAGCCACGTGCGCACCTTCACGCCGTGGTCGATGAACGTCTCACCGCGCATGCGCGCGGCGCTGCCCGCGGCGCCCGGCGGCGCCGGGCTGCCGACCGGCGGTGAGCTCGCCGACGAGCTGCTCGAGCCGGTCGCCGCGCTGCCCGCCCTACGCGGCCGCATCCGCCTGAACACGCGCGTGCTCGCGGTCGGTCGCGAAGGGCTGCTCAAGCACGAGGCGGTTGGAGAGCAGCGCCGCGCGGAGGCGCCGCTGCGGCTGCTCGTCGCCGGCCCCGACGGCGAGGAGGCGATCGTCCACGCCGACGTCGTGATCGACGCGACCGGCACGTACGGCACGCCCAACCGTCTCGGCGACGGCGGCATCGACGCCGTCAACGAGCGCCTCTTCGACGACCGCGTCGAGCGCTATCTGCCGGCGTTCGAGGCCCAGCCCGGCGCGTGGGCGGGGCGCACCATCCTGCTCACCGGCGCCGGGCACTCGGCGCAGACGGCGGCCCGTCGCCTGGCCGAGTTCGCCTGCCACGCGCCCGGCACCCGCGTCGTCTGGGCGATCCGCAACCCTGCGCCTGACTGGGGGAACGTCGACGGCGATCCGCTGCCCGAGCGCGCATCGCTCGGCGCCGCAGCGGCGCAGCTTGCGGCGGGCGCCAGCGGCGCGATCGCGCTGCGCGCCGGCCACGTCACCGAGGCACTGCACGGACGCGGCGATGGTCGCATCGCCGTCACGTTGCGAAACGGCCAAGCGGAGGAGCTCGAGGTCGACCGGATCCTGGCGCTCAACGGCGGCGTCGGCGACCACGGGCTCTACCGCCAGCTGCAGGTGCACGAGTGCTACGCGACCTCTGGGCCGATGAAGCTCGCCGCCTCGCTGCTGACGAGCGCCGGCGCGGCCGACTGCCTGGCAGTCCCGACGCCCGGCCCGGAGACGCTGCGCAACCCGGAGCCCGGGTTCTTCATCCTCGGGGCCAAGTCCTACGGGCGCAACAGCCAGTTTCTGCTGCGGGTCGGCTGGCAGCAGGTCGACGACGTCTTCGGGGCGCTGATCTGACCGGCGGCGAGCTGTGGGCGCGCGAGCAGCTCGCGTTGCTGCGGCGCGCACGCTTCAGCACGCCCGCGGTCGCACGCTTTCTGCGCGAAAGCCAGCGCAGGGCGAACGAGCAGCGTGCCGCGCGGCCGCAGACCGCGCGCCGGATGCGCGCGTGGATCGCCGTCGGCGCCGCCGGCTGGGCGGCGCTGGCGTTCGCGCGCCGCGAGCCGTTCGCGCGCCGCGCGCACGCGTTCGCGGTTTGGTGGACGCTCACCTGGCTCATGCTCGACTGGCACATCGGGATGCTCGAGAGCGAGGAGGGCCTCCCGCGCAACCTCGGCCCGGCCGACGCGTGCACGCTCGTGCGCGTCTGGCTCGTGCCGGCCGCCGCCGACACCCCGCAGCCGTGGATGTGCGCGCTCGCGTTCGCCAGCGACGCGCTCGACGGTCGCCTCGCGCGGGCGTCGGTGCCGACCCGGCTCGGTCGCGACCTCGAGGGGCTGGCTGACGCGGCGTTCGCGGTGGCCGCGCTGCGCGGCGCGCGCCGGCAGGGCTGGCTCGGTCGCGTCCCCGCCGGCACCGAGCTGGCGCGGATCGCGGCCGGCATCGGCTACGCGCTGCTGCACTGGTTCGGCGCGGCGCGCGCACCCGACCCGCGCGTGCTGCACGCCGCCCGGATGACGACGCCGATCCGCGCGGGCGGCCTCGTCGCCGCCGGCCTCGGGCACGGGCGCCTCGGGAGCGCGCTCGTGTCCGCCGGTGCCGTCTGGAGTGGGACGGCTACTGCTGCAGCAGTCCTGCGGCGCGCTTGTAGTCGGCGAGCTCGCAGCCGTTCGTGCGGCTGAAGCGGCGCTCGACCTTGTCGCCGTCGATCGTGCCGGTGACGACCGCGGTCTCCGGCCCGCCGTAGATCTGCGTGCAGGCGCGACCTGCGTCGGGCTTGGCCGTCAGGAACGCTGAGATGCCGCGCGCCTGCCTGCACAGCTCGCCGGCGGAGCGGGCGTCCCTCAAGACGCCCTCGGCGGTCTGATCCGCGCCGCGGCAGGTCAATCCGCCGGTCGTCTTGCGACCGGAGCCATCGTCGTAGACCACCGTCAGCTCGATCGCGCCGGACGCTGCCGTCGAGGTCTGCGCCGCGGCGGGCTCGTCGTCGGCGTCGCCGCAACCGGCGAACGCCGGCCCGAGCGCCACTGCCATGGAGGCGAGCGCCAGGCGTCGCATCGTCAGCCTGTCTCTTCGGACGGCAGCAGGTGGCCGTCGTTCTCGACGTAGCCGTCCTTGCCGCCGACGGCGACGTAGATCAGGTCCCCGTCGCCGACGTTGCGGATACGGCGCACGGTCTCGGCGTCGATGCGGGCGATCCCGCCCGGGCCGAGGCGGTGCTTGGAGCCATCGCCGAACTCCAGCTCGGCGTGGCCCTCGTGGATGAAGTACGTCTCTTCCTGCGTGTAGTGGTAGTGGCGCCGGCCGGCGAACTCGGCCGGCATGACGATCGCGTTGATGCCGAGCGCCTTGACGTCGAGCGCCGTGCGGATCTTGCGAAACCCGCCGCCGTGGCCGAGCGCGGCGATGTTTGCGACCGCGTAGCCCTCGCCGGTCACGACCTCCTGTGCTTCTTGCTCGGCCATCGCGCTCTCCTCTTCCTCGCAGACGTTCACCCTCGTGCAGGGATCGTAGGAGAACCTTCCCGAGTCCAGGCAGACAAAAGGCCCGCTCGACGAGCGGGCCTTTTGTTACAACAGGATGATCACGAGGATGATGATCAGGATCAGTCCACCAATGCCGATGTACATGCGCGGGGGCTCCTTTGGGTTAGTGCAGCAGACCTACCCCGTAGCTGCGCACCCCACGCCATTGCCGGACAAATGACTCAGTGGTTGGCGACGTGGCCTCCCTCGGGCATGAGCGGGCGGTCCTCATTGGCCCAGCGCAGCAGGCCGCCGGCCATCGAGTAGGCGTCGATGCCGACGCCGCGCAGGGCCTGCGCCGCCATCATCGAGCGCCCACCGACGCGGCACTGGAAGATCACCGGGCGGTCGCTGTCGATCTTGGTGAGGTTGAACTGCAGCTGATCGAGCGCGATGTGCTCGGCGCCTTCGATGCGGCCGGCCTCCCACTCGTAGGGCTCACGCACGTCGATGATCTGCGCCTGGTCCTCGGCGATGGCCGCCTGCGCCTGCTCGGGCGTGACCTCGAGGCTGTTGGAATCGAAGATGGGCATGCGCGCGAGGGTAGCGCTCACCGCAATGCCGGTGGCGCCGTCCTGAGGTCCGGCAGCGGGCGGGGGCGCATCCGCTGCCAGAGGCCCGCCGCGAGCAGCAGCAGCAGGCCGAGCGCGATGAACGAGCCGACGCGGTAGAGCGACTCCAGCGCGGCGAGGTCGTACAGAAACACTTTGCCGATCGTGACGCCGAGCAGCGCCAGCGACCCGAGCCGCAGCGTGCGCTCGTCGCGCACGAGGCCGGCGATCAGCCCGGCGAGTCCGGTCGTCGCCCACAGGCCGCTCATCAGCAGCTGGCCGAGGTCCTCGTTGGCGACGGTGACGACGGTCGCCGACGCGAGGTACAGCAGCGTCAGCACACCGGTTGCGGCGAGCGCGGGGCGATAGCGCTCCAGCAGCTGCGCACCGCGCAGCGCCACGAGGGCGGCGGCGCCGAGCGCCAGCGCGGCATCCGGGATCGACCCCAGGCCGTCGACGAGCGCGGTCGGCGGCGCCTCGAACGCGAGCGCGTGGCCGAGCGCGAGCGCCAGGAACGCGCCGGCACCGCAGGCGGCAATTTCGTCGCGCATGCGCGCGGCGATCGTGCCGAGCGCGAGCGCCTGTGCCGCGAACGCCGCCGCCAGGACGGGCCCGTCGAGCGTGAGCATCAGTAGGTAGGCGATGCCGGCCATCGCGGTGGCGTCCAGCGCGGCACGCCACTGGGGGCGGATGTCGGCGGCGAAGCGACCGGCGACGAACGCGGCGGCGGCGACGCCCGCGATCGCGAGGTGACCGCTGAAGCTGATCGGATCGCCGGCGGCCAGCGCTTCGGGTGGCGCCTGGGCGAGCGCCTGGGTGGCGCTCAGCAGCAGGTGGCCGCCCAGGCCGAGGCCGAGGAGCAGCTCGTCGTGCTCGCCCTTGCGGCGCGCGATGACGCTGCGGGCGAGCAGCGCGAAGCCGGTCATCGTGACCGCCCATGCGGCCGCGAGGATCGGGCCGTCGAGGATCGTCGCCGCGGCGACGTCGGCCAGGACGACGCCGAGCGTGAGCGACAGCAGCCGCACCTCACGCGCGATGCGCGTGCTGCGTGTCGCCATTCCGACGGCGACATGGACCGCGGCGAGCGCGACGAGCCAGACGTGCGCGAGGGTCGACCCGTCCAGCGCCCACCAGCCGGCGAGCGCGAGCACGAGCGCGTTGAGGGCCAGCAGCATCGCCGAGGAGATGCGCAGCGTGGCCGCCGGGACGCGCAGCTCGAAGCCGATCGCCGCGCCGACGTTCAGCAGGCCGAAGGCGGTCAGCACGAACAGGGCGGCGGGATGCGAGGGCGAGCTGTCGGCGATCCACCACAGCCACTGCAGGGTCGCCAGTGCGAAGACGGCGACCGACAGCCAGTTCCAGCGCTGCCAGACGACGACGGCGACGCCGGAGAGGCCGGCGAGCCAGAGCAGCGCGAGCGTCGAGGCCTCCGCGGGAGCACCGGCGAGGACCGGGGCCAGCAGCGCGCCGACGATGCCGAGCGCGCCGATCCCGCGCGACTGCCAGCGCACGGCTGCGGCGGCGGCGAGTGCACCGGCGCAGAGCGCGAGACCATGCGCGACCCCGGCCGGCAGCACCCCGTAGACAGGACTGCCCACGGCGACGGTCACGAAGAGGCCCGAGATCCCCGCGGCGAATGCGGCAAGCGCGGCGTCCGAGTAGCGACGCCGGCGCTCCTGCAGGTACATGCCGCCGCCGATCAGCGCCAGCGAGAAGGAACCGGCCAGCAGCGTCCGTGCGCCCTCGCCGATCCATCCGTTGGACACGGCGATCGCGAGCAGCAGCGCGATCCCGATGAGGACCGCGAGGCCACCGGCCCAGGCGAGCACGCGGCCGCCGAGCAGGTCCTCGAGGCTCGGTCGCGGTTGCGCGGGAGTCGGTGATGGGGACGGTGATGGCGACGGCTGTGGGTGCCCCGCGGTCAGCGGCGGCGCCCAGATCGCTGGGCCCACGGGCTCCGGCGGCGGCGCGGACGGCGCCGCGACGACACCGGTGTGCGCCTCCAGGGCCTCGAGGCGCGTCGTCAGCGAGCGCGTCTTGTACTCCAGGTCCTCCAGCCGTTGCAGCGGGGTCACGCTCGTCATGAGTCCGTCCTTAGTTGTCGACCACCGGTCAGCAAGCACGGTATCAAGCTTATCTACCAACGGTCAACAACTTCGTTACACTCGCCCTGATGGCCGCTCCCGCATACCGCCGCATGCAGAACGACGAGCGCCGCGCGCTCCTGCTCGAGCGCGCGACCGTGCTGTTCGGTGAGCACGGCTACGACGCGCTCTCGATGGCGCAGATCGCCCGCGCGGCCAACATCTCAAAAGCCCTGCTCTACCACTACTTCCCGAGCAAGCACAAGCTCTTCGAGGCGGCCCTGATGTCCGGTGCGATCGAGCTGCGCGAGCGCGTGCAGCCCGACTCGACGCTGCCGCCCGCAGAGCAGGTCTCGACGACCCTGGATGCATTTCTCAGCTGGGTCGAGGAGCGCCCGCGGACCTACGCGAAGATGCTCGAGAGCGCCGGCGCGCGCGAGGTGCGCGAGACGATGGGCCAGGTCCGGATCGACACGGCCAACCTGATCCTCTTCGGGCTCGGGCCCGATGGCGAGCGACCCGCGACGCGCGCGGCGGTGTTCGGCTGGCTGGCCTTCCTTGACGCGGCGATCCTCGACTGGATCGAGCACGGCGACATGACCCGCCAGGAGTTGCACGGGATGCTGCTCGGGACGTTCGCCGGCGCGCTGATGGCGTCGGGGGCGGGTGGCGCGCTGATGATGCCCGCACAGGGCTGACAGCACCCCGCGCGCCGCGGCGTCCCGCGTCTCACACCTCCTCATCGGTCTATCGACTGAAGGCAGGCTCGCTTCGCGGCCTTCAAGTTGCGTGGATGTCGATCACCTCGTCGCGGCGGGTGAGCGCGAAGATCTGGCGATAGTGCTCGGACAGCCCCCAGCGCCAGGAGCCCTCGTGTTGATGCTCGACGATCTCCATGCGGCGGACGATCCGTCGCTGCTGTTGCTGCGCTCTCTCGTTCGCGACATCTCCGCGACCCGGCTGCTCGTCATCGGCGCGTTTCGCGACGTCGCCCCGAGAGCCGCCTGCTGAGCAGGATCGAGCTATTCGGCGACATGGCGGGCGCGCGCGGCGACCTCGACGCCATGGCCAGGCTGGCCGACGAGCTGCGCCAGCCCTCGCATGCCTGGTTCGCGATCGCGTACGAGCGCATGCTGGCCCTGCTCGAAGGCCGGCCGGCCGAAGCCGAGCAGGTGACCGAGCGCGCCCACGAGATGGGCGCGCGCGCTGACGTGGAACGCGGACGTCGTCGACCGAGATCAGCACTGGCTCGGTCGCGCGCTACCTGGGCTGCTTGCGACCGCGCGCGCCCGCTGGGCCGACGCCGCAGCTCTGTTCCAAACCGCCCACGAGGTCAACGAGCGGATCGGCGCGCTGCCGTGGCTCGCGCATACGCGCTGCGACTACGCGCACATACTCGAGCTCCGTGGCGAACCTGCCGATCGCGACCACGCGCAGCGGCTCCGCGCGCAAGGCCGATCGACGTATCGCGAGATCGGCATGCCTCACGGGTGATGCGCGCAGCGAGAGGCTGCACGGCCCTACTCGGGCAGCAGCGTCAGGTGATCACGGTGCAGCGGACGGACCACGGAGAAGTCGCGGCGGTCGAGGGTTGCGACCTTCGGCTCGTTGAGCTCCTCGCACGTCGCGATGACGCTGGCGTCGACGAGCCCGAGATCGAGCGAGGCGTAGTCGCGTTCGAGCTGTGCGGCGCGTGCGAGTGTCCTCTCGCTGAGCGGGTGCAGCCGGTAGGCGCCGTTTGCGATGTCCTCGACGAGCGTCTGCCACGGCTGGTGTCCATACAGCTTCAGGAGCCAGTAGTCGACCTCGATCAGCACCGCGGCCGGGATGACGAGATCTTCGCCTACGTTGCCGACCATCGCCAGACAGCGGTCGTGCTCGGGGTCGGAGGCATCGAGCAGCGCGACGATCGGTCCGGTGTCCAGGACGAGCGCCACTACGGTCAGTCGCGCCCCCGGTGGCGCGACGGTGCGTGCTCGTCGTCGGCGATGGCGCGGGTCGCACGCCCATCGCCGCGAACGATGCCGAACCGCGGCCTCGCCTCGGCTCGGAGTCGCTGCGCCTCGCGCTCGACGGCTTCGCGCAGGACGTGCGCGAGCGCCACGCCGCGTTTGCGCGCCTCACCCTCCAGAACCGCGAGATCGTCGTGCTCAGCCGCGACCGTCGTGCGCCGAATCGTCATGCATCAGATGCTAACATCTCCGCGGCGATTCCCTGATGCCGTCGGCCGGCGACGAAGACGGCTCGATGGTGCATCTCAGTGCGCCGTCGCGATCTTCAGCGAGGTCGGCGCCGACGAGGCCACGCGGCTGCCGGAGATCGGAAGCTCGTGAGCTGGTGAGTTGCGTCGTGACCACGGAGCCTTCAAAGGGCCTGACGAACCCGGGAAGCGGTGAGCTGTTCGTTGACGGCTCGCGCTGCTCGACGTCGGTCTGCCGATCCTCGGTCGCGATGTCGCGTGCCGGTTGCGCGGTGTCCTTCAGCACGCCGAACCTTGCCCCGAGTCCCCGGGGCGGTGGCCCGGAGGAGAGCTACGCCGGCGTCAAGGACCGCGCGGGCGCGGCTGCGCCGGCCGCGTCCGGTCCGCTCCGTCAGCGGACCGCGCTGCTCCCGATGGCGCACAGACGTTGCGAACTGCCTGCCGGCACCTGCCATCCTGGATCTGTGGACGCCCGCACCCCGCTGATCTTCCTGCTCGTCTGCGCCGCGACGCTCGGGGCGTGCGGCGGCGGCGACACCGACGACGCCGCCGAGCGGGCCAACGCCACGCCGCAGCAGGAGGAACGTCAGCCCCAGCCAACGATCCCCGGCGGCTCGCTCGACCTCCCCGCGAAGGTTCCCCTCGACGCCACGGGCGCGGGCGATCCGAAGGCGATCAAGGTCATCCGGCTGTGGTCGGAGGCGCTGCGGCGCAGCGACGTCGACGGCGCGTCAGCGCTCTGGGCGGTTCCCTCCAAGGTGCAGAACGGGACGCCGTTGCTCGCGCTGGCGACGGCGACGGATGTGCGGCTGTTCAACGACTCGCTGTCCTGCGGGTCGCAACTCGTCTCGGCGCTCGGCGGGCGCAACGGCTTCACGGTTGCGGTCTTCAAGCTCACCGACCGCCCCGGCGCGGACTGCGGCACGGGGGTCGGAAGCCGCGCGCGCACCGCGATCCTCGTGCACGGCGGGAAGATCGTCGAGTGGTACCGGCTGCCCGACGATCCCGACGTCTTGCCGCCGGATTCGCCTGATCTTCCTCAGGAGCCGGGCGGCCCGATCATCTAGCGGCGATCAAACGTACGGATCGCGCTCGACGACGCGGTCGTGCGCGACGACCTCGCCGCGGCCGCGGCCGCGGCTGAGAATCAGCAGTGAGAAGAGGAGGCCGATGATCCCGACAACGATCAGGATCACGCCGACGGTCGCGAGCTCGATGCCCGAAACCGATGTCGTTACTGCGAACTTCAAGATCGCACCGACGGCGATGAGGAAGATTGAAGTGCCTATACCCATGGCTCGGTACATGCCCGCCGGAGCGCCTTCATAAGCCCAATCTGGCCGCTTGTACCATCAACGGGGTGACGACGGCGACAACCGACGCGTACGCGATCCCGCAGGAACTCGCCGACCTGCGCGACATGATCCGACAGCTCACGCAGGAGAAGATCGCCCCGCGCGCGGCAGAGATCGACCGCACCGCGCAGTACCCGCAGGACATCCGCACGCTGCTGGCCGAGCACGACGTCCTCGGCCTGCCCTTCGACGAGCAGTACGGCGGCACGGGCACCGGGACGCTCATGCTGCAGATGGCCGTCGAGGAGATCGCCAAGGCCTGCGCGTCGTCGGCGCTGATCCTCATGGTCCAGGAGCTCGGCACGCTGCCGATCCAGCTGTTCGGGACCGACGAGCAGAAGGAGCGCTTCCTGCCGCGCTGCGCGAGCGGCGAGTGGAGCCCGGCGTTCGCGCTCTCGGAGCCCGAGGCCGGCTCGGATCCTGCCTCGATGCGCACCACCGCCGTCAGGGACGGCGACGAGTGGGTCATCAACGGCCAGAAGAACTGGATCACGAACGCCGGCGTCGCCGACTTCTACATCGTGTTCGCCAAGACCGACCGTGAGAGGGACCGCAGCTCGGCGTTCATCGTCGAGGCGGACCGCGAGGGCTTTGATCCCGGCAAGCTCGAGCACAAGCTCGGCATCAAGGGCTCGCCGACCGGCAACCCCTCGTTCACCGATGTGCGCGTGCCGGCGGAGAACCTGCTCGGAGCCGAGGGCAAGGGCCTCTCGGTCGCGCTGGCGACGCTCGAGCGCACGCGCCTCGGCGCGGCCGCGCAGGCGGTCGGCATCGCGCAGGGCGCGACGGACTACGCCGCTGCCTACGCGCGCGAGCGGATCGCCTTCGGCAAGCCGATCAACGCGCTGCAGGGCATCCAGTTCAAGCTCGCCGACATGGAGACGCGCACGGCTGCCGCGCGCGAACTGCTCTACAAGGCCTGCGCGAAGGCCGATCGCGACGAGCCCGACCTCGGCAAGTACTCGTCGATGGCGAAGCTGTTCGCCTCCGACACGGCTATGGCCGTGACGATCGAGGCGATCCAGGTGCTCGGCGGCTACGGCTACGTCAGCGATTACCCCGTCGAGCGGATGATGCGCGACGCGAAGATCACCCAGATCTACGAGGGCACCAACGAGATCCAGCGGGTGGTCATCGCCCGCTCGATGAGGTAGCGCCATGGGTGCCCCGACGCCGCGACGCATCCTGCTTGCCGCGGTCATCGCACTGGCCCTCGGCCTTGCGGCCGTCGGCATCCTCGGCGGCTTCAGCCTGTCGACGCCGTTGCGCCTCATGCAGGGCGGCGTGCTCGTCGTGCTCGCGATCCTCGTCGTGGGCGCGCTGATGATGTCGCTGGGCCTGCGCATGGCGGGCTGGAGCGAGCCCGAGTCCGAGGCCGAGTTCGAGCGGCTCGTCGTCGAGTCTGAGCGGCTGGCGCGCGACGGCGTCGCGGCCGAGCCCGACGAGGTCGACTTCATGGAGCTCGACCCCTACGACGACGAGGACTTCGCGGAGCTCGTGCGCGAGGCGATGGACGAGCTGCCCGACATCCTCCAGCGCGCGCTCGAGCGCAACGTCGCCGTCGTCATCTCAAACGGCGGGCGCAAGATGCGCGCCTACGGGCTGTACCACGGCGACGGGGTCGCGCGCGACGATGTTCCCGACCGGATCGTCATCTACCGCGACACCCTGCGCCGCGACTTCGGGCACGACCCGGACCTGCTGCGCGAGGAGGTCACGCGCACGGTGCGCCACGAGCTCGCGCATCATCTTGGCGCCGACGAACTCGGCGTCCGTGACCTCGGGCTGTAGAGGTCTCACTGGTACTTGGCGCGTTGGCGCTGTAGATTCGCGGCCAGGCGGACTCGGCCGCTCGGTTCATCTGTTCCTGGGAGAGGAGTCGGTACTTCATGGTCACACCTGCAAAGTTCCTGCTGGCGGTTCTGGCGATGATCGCGATGCTGATCGTCATCGGCGCGATGGTGATCCTGCCTGACACGGGGCACTTCGCGAACATCGCCAACTGAGCGAGAGCGCAGTCTGAACGCGACGCGGGACGGGCGGGACAGCGTCCCGCCCGCCTCGCGCGTCGTACGATCCGGCGCATGATGATCGTGATGCGGCCGGGGGCCGAGGCGGCCGAGGTCGAAGCAGTACGCGAGCGCCTCGCGCAGACCGGCGTGCATGTCGTCGTCATGCCGGGCGAGCTGACGACGGCGATCGGCGCGATCGGCGACCCTGAGGGCGTCGCGGAGCTCGGCCTGGAGGGCATGGCCGGCGTCGATCGCGTCGTCCCGATCTCACGCCCGTACAAGCTCGCCTCGTCGGAGCTCAGCCACCACGCGCCCTCGCGCTTTGACATCGCGGGGCGCACGGTCGGCGGTGGCGAGACGTTCTGTCTGATCGCCGGTCCCTGCACCGTGGAGTCGCGCGACCAGACGATCGCCGTCGCCGAGGCGGTGCTCGCCGGCGGCGCGTCGATGCTGCGCGGGGGCGCGTTCAAGCCGCGAACGTCGCCGTTCGCGTTCAAGGGCATGGGCGCCGCCGCGCTGGAGATCCTCGCCGAGGCGCGGGCGCAGACCGGGCTGCCGATCGTCACCGAACTGCTCGACGCCGAGCACGCGGCCGTGATCGATGCGGTCGCCGACGTCGTCCAGATCGGCGCGCGCAACATGCAGAACTACGCGCTGCTCGAGGTGGCCGGGCGGCTGGGCAAGCCGGTGCTGCTCAAACGCGGCCTGTCCTCCTCGCTGGACGAGCTGCTGATGGCCGCCGACTACGTGCTCAAGGAGGGCACCGAGGAGGTCATCCTCTGCGAGCGCGGCATCCGCACGTTCGAGACCGCGACACGCTTCACGCTCGATCTCGGCGCGGTGCCGTGGCTGAAGATGCACACGCACCTGCCGGTCGTCGTCGATCCCAGCCACGCCGCCGGCGATCGGCGGCTCGTGCAGCCGATGTCGCGCGCCGCGGCCGCGATCGGCGCTGACGGGATCCTCGTCGAGGTCCACCAGGATCCTGAGCACGCCCGCTGCGACGGTCCGCAGTCGCTGCATGCCGCCGACTTCGCCGCCTTCGCGTCGGACGTTGCCGCGCACGCCGCGCTCGTCGGCAAGCGGCTCGCCTGACCGACGTTCGTCCGCGTTGCAGGTCGCAAGCGCCGGCCGGACCCCGGCGCACCGGCTCGAGACCTTGCGCGCGCGAGACTCGGCGTATGGCGCTCGCTCGCGAGCAGTAGCACTAGCGCAGCGTGCCGCGGCGCTTGGTCTTGTAGCGGTTGACGACGTTCTCGCAGCCGCGCAGCGTCGGGCGCTTGTTGCCGGTGAAGACGGTGTCGTAGCCCGGCCCGCAGTCGATGAAGCCGCGGCCGTTGGTGAGCGAGTGGACGATGTCGTTGCCGGCTCCGCCGAAGACTCTGGTGTTGCCCTTGCCGCGCACGCGGATCTCGTCGTCGCCGTCCTCGCCGCGGATGACGTTGCGGAAGGCGCCGCCCTGCAGGTAGTCGTCGCCGGCGCCGCCGTAGATCCTGTTGAAGCCGCGCCCGCCGTAGATCGTGTCGTTGCCGGCGCCGCCGAGCAACGTGTCGGTCGCGCGGTGGCCGCCCTCGGGGAGGTGGCGGTCGCCCCAGATGACGTCGTCGCCGTCGACGCCGTCGAGTCGGTCGGAGCCGCGCCCGCCGAGCAGATTGTCGTTACGACCGCCGCCGGTCTTCTGGCCGCCGTGGTCGGCGATGATCGCCTTGTCGCCCTTGCTGGGGTCCTCGACGGGCTCGGCTTCGATGACGCGCTCGCAGTTGCGTATGCGGCCATCGCGCAGGTCCTGCGCGTTGGAGACGCCGCCGCGCATCTCGTAGGGGTTGATGACGATCGCGTCGTCGCCGAGTCCGCAGTCGACGACGCCGCTGCCGGTTCCGTTGTTGACGTAGACGGTGTCGTTGCCCCCGCGGGCCGTGATGACGTCCGAGCCGGAGTCCGAGTAGACGACATCGTCGCCGCTGCCGCTGTCGATGTCGTCGGCGCCGCCGCCGCCGTGGATCAGGTCGTCGCCGTCGCCGCTCGTGATCTTGTCCGGTGCGGCCTCGCCGGCGAGGATGTCGTTGCCGGGCCCGCCGTCGAGGACGTCGGCCCCGTAGCCCGCGAACAGCTGGTCCGCGCCGTTTCCGCCATACATGAAGTCGCCGCCGGACGCGCCCTTGAGGTGGTCGTCACCGTCGTTGCCGAACACGTGGTCCGGACCGGTCCCGCCGTCGAGACGGTCGGGCCCGGGCCCGCCGATCAGGCGGTCGGGGCCCTCCATGCCGAGCAGAGCGCCGCCGGTGGAGCGGGTCACGATCAGCCGGTCCTTGCCCGGCAGGCCGATCAACGACGGCAGCGGGGCCGGCGGGATCTGGACGATCGCCGGCGCGTTCGGCAGCCCGGGGACGGAGATGATGTTCGAGATCGGCGGCAGGCCCGAGACGAGGGAGACGCCGGGGAGCTGCAGCGCCGCGTGGGCCGGTGTCGCAA
>DATLNO010000170.1:0-3705 GCA_035536715.1 Solirubrobacteraceae bacterium
GCCGTCACATGGGTCTGGCCGACGTAGGCGTCGGAGTCGAACACATCATCGTCGGTCGGCGCGATGTTCACGTCGCCGCAGACGACGGACCCCTCCGGGTCGACGGCAACCATCTCGCGCAGCGACGCCAGCCACGCGAGCGTGTAGTGGTAGTGCTCGGAGTCGGGCGTACGCCCGTTGGGCACGTAGACCGAGGTCACCCGCAGCCCGTCGCACGTGGCCGACACCGCCCGCGCCTCCGGATGCGGGAATCCGGGCGCGCCGGGCAGGCCACCGACGACGTCGTCCAGCCCGACGCGCGAGAGGATCGCCACGCCGTTCCACGTCGACTCCCCATGCGCCGCGACGGCAAAGCCACGATCCGCCAGCTCTTCACCGAGCAGCGCGGCGAAGGCGTCGTCGGCGAGCTTGGTCTCCTGCAGGCACACGACGTCCGGACGCCGCTCGTCCAGCCACGCCAGCAACCTCGGCATCCGCTGCTTGACCGAGTTGACGTTCCACGTCGCGATGCGCACGCAGCGCACGGTACCGGCGAGTGCGCGCGCCAGGCCGATTGACCGCCCTCGCGGGTTCGTTTACGGTGCTTGCCGATGGACACCCAGAGTGGGGCGTGGACTCCGCTCGCAGCTGCTGAAGAAGCGTTCTCGCGCAGAGACTGGACGACGGCGCGCGTTCACTACGCGGAGGCGCTGGCAATGGAGGAGAGCGGCGCCGCACTCGCCGGCTTGGGCCGCTCGCTGTGGTGGCTGGGCGACCCCGGCGCCGCCGTGGGTCTCTGCGAGCGCGCCGTGGAGCGCTTCGATGCGGAGGGGGAGGTCGCCGAGGCCGCTGACGTCGCGATCTTCCTGGCAGGGGAATATCGGATCGTCGGCAACACCACCCTCGCCAACGGCTGGCTGTCTCGCAGCCGGCGCTTTCTCGATCGATGCGGTGACTGCCGGGCGCGCAGCTGGCTGCACATCGAGATTTCCAAGCGCGCCGAGACCGCCGACGAGATCGAACGGGAGGCATCCGCGGCCGTCGCATGTGCTCGCCGTCTCGGCGACGGCGGGCTGGAGGCCTGCGGGCTGAGCCACATGGGACTCGCCAAGATCGCACGCCAGGAAACCGACGCCGGCCTCCTGCTCATGGACGAGGCGATGGCGATCGCGATGGCAGCCTCCACCGCTGACCCGTTGGCAATCTGCGATGCGTCGTGCACGGTCCTGATGGCGTGCGAGCGCGTCGCCGACCCGGTGCGGGCGCGAGACTGGGCGCGCACGATCACGGAGTTCATCCGCCGCAACAACTTCATCCCCGTGACCGCATGGTGCCGCGCCATCTATGGCGGCCTGCTGATCACCACCGGCCGCTGGCAGGAGGCCGAGCGCGAGCTTCAGCGCGCGCTGCAGGAGGCCAAGGACGTCGAGAGCGCGAACCGCTCGACCGCGCTGGCCTACCTCGCACACCTCCGTCTGAACCAGGGACGGCTGGAGGAGACCCGACAGCTGCTGGAGGGGCTGGAGGACCGTCCGGCCGCGCTCCCGTCGATGGTCGGGCTCCATCTGGCGGCCGGCGAACTGGACCTCGCGGCGCAGCGCGTAGCTCAGCAGCTCGAGGCCGCGCGCGATGACGACCGCCGCGGAGCGCTGATGGCGCTGATGGCGACGATCGAGATCGCCCGCGGCAACGCCGCTGCGGCACTCGCGGCAGCCCACGAGGTGTCCGCGGTGGCCGAACGCCTGGGTCGAGCGGACATCGCCGCCTCCGCGGCGGTGCTGCGCTCGCGCGCGGTCTTCCTCGCCGGCGCGTCGTCCGACCAGCAGGAACTGGTGGCCGCGATCGAGGCGCTTCGAGAGCTCGAGATGCCGCTGCACGAGGGGGAGGCGCGGCTCGAGCTTGCGCGCAGCCTCTCCGGCGATCGCCGCGAGCTCGCCATCGAGCAGGCGCGGACCGCATTGGCGATCTTCGAGCGCCTCGGCGCGGCGCGCCATGCCGACGAGACGGCCAGCGTTCTGCGCAGCCTCGGCGCTTCGGGCCGGCGCGCGCCGCGCACCGCGGGCGAGCTCACCGCGCGCGAGCTTCAGGTCCTCGCGCTCGTCGGCGCGGGCCTATCGAATCCCGAGATCGCGGCGCGGCTGGTGATCAGCCCGCGCACGGCGGAGCATCATGTGCGGAGCATCCTGGCCAAGCTGCAGCTGGCAAACCGGGCCGAGGCAGCCGCCTTCGCCGCGCGTGAGCACATCGCCGCCCCGGCCGGCGCAGCGAAACATCCGCGCGAGAGATAGGGGAGTTCACCGATGTATCCCGGCGACGGGCCCGGGACGATCGATGCCGTAACCGAGCCGGGAGGAACCACATGCCCATCTGCCTCATCCTCGATTTTCCGCAGCTGTCGGTGGACGACCGCGATGCGGTGGCAAAAGCGATCAATTGGCCGGCCGAGTGGGCCGACGGCTGCTACGCGCACGGCGCGGGCAACGCCGATGACGGGCTGCGCGTCGTGGAGCTCTGGGAGTCAAGAGAGCACTGGGAGCGCTTCTTGCAGGACCGCCTCCAGCGAGGAATCGGCGAGGCGCTCGGCGGGCGAGCGCGGCCGCCGCAGGTCACGGAGGTCGAGCTCGCACGCTTCGAGCTCCAGGGCTGACGAGGCACCGAGCGCACGACACAAACCGGGCGATCGCTGCGGTCGGGGAGCCGGCCCGCGATGTGCCGGTCGGCGGCGGCGCGCACGCCGCGTCTGTGCGTGCCGCCCGATGGCGCCTACGACGACGAGTCGCCGTCAAGCACCAGGCTGACGGCGACCTCGTAGACGCCGTTGACGGCCACGGCATCGACGTACTGATCGATCGCCCCGCGGCGCTCCTCGAAGTCGGCCTCGTCCTGGCTTCGCTCGAGCTCCTCGAGCGTCCCATCGAAGAAACCGAAGTGACGACCTCGTTCTCATCGGCAAGCCCGCGCAGCATGTGGAAGCGCACCCAGCCGGCGGGCGTGTCGTCTCTGGTCGGCACGAAGGCCTCGGCGAAACATGGACATCTCGCAGCTCGATCAGCTGGTCTTCCACCCCTGGGTGGCGCAGGGTCCACGAAACGTCCCGGCGTTCGTCAGCGGCGAAGGCAGCCATCTCGTCGATCACAGCGTTACCTCGACTTCAGCTCGCAGTTGGTGTTCACAAATGTCGCTCAGCCTTCGGGCGTGCCCCAACTCTGGATCAGGGTGAAGGTCGTGCCCCATCTGCCCGGCTCGGCCAACTCGGCCTCGGCCCCGCGACGCAGCAAGGCAAGCACCGGGCGCCCGAAGATCGGCGGGTCGGGCGTCATCCCGCCTCCGCCCGGCTACCTCGAAGGGGTACGCGAGCTCTGCACAACGCACGGGATCGTCTACATCGCCGACGAGGTATTGGTCGGTTTCGGCCGTACGGGCGAGTGGTTCGGCGTCGACCACGCTCGGGTTTCGCCGGATCTCATGGCGTTCGCCAAGGGCGTGAACTCAGGGTATGTGCCGCTCGGCGGCGTTCTGGTGAGCGACCCGATCTACGACACCTTCGTGCAACGACCCTACCCCGGTGGACTGACATACGCGGGCCATCCGCTCGCCTGTGCCGCGGCGGTCGGGACGCTGCGCGTACTGCACGACGAGAGCCTCATCGCGTCGGCGGCGCGCCTCGGCAACGACGTCCTCGGACCGGGCCTGCTCGCACTGGCGCAACAGCATCCGTCCGTGGGC
>DATLNO010000171.1:0-3315 GCA_035536715.1 Solirubrobacteraceae bacterium
ACGTCGCGGGGCACCTTGTAGCGCGCGAGGTTGGCCTTCACGTGGGCCTTGACGTCCTGCTCGGAGATCGTCGCACCGTCCGAAACGACGACGAACGCCTTCAGGCGCTGCCCGAACTGATCGTCCTCGACGCCGACCGCTGCGACCTCCTCGATCCCCTCGAGGCAGGCAATCGTGTCCTCGACCTCGCGCGGGAAGACGTTCTCGCCGCCCGAGACGATCATCTCGTCGTCGCGGCCGTCGACGAACAGGCGGCCGCCCTCGTCGAAGTGGCCGACGTCGCCGGAGGACATCATGCCGTCGATGAACTGCTTGTTGCCACCCCCCGAGTAGCCCTCGAACGCGAGCTCGCTGCCGACGAAGATGCGCCCGGTCTCGCCCGGAGCGACCTCGCGCTCGTCCGCGTCGTAGAGCCGTACGACGGTTCCGCGCGGCGGCCGGCCGGCCGTGCCGGGGGCGGCGCGCAGGTCCTCGGGCGTGGCGATCGTCGCCCACGCGACCTCGGTCGAGCCGTAGAGGTTGTAGAGGACATCGCCGAACGTGTCCAGCACCTTCGTCGCAAGCTCGCCGGGCAGCGCCGAGCCGCTCGCGGCGATCACGCGCAGCGAGCCGGTGTCGTAGCGGCCGATGGTCTTCGGGCCGAGCTCGAGCATGCGCTGCAGCATCACCGGGACGACGATCAGCGCGGTCGCGCCGTGCTCGTCGATCGCGCTCAGCGCGTCCTCGGGGTCGAAGCGCCGGCGCAGGATGAGCGTCGATGACAGGCCGATCCCGAGGATGAAATGCGCCAGCCCCCAGGAGTGAAAGAGCGGCGCGGAGATCAGCGTGCGCCCCCGCGCGCGCAGCGGGATCTTCTCGATCAGCCCTGCGACCGGGTCGAGCGACTGCGGCTGTTTGCGGTTGGCGCCCTTCGGCGTGCCGGTCGTGCCGCTCGTGAGGATCACGATCTTGCCCTTGGTTGCCGGCACGACGACGTCGCGCGGGTCGCCGCGCTCGATCAGCGTCTCGAGCAGGTCCGCGCCGGCGGGCGCCCGACCGCTGTCGGTCCAGGCGACGAACCGCCGGGCGTCGGGCGTCGCGCCCGCGATGAGGCCCTCGAACTCCTCGTCGTAGACGATCGCCTTGGGCTGCTCGCGGTCGCAGACCTCGGTGAGCTGGGGACCGGCGAAGGCCGTGTTGAGAAACAGCGCGTGGGCGCCGAGCTTCGAGCAGGCGACCATCGCCTCGACGAAGCCGCGGTGGTTGCGGCACAGCAGGGCGATGTTGTCGCCCTCGACGATGCCCTCGTCGCTCCAGGCATGCGCAAGCGCGTTCGTGCGCCTGTGCACCTCGCCGAACGTCAGCGAGCCGGCGTCGTCGATGATCGAGACGTCGCTGGGGTAGCGGATCGCCGACGCCGAATAGCCGGCGGCGGTCGTCGGACCCCAGTCCTTGAACGCCTTGAGCGCGCGCACGAGCTTGTCGGGCCGCGTCGGGGCGAACATGCCGCACTCGATCAGCGTGCGGACGGTGAGCGCCTTCGTCGACAGAGTGTCGAGGAGCATGGGGCGGGAATGTATACGGGGGCGAGTACGGGCCGCGCTGCGTGGCCGTGGCGCTTGCCCCGACGGTCGCGAGCGCGGAACGCCACAGCCTCAGGGCAGCCGCAGTCCCTTCGGCACCTCGCCGGACTCGATCAGCCGGTGGATGTCCGCGGCCCGGCGCGAGTTCAGGAACACGTGACGCTGACCGACGCTCGGCTTCTCGTCGAGCAGGCCCGCGGCGAGCAACGCCTCCCCCACCTCGTCGGCCAGCGCGCGCTCGTTGCCCGCGAAGCCGCGCGAGAGGTGGCGGAAATCGGTGTGGTAGCCGCCCCACTTGCCCATCCCGTTGAGGCGCTGCAGGATGCGCCGGGCGATCCGCCGCGCGGGCTGCGGGTCGTCGTGGGGCCGGGCGGCGCCACCCTCGGCGCCGATCAGCGCGAGCACTGCGTCCTCGTGCTCGGCAACCGAGTCGCCGTCGGCGGGCCGGCCGCCGAGCCGCGCCACGACCTCGGCGCTGCGCAGCGCCTGGGCGAGCGGCGGGCGCCAGTCGGCGGCGTCGGCGACGACGTGGGCGGGCACCGCCAGACCGCGGCTGCGCAGGCGCGCGATGCCGGCAGCGTGCTCGTCGTAGGCGACGGCCGCGAGCTCGGCGTCCTCGGTCCCGGCGCCGGCAAGCGCCAGACGCAGCGCGAGGTGGCCGTCGAGTGCTCCAGTCTGCAGCGCCAGGTCGTCGACGCCCACCGGCGCGCCCAGCGCCGCGCACTCGGCGAGCGCGCCGATCGCGGCGGCCATCGCGAGAAACCCGCGCTCGGGCGCCGCGGCCGGGTCGGCACGCACAGACACCGCGACCGGCACCACCGCAACCAACCCGTCGGCGGTGGCCGCGAAGACGACGGTCACCGGCTCGTCACGGCCGGAGCGCGTCAGCGTCAGCTCTCGCGTCGACCGTGACAGCTCGTCGCGCAGCAGATCGCGCAGCTGCGCCGAGCGCTCACGCGGCGCGCCCGTGCCACCGGCATCGTCGAGCGCGATCGAGAGCTGACTCATCGCACGAGTATGAGGTCAGGCGCCGGACCGGACCGCCGGTTGCGCGGGCGTGAGCGGGTCGCCGGCCGATCCATTGAGTGGGTCGACCACGGACGAACGTTCATGGTCGGCCCACTAGCCTCCAGCGACTATGTCTGACTGGTTTGAGCACTTCGGCTTCGCCGAGGTCGGCGACGACCTGCTGATGGGCGCCTACCCACAGGACGCGGACGACGTCGCCGCGCTGTCCGAGGCCGGGGTCACCGCGGTCTTCAACCTCGTCCAGGACGTCGAGTACGAGCTCGATGGCGGCCGCGACGCCTGTGCGACGGCGCTCGAGCAGGCCGGCATCAGCGAGCAGCGCGTCGAGGTCGTCGACTACGGCAACCTGCTGCCCGGCCATATCGAGATGGCGACGAGAACCGTGCTCGCCTGGCTCGACGAGGGCGAGCGCGTCTACGTGCACTGCCGCGCCGGGATGCAGCGCTCGGCGACGGTCGCGGCGGCGATCATCGCGCTGCACGAGGGCGTCGAGCCGCTCGAGGCCCTGCAGCGCGTGCGCGAGCGCAACCCGCGCGCCAACCCGCTCGCGCATCAGCGCAAGGATCTCCTGCGCTGGTGGGAGAAGCGCAGCAGCGGCTGAACGCCATCCTGCGATCCGTCAGGTGCGGCCCGTACCGTGCGACCCATGGCCATGCACGCTGCCACCCCTCTGCCCCTGGCGCGAGTTCACGTCGTCAACGGCCGCCTCGCGATCGACTGGCTG